>JAYSRP010000160.1:0-14738 GCA_043721015.1 Synechococcales cyanobacterium | reverse complement strand
TCTACCATAATGCCCTTCGCCTGAGACTCTTTACCAGTTTGCAGCACAGACTGGGCTGCAAAATAAATATTCCAGGGCACCGTCACAATTAATACCGCCCATTCAAAAATACCAATGCCGATCGCCCAATCCCATAAACTCCCGGCAGGAATCTGAAACCATTGCAATAGGCCAAACGCCAAGAGCGCAACAAAGATGAGACCAGAGTTAAAAGCCACTACACTGCTATACATAATATATTGTTAGTTATTGGACTATTTAGGTATTCTCTGCTATTTTTTTGCTGCTTGGTCGTAGGCTTATGACACTTTCTGACACGGCACAAAAGAAATGTGTCACAATTCCCATAAATTCTGAATATATTCTGATGTATCAAAATCTCATTTTGTTTGATGGAGTCTGCAACTTCTGTAACGGAGCAGTGCAGATGGTACTTGAGATCGATCGGCAAAAAATCTTCAAATTCGCTGCCATTCAGTCTGAACTCGGGCAGCAGCTCTATCGGCAGCATGGCCTAGACCCGATCGATATTCAAACTCTGATGCTGGTTGACGGCGATCGAGTTTTCACCAAAAGTGATGCAGTCCTGACTGTCTTGGGCAAACTCGATGGTGGCTGGCAGCTCTTGGCAGGTTTCAAAAACCTGCCTCAGCCCCTACGAGACTGGGCCTACAGCGAATTTGCCCGCCAGCGGTTTCTGCTCTTTGGCCGTCGGGAAACCTGCATGGTGCCCACCCCCGAACTGCAAGAGCGGTTCTTAAGCTAGCCCGCCAGCAACTGCAAAATCTCCTGAGGCTTGTTGATCAAATAATCTGGCTGATGAGTAATAAGGGTATCGGCATGGTTAAAGCCCCAAGTCACGGCGATCGAAGGAATTTTACCTTTTCTGGCGGCATTGATATCACGGATTTCGTCGCCCACATAAATCGCTTCGTCTCGGCGAATATAATTGGCGCGCAGACTGGCTCGAATTGCTCGGCCTTTACCAAACACTGAAGAAGAATCAATAAAGCTAAACAAATGTTCTACATGATGTTTGCGCAGCACCGCCGAAATATTTTCGACCGAGTTGGAGCTAACAATACCAATTTTATAGCCAGCGCGCTTTAGAGAGTGCAGCATCGGCACAATCTCGGGAAATAATTTCACTTGGTCAGTCTTTTGACGGAAAGCCAAGCGCAAGCGGCGCATTAAAAAAGGAATTTGCCACACCGAAATCCCGGACATTTTCAGAATCTGCCGAGAGCTTAGCTTTTGCCAGTCATCAATTTGTTGGGTTGTAATAGGACGGTAGCCAAACTCTACTGCTAACTCATTGGTAATTTCTACCAGAGTTTCCATCGAATCGGCCAACGTGCCATCAAAATCAAAAATTATGGTTTTAGTCATGCCTTAGAGGGGCAACAGCTCAGGAAAGTTATACAGCACCTGGTCATCTGAGAGCTGGTCGCCCAGTTGCGCCGGGGAGAAATGCACTTGCACGGCTTCCAAGCGGTTCTGGTAGTGTAGGTTAATGATGCTCTTCAGAGCAACCCGTAGCGGGGCAACTTGGGAAAGATTGTTCTCGATCGATTCATCTTCACCGGTAAAGGCCACGGTGATCATTACTACCAAGTTAGGGGTAGGAGCCAAAGTCAACTCGGGGTCAGCTTTAGCGGTGGGATCTGGCTCACTCAGGTAGCGCTGGGCAGAATCGGTAAACAGCTCGTTTACAAAGCCGCCTGCATCGCCTTCATTCCACATTACTTCCCCTTCATTGGCAGCCGATCGCCAAGAATGCTCATATTGCAGCAGGTTCTGGCAAACTTCGGCCAAACATTCACCGGCAATGGTGACATCGCCATCTGCTTCTAAGGTCTGACGACCAGCCTGATTCAAGACCCCTAATACCGGAGTCACCTCTTCGCCACAGAGATGCACAAAAATCCGGGCAACCACATAGCGCGTCTTGCCAGTAAGTTTATTGAACTGTTCGCCAATACCCATAAGAATTTCCTAAAAACTTCCCACCCATTCTAAAGCACGATTCCACGCCCACCAAGGATCTTTATCTTTGTTACGGAGTTGACAGGCTTTGCTGCTCACATGGGCAACGTGCCCACCGTTTTTGGTGAGCATTAAGTCGATCGACTTTTGGCCTTGGCAAATATACTCTAACTCCGGAGCCAGAGTAGGATCAAACAGCGGATCATCGGCGGCGTAAATAATCAGAGTTGGTAGATCTAACTCTTCTAAGAAATACAGCGGACTAGTAGCCAAATAGTATTCTTGCACCGTGGCAAAGCCTAGGTTGTGAATCACTAGCTCTCGATCGAAGCCTTCAATATCGGTGGCGCGTTCGATCGCCCGAGGATCAATGTGATCGGGATGAGCCGCGTGCAGCTTCCAGGCTAGAGAGGTCAAGGCCGCCGAAATGCGGCATTCTAACAATCTTTTGATCGGGTGATTTACTAAATAGGTGAGAGAGCGATGAGATTCCAATGCCGGACAGAGCACAAAGCCTCCAGCAATTTCGCCCGCTGCTAAGCCCACAGCCGCTGAGAGCTTGGTCGCTTGACGTAGCCCCCAGAGAGCCAACTGGCCACCCAATGAGTATCCACTGAGCCAAAAGGGTGCCGGACAGCCTAAAGCCTTCGATTGAGCGGCGATCCGAATGAAGTCTTCGCCTTCTGAGAGTCCATCAGAAGTTAGAGCCGGTGACAGGATTGCGGTTTGACCGTGAGCGCGCCAGTCAAACAGGACGACGGCTAGTCCTTTTTCGTAGGCTTTACGGCCTAAGATCCGTAAAAACCACTGGTCTTGCAGAGTGCCAGTAATGCCATAAGTGGCGACTAAAGTGCCGATCGGGTTGGGGGGGATGGCCACAATGCCAAAAATCGGGACGTTGTCGGCTCCTTGAAAAATATGTTCGCGGTAGATTGGCTCGGGTTCGATCGTGTGCTTTTGCCATTGTCTACTGGTGTTCAAGGCCGTGTTAATGGTCATGGTCAGGCCGTTGGCCAGCCACCACGGGGCTTGAAACTCTGCTTGCATGTGAAGATAATTTAAGATGTATGTCTTCTAGGATACACCTTAGATCGATCCCTGCACCAGTGGGAGCAAGAAAGAAAATTTTGGAGAGGTGATTTGGGCAATGCCAGCAGGCATCTAAAGTTAAAAAGACAGGCGGCAAGAGGAAACTCTTTTCTCTACTTGGTAAGGTACAGGTATTGGACGATATACATTCCTACAGCGGTTGAGTCCACTCGGCTCACAAATTAAAACTGGTGTTGTTCTGTATTCAGTAGCCGTGACAATACCAGTGCTGTAAACGGTTCTGGCTCTCACGACCTGCGTAGTTATGCCTTCGGAGGTGATCAGGCCCACCAGCGGCTGGGATTTGGATGGACAATCGTCGATATCGAGTTCTGCCTGCTGTTCAACAGCATCAGTTAAAGCTTTTTTACATTTCTGCTCTTGAATATCTCTGGTCACTGGTGGATCGAAGATAGTGCTGGTGAGGTCGATAACCACAGGAGTTCGATCGTATACTGACCGCCCTTTGCCGTTGTAAACACCATATAATCCACAGACTTTATCTGTATCTAATGCTTTAGCTGGCGACACAAATAGTACAGCCTGACAGGTAAAACACAGTTCCAACAGATAAATAAACCTTACGCCCAGGTGCTTTTTCTTCATAAATACCAATACATCACTCTGACTTAGAAACCAAAAATAGACCACTCTATTCTAGCATTATGACTTCCAGAAAATTATTGATCGAGTCATTGAGTACCCTGAATAGAGTAGCAACAGTACATTTTCACAACATAATATGAAGATGTACTGCTGATAGCCGAAATCAAACATTAAATTTTGGAGTATTTACCATAGTGCCATATAACAATTTTACAGTTGAAGAAGTTGGGGAAAAGTTTAACTTAGTGTTCAAAGCAAAATCTTTTATCCCCAATTTGGAAGTAGTATTCCCCAGTAGCTGGTTAAAAGAAACATTACTAAAAACTTTACCGTTAACAAAAATGGTTGGATCTGAAAAAGCTCGATCGGAGTTTATTATTGCTCCAATCCTTGTAGAACTAAGAGATCTGGTGAAAGATGAGATCAGCATATTTTCAGGTAAAGAATTCAATGTTGATAAGGAGCAGGGATTGAACGGAATTTGCGATTTCTTAATTAGTAAATCTTCTGATCAGCTTACGATGAATGCCCCTATTCTTGCGTTGGTAGAAGCTAAAAGGGGTGTGTTGGAAGACGGCTGGGGGCAGTGTATAGCTGAAATGGTTGCGGCCAAGAAGTTTAACGAGGCTAAGGGAAAGCCGATCAATTATGTGTATGGCATCGTCACTAGTGGATCGCTATGGCATTTTTTGCAGATGAATGAAAACTTGGTTTTTCTTGATCCAAATGAATATTCATTATCACCAATCGAAAAGCTACTTGCAGTATTAAATTGGATGATTAGAAATGAGCTTGATAACTAAGTCTGATTTAACATTTTGAGCAGAGCTGAAAAAACGGTGAAGATTATGCCTTCTTTTTGGCTAAATGCCGATCGAAGAAAGCCAGGGTTATCGCCCAAGCTTCTTCGGCAGCAGGCTTGTTGTAGCTTTCTCGTCGATCGCTCATAAAGCCATGCCCAGCTCCCGGAAACACATTGACGGCATAGCGCTTCTTAGCCTTAGACATCGCCGCCGTAATCCGCTCATGCTCCTCCGCCATAATGTAAGAGTCTTCACTGCCATACATAAACATGATCGGAGCCTGCATCTTGGTCACTTTATCAAGCAGCATCTGTCTGCCCGCCACATCGGCTTTAGCGGCAATACCACCACCGTAGAAAGATACCGCTGCTTTCACTTGATCGGCATGTACCGAGTTAGCCAAAAAGGTATAGCGGCCACCCATACAAAACCCGGTCACACCCACGCCCTGTTGAGCCACAGCTTTTTGAGTTTTCAAGAAATCTAGTCCTTTGCCAAATTCGGCCATTACCACCGAGTCATCCAAGGTTTTGAGCTTAGCGATCGCCAACTGAATATCTTTGTAAGCAAAAACTTGACCGTGATAAAAATCGGGAGCCAAGGCCGCATAGCCCGCTTGTGCTAATCGATCGCACACGCCTTTAATATTGTCATTCAAGCCAAAAGCTTCCATCAGCACCATAACTGCTGGAGCAGCTTTGCGGGAGTTAGGAGCAGCATAGTAGCCCACCAAACCTTTGTCTAAAGCGACTATTTTGCCTGTGGGAGCGGCCTGAGCCAAGGAAGGTGCGATCGCGGTAGTAGCGATAAATCCGGCACCGGTAAGAAAGAGGTCGCGTCTATTCATGGTTAGTTATCGAGGGGCTTATGGGTATCTGTAGCAGTTTAAAAAGCAAATGGTGGGTACTGACACTATATAGTAGGTTATTGATTCTATCGGAAGATGGAGTTGATGATCTCAGTTTCATCAAAATCAAAGAAGTCATCGTCGTCATCATAAATTTGTTTCAACACTGGACCACGCTTGAATTTTTCCACTGTAATTTCTTTATTGGAAAATGACAGGACAAAATCACGGATGATTTGCACATTTTCTAGATTGTTCTCAGCTTCAGCCATTAGTTCTTCGATCGGCTCTATTCCCTGCTTCTTCAAGTTTTGATACTCCTTCAACATCTGACCGGGTTCGCTCTTCTTCATTTCGCGCATCTCTTTTTGGATTGAAACCTGCTGTTCTTTGAGCAGCTCATTCTCTCGATCGAGCTGTTTACAACGCGAAGCCAAATCATCAGCGTTGGTGAAATCAATTATTTCACCCACTTCATACTGCTTTTCAATTTCTAATAGCCGCGCCAAATCACCGCGTTGGTAAGCAGCATTTACTTCCTTCATCACCTCTTCGTAATCAGCCTTCTTCGATTCATCTGGCAGCTTATCAGGGTGAAACACCGATGCTAACCGCAGAAAAGTTTGGCGAATTTTGCGGGTTTCCTCTCGATCCTTTTTTTCTGTTGGTTCATCGTCCTCTGTATCAAAGTAGTTGCCAAAGCCCCTGCCCCTGGTTTCACTATCTGATTCCGAATCATCAAAATCTTCATCGGCACCATTATTAGCATTGGGATCTAATCCCAACATCTCTTCTAAAAAACTCTTGGGTCTGTGCTTAGGGTTGATGCTAATAACTTGACCCATTTGTAAGGAAAAGTACACCTGCTCTACCGCTTCAGCAGTACTTTTACCCATCTTGCGCGTCTCAAAAATCTTGGTAAAGATTTGATGAATTTCTTGATCCAATTCTTGGATCTGGCTCATAAATACACTGCCGCGTGTAATCATCTCACGGCCAACTTCTTCCACATCACCGACAAACTTGTCTAGTTCTTGGCGTTTTTTACTGATTTTCTTCAGCAGCTTCTCGTTTTCTTTTTCTAACCCCGCCAGTCGCAAATGCAGGTCGGTCAAAGCCAAAGTTGGCTCTGGAGCAGATGCGGTATTGGGGGTCGCTATTTTTTTAGCCGCAGGCTTGCGAGTGGTGGTTTTGGTGCGAACAGATTTCGCTGGTGCTTTGGGAGCAGCTTTTTTAGAGGTGGGTGGCATAGAAAAAAAGGAAAACTTAGGAATCAAGGTAGCATTTATTCAACCTTAAGCCCAGGTACACACCAGATTCCTATTTTTAAAAAAATGCACGGTACAGGAGTTGAACCTGTCTGGTACGAATTATGAGCTCGTTGCCTAAACCGCTCGGCCAACCGTGCAAGGTATCTTTTAGACATCCTAGCAAACAATTCGATCGATTCACCTTAGTTATCTAGAAGTTATATAGAACCTGGGCAAAAACAATCCGGAAAGCTTGCGGTATAATCTGGACAGATTCCGGTCTATAGTAGTACAAGCACTCACTTCTCAAGGTTTTAGAACAATGCGTATTGCCAATAATGTCACCGAACTAATCGGCTCTACGCCACTGGTTCGTCTTCAGCGTATCCCCCAAGCTGCTGGCTGTGGGGCAGAGATCTTAATCAAGCTAGAAGGAATGAATCCGGCTGCCTCGGTTAAAGATCGAATTGGGGTCAACATGATCTTAGCCGCCGAAAAAGAAGGGCTGATTACTCCCGGCAAAACTATTTTGGTGGAGCCTACTTCTGGCAACACCGGTATTGCCTTGGCGATGGTGGCAGCAGCTAAAGGCTATACCTTGATTTTGACCATGCCCGAAACCATGAGCCTAGAGCGACGTGCCATGCTCAAAGCCTATGGTGCGCAATTAGAGCTAACTCCCGGCGCAGAAGGTATGAGCGGCTGTATTCGCCGCGCTCAAGAGATTGTAGACAAGACAGCTCATGCCTATATGTTGCAGCAATTTCGCAACCCCGCTAACCCCGAAATTCATCGCCTGACTACTGCCGAAGAAATTTGGACAGATACCGAAGGTAAAGTAGATATTTTGGTGGCTGGAGTTGGTACTGGTGGCACCATTACCGGAATCGGTGAGGTACTCAAAGCTCGGAAGCCCGGATTTAAAGTGATTGCGGTGGAGCCGACGAACAGCGCGGTGCTTTCGGGTGGCCGACCTGGCCCACACAAAATTCAGGGAATTGGGGCGGGCTTTGTACCCCAGGTTTTGAACGTAGACCTGATCGATGAGGTAATTACAGTGAGTGATGCCGAGGCGATCGAATATGGCCGCAAACTTGCCCGCGAAGAAGGTCTGCTATCAGGAATCTCCACTGGTGCTGCGCTATTTGCCTCTATCCAAGTAGCCAAACGCCCCGAAAACAAAGGAAAACTGATCGTGATGATTCAACCTAGTTTTGGCGAGCGTTACCTGAGTACGCCACTATTTCAAGACCCTGAAGTGAAACCCTAACCCGATCGATGGCTACCCATTACCAAACCCTCCAAGTTACTCCCCGTGCCACGGCCAGCGAAATTAAGCGCGCCTATCGGGAGCTAGCCAAACAGCATCATCCAGATGTCCATGGTTCAGCTACTGCCACGATCAATCGGATGGTGGCTATCAATGCTGCCTACGAAGTCCTAAATGATCCTGGCCGCAAGCGCGACTACGATCGATCGCTCCAACAGTCTCTGCCCTTGACTCTAGAAGTCAAAGTCGGCAAAGGCCCTGGCAAACGCTCCCGTGAGCGGGGCAGTGATGTGGATAGCCAAATGGAACAGTGGCTCAACGGAGTTTATGCCCCCATCAACCGGGCAGTTACAGCAATTATCAAGCCGTTTAAAAGCCAAGTGTTAGCTCTCTCAGCAGATCCTTTTGATGATGATTTGTTAGGTGCCTTTGAGGCTTATTTACTAGATTGCCAGCGCCATTTAAAGAAAGCCGAAAAAATCTTACATTCTTTCCCTAATCCGGCTAACCTAGCTGGGATTGCCGCTAATCTTTATCACTGTTTGAATCGGCTGAGCGACGCGATCGAAGAATTAACTCGTTATACTACCTGCTATAATGACGAATACTTATCTAGCGGTCAAGAATTACTCAAGATCGCCGCTGAGCTGCAAAAAGATGCCAAGCGCCAGTTTAAAATGATTTCATAGGTAGCTTATGTCTTGGAGTTCGATCGATCAGGTCATTACCAATATCACCCAACAGCCCGCTTGGGATGCCTTTCGCGCTTGGCAAGAAGTGATGGATGCTTGGCCTCGAGTGCTGGCCAGCCTACAAATTCAGTCTACCGAACAGATTTATCCCCGCACTCGCAGCGGTGATGTATTGCAAGTGGCCACCCAGAGCGCCGCCTTAGCCGATCTTTGTACTTGGCAACGTCGATCGATCCTCAAAACTCTCAATGCCACTCTCACTGATCCCTTAACCGATATTAGGTTCAGCACCGGTCGCTGGCAGCTTCCGGCTCCACCGACTCTCACCATCGACCAAGTAGATTACAGTTTGACCAATCGGGTGTTATGCCCTCAATGTACTGCCTGCACTCCGCAATGGGAACTAGAACGCTGGTCGGTCTGCCGGTTTTGTATTGTGGAGCATTGGTGAGCAAAAGATGATGCCATACTAAAAGAATTGAATCTTTCTGCTCTCACCATGTCCGAACCATCCAATTCCACCAAAACTCCGACTCCTTTGCTCACCAAGCTCTGGCAAAGCTGGGGCGAAAACCTCAAAATCTTGATTGCTGCCGTCATCTTAGCTCTGGTAATTCGCACCTTTGTTGCCGAACCCCGCTTCATTCCTTCGGCCTCGATGCTGCCTACTTTAGAACTGGGCGATCGACTAGTAGTAGAAAAAATCTCTTATAAACTCCATTCCCCAGTTTATTCTGACATCGTGGTCTTTGCCGTGCCTCCCCAGCTACAAGCAGAAGGCTATCAGGCAGACCAAGCTTTTATCAAACGGGCGATCGGGCTACCGGGCGATCGGATTTCTGTAAAAAATGGTCGGGTCTACCGCAATGATGTAGCCCTAATGGAACCCTATGTCACCGTCACCCCTAAACCTGAAGATATTAGCAACATTACAGTCCCGGCCAATGAAATCTTCGTGATGGGCGACAACCGCAATAACAGTAATGATTCTCGCTATTGGGGCACCCTACCCATGCAGAACCTGATCGGCAAGGCCGTTTGGCGGTTCTTTCCCCTGACTCGCTGGGGCAAACTGTAATACTTGATACCTATGTGATTAAATAAAGCATCTTTATTGACAATCCGTAATATGTGTTTTTTACATTCACAATTTGTAATCAAAGAAAATCTTTTATCCTTACAATACTGGCAAACAACTCTATCAAGTCTCAATCTGTTACCATATCTACTTCTTAAGAGAAACAGACCTCATTGGTTGCTTTGCTTACCAAAGTGAAATGCCAACAAAAGTCAATGGAAGCGTAAATTATCTGAATAGTCTGTGTCCTAGGCTACATTTTTGATGAGCTTATCCTTGTATTCTGGTTGATGATCAATTAAGTGCAATAGTGGTTGTGCTTAATCTCTTAACTAGAGCTTTCATCAGTAGGAAGAAAAACATGGATAACCTAAATTCTGCAAACAGTCGTAATTTGCTGCCCGAAAATGCTTATTTAGATGTTCCTGGTAGTTCTTTATCTCAAGATATTTTTCAGCTCTCTTCTTGGAATAAGCCAACGCAGCAACTTTATTCGTTTGGAACTAATGAAGCAGCTACAAGCTTAGGCTCTGAATCTTATACGACTGCCACCCAATACCTTAATAATGATCTTGTCCCGTTAGTACGACTAGCTCTAAAAGGATTTTCTGAATCGGCAGACTTCGCCGCAAAAATAACTCAGGCTTTCGGCTATGGTGCGAATGTAGAACAAGGCCACAGCCTAATCAATAACTTGGTCACGGGGGCTGTGGTTCCAGATATCAAGATTATTAATACAAATAAACTACAAGCCAAAGGAGCTTTTGGTAATAACACTATTTATCTGTCCCAAGATCTACTTAATCCGCAGCGATCTAACACTCCAGAAGCAGTCAATGTTTTACTAGAAGAGGTGGGGCACTATATAGATTCTCAAATAAATACTCAGGATGCTCTGGGGGATGAGGGAGAAATTTTTGCTGCTCTGGTACAGAATAAAGCGATGACACCTGATGCTTTGGCAGCATTACAATCCTCTGATGATCACGGGATTTTAAATATTGATGGCAATAATATTGCGGTAGAACACGCCGATCTTGACCAGGGAATTTTCTTGGTCGATAACAGTGGGAAAGTTTTGATCGATTTCTTGGCCGACGGGGGTGCTTATCGCAGTGAAATGGCGATTTTTAGTTTAGAAGGACTAGATGCCCTTACCCCTGGCTCTGCTGAATATATCAAAGAGGCCACTCGTCGGGCTTTGAGTAATTCTGCCTTGGGCTACGTGGTAGTTAATGATGCTACCGAGGGAGCCAGATTTAATGGAGAGTTGGGAGAGGGTAATAAAAATGATGGAAATTACGCTGGGAGAAAATCTTATAATTTTAATCCCGGTGATCGAGTAGCACTGCTGATCATCCCTCAAGGGACAGTTCAGCAAGTATTCGATCGCCCTGATAACAGTGGCAGTTTACGGCCTTTGTTTTCGATCGCCGCTGCCAATCCTAATGGTGTGGCTCAGATTGGGCAGTTAGTTGACAGCACTTTTGGTTGGGAAGACATTAGAGTCGATCAAGGTACTGATGCTGACTACAATGATATTGTTATTAAAATTAAAGGTGCTACGGGGATAGCAACAGGTTTAGGTCAATTAATTGCTGCTGGCAAAGATTGGCGCGGTGGGGCAGCAGCGCAAGAATTGATTAATTTTGCAAATTTAAACTTAGCTGCTGCGCTGGCTCAAGATACTGGAATTAGCAGCTCCGATGGTATCACAAACAACTCTAATATTGCTGGCCTGTTTAGCAACAATGTCGGCAACATTAACAAGCTGCAAGCTAGATTTGGTGATGGCACGTTTGTAGATATTTCTGCTGATCTGCAAGCAAATGGAGCCTTTGCTATTAGTAGAGAGAAGCTAGCCCAAATACTTGGCAAGCAGTTAGTTGATGGAAATTACGAACTCAATCTAAGAGCCGAAGACAAATCTGGTAATTTAATTGATGAAGTAAATATAAAATTCACTTTTGATGTTACTAGCCCAACTATTAGCCAGTCTAGTGTCAGAGGTAGTCAAAATTCTGAATCTAGCAGCAGTACGCCAATAATTGTTGGTCAGGCAGAGACTGGTGCTCGGGTGGAAATATTTAATGGTACTACAAAGTTGGGCGAAGCCAATTCTATCAATAGTCAATGGGAAATTACCACTGTGCAGCTCACTGACGGGGTCAAAGATTTAACGGTGGTTACTACCGATGTAGCTGGTAACACCAGCGGTGGGCAACAACTGCTGGTTACGGTAGATTCTTCGAGTATCCAGCAATTGAGCGTGATGCCGGGAGGACAGCTAAGATTAGAGTCAAAAGATGTTTTTGGTAAAAATGCGATCTTTGCTTTAGAGAGTTCGCAGCCTTTGCCTACCGGGAATTTGGATAGTGATGGCACCTTGACATTTAAGCCTACGCCCGCTCAGCTTGGCACCTATGATTTCAAGCTGGTGGCTAGAGATGGCGATCAAGTTACTACCAAAAAATTCAGCATCTCGGTGGTTGCTGACCCAATTACTACCACTCGGATTTCGGGTGTGATTCAAAATGTGGCTCAAGCTTCTTTAGCTGGGGTGGTGGTGAAGATTGGCAGTATTTCTGCGGTGACAGATGCGACTGGAGCTTTCACTTTGACTTTACCAGAGTTGCCATCGGCAGATGCAGCTTTGATTATTCAACCCGGTCAACAGGTCGATGGTGTGGTGTATCCATCAATTGCTGAAAAACTGCCGCTGCTGTTGGGTCATGAGGTATATCAGAACCTGAGAAATGTGATCGATCGACCGATTTATTTACCAGCGATCGACATCACCAACGCCAAAACTATTGATCCTACAATTACTCAAACTGTCACTAGTGCAGCTATCCCCGGCTCGTCGGTGGTAGTGGCAGCCAACAGCCTCTTTACTACCGAAAATAAACCGTTCACTGGCCAACTGAGTATTACGACCGTACCTACCGAACTCACTCCGGCTGCTTTACCTGCTGGTCTACGTCCTGATTTGGTGGTAACTATTCAGCCCGGAGACATGGTTTTCACTACTCCGGCACCACTCAGTCTACCGAATAAAGCAGGGTTTGCACCGGGGACACAGATGGATTTGTGGTCGATTAATCCTCTCACTGGATTTTTTGACAAGGTGGGTGTAGGACAAGTAAGCGCCGATGGGGCGGTGATTAATACGATTAGTGGTGGTATTCGGAACAGTAGCTGGCACTTCTTTTCGCCGCCACCACCAACTCCCAATGATCCTAATGGAGACAATCGGAACCCAGATGATGGCTGTGATGAGTGTAAGGCCAAGGTGCCGGGGACTTCGGAAGTGGAGCTGCATTCTGGGGCGGTGATTGAGACTCATAATTTGGCGGCCTATCGCTCTTTGGGTGCTAGTCGGGGTTTGACTCTGCGCTATGATTCGGAGCGGGCAGATGCCAGACCGATTTTGCACTTTGGTTACAACAATGTGCAGTCTGATCCTAATTTGCGGCTGACGGCGGAGTTGACGGTGAAGCGTGGTGATTTTAGGTTGGAGGTGCCCGGTTTTGCGGGTGGCCAATATGGTTTGAATGGGGGTGAAAATTTCTGGTCGATTCCTGGTGGTAATGGGAAGGTGGATGCTGCTCTGCAAGCAGACCTGCGCAATGTGGCTTCGGGTCGCTATGACTATGAGCTGACTACTGGGTTGATGCGGCTGAATAATAATCAGTTTAGTGGTTCGACTTCGATGAGTGCAGGGAAGTTTTTGCATATCAACACCAGCAACAGTGCTTTTGGTAGCGGCTGGGGATTGGCTGGGTTGCAGGAGTTGGTGGTGAATAATGATAATTCGGTAATTATTATTGATGGTGATGGTAGTGAGCTGTTGTTTGAAAGGAATGCTGATAATACTTATAAGTCACCGATCGGCGATTTCTCTACTTTGGAGCGTTTGGGTGATGGTACTTTCCGGCGCACGATGACCGATCAGATGGTCTATACCTTTAATGCTGATAATCTGTTGGCGGGAATGCGCGATCGGGTGGGGAATGAAACCACTTACAGCTATCAAAATCGCCTGTTGACCAAGATGGTTGATCCGGTAGGGTTGGAGACTGTCTTTACCTATAGCGGCAGTAAAATTGCTAGTATTACTGATCCGGCTGGTCGTAGCACTAGGTTGACTTATGATGTCAATGGTAATTTGACTAAGATCACTGATCCTGACGGTACTAGTCGTACCTGGGGGTATGATGCTGGTCATCATATGATTTCGGAGGTTGATAAGCGCGGTGATCTAGAGCAGACTTTTTATGATTTTGCTGGTCGGGCTAGTCGATCGATTCGTAAAGATGGCTCTGAGCTGAAATTTGATCCGGTTCAGGTTCAAGGTTTGTATGAGCCAGGTAGAACTGCCAATCCGTTGAATGCACCTGTGGCCGCCAGACTAGGGGCTGTTTCTAGTACTTATACAGATGCCAATAAACAAAAAATTGTGAGCATTCTTGATCAGGCAGGACAGATAATTTCTTCTTCTGATGAAGTTGGGTTATTACCTAAGGTCAAGCGTAATAGCGACAATTTGGTAATTGAGCAAACTGATGCTAGGGGCAATGTAACATCTTCGACTTATGATCAAAAAGGCAATACTCTGAGTATTCAAGATTCTCTGGCTTTCTTGTCTCCTGGCGGCAAGACTCTTATTGTAAATAGAGGCAGTGATGCCCTCACTACTAGTTTCTTTACTGGGATTTTGCAAACAGCCGGTATCACGACCACTGTGGTTGCTGATGTGCCCACTAGTTTGAGTGGCTTTAATCAAGTTTTAGATATTCGATTTGATAATCAGTATGCTCTGACTGCTGGTGATCGATCACTGTATTTGAATTTCTTACAGACTGGAGGTAAGGTATTCTTAACAGGTGAAAATCGTAACTTTGCTACTCGTAATGATTCACTATTAAGTCTTGTGAAAGAGGCTGGTGGAGGAACTCTGACTTTTGCTGAACCTGCTTTTGTACAGCAGGCTGTAGCACCGTTTAATGGCCCTAATCTTATTTCTGATGGTAATGTCACTTATGGAGGTATTGCCACTGGCGGAGTTACTAGTGCGGGTACTGGTAAGTTTGTCAGTATAGATAAAAATGGAGTTG
>JAYSRP010000159.1:0-32629 GCA_043721015.1 Synechococcales cyanobacterium | reverse complement strand
CCTTAATAGCAATGCTTTAAGATGTTTTTCAGTGCCAAAACAATTCAACGTAATTGCCTGCTTCACCGGTATTTTAATCGATGCGTTTACCCTGGGATCACAGGCTCAGCCTGAAAATTGTTGGTTGGCCATTGCTGATAAATCTTAGTAATCAAAAAAAAGAGTAGTATCAATCTATAAAAAATACATTGTTTTTCAAAGGGGCTGCGATAATATTGTTTCTATGTTCTTAATCACGTTTATTAAACTGGGTGGATATAGATATGATAGATAATTCTAAGAATAAAGAAAATCAACCGATCGAAGATATTGATGAGGATATAGATGATATTATCGAAAAAGCAGAAGCTAGAAAAGAGCTATGCGATGACGAGTTAGATGATGTTGCTGGTGGAATGCCGTTCGGACACACATTTGGATTCTTCTCTGTATAAATCTAAATAACATGTATTAGTTCTGCACTGAGCTGTAGGCATAGTCACTCGTCAATTCTAATATTTCTATTTAGAAAATGATGTTTGCTATACTAATTTTAATAAGCCAAGAAAAAATGCATTCAATTCATGAGAATACGTTGTGTTTCAGGCTAATAGAATGCCATTTTCAAGGCTTTAATCAACTTTATTAAATCAGGTACATGTAAACATGAATGATGACTTAAAAGATAAGAGTAATCAGCCCATTGAAGATATTGATGAAATTATAGATGATGCGGTTGAAATAGCAGAAGCAAGGAAGGAAATGCTCAATGATGAATTGGATGATATTGCTGGTGGCATAAGGCTTCCTACATTTGGATTTCATCAAAAACCGATGTAATTTTAATTCAACTTTTTGGAGTGTTAGATGGTTAATTGCAACATAAATTTCTCTGACACTCCATACATCTAAACAAAGCAAAATTAAATGCCTAGTAAGAAAATTCAATAGACAACTAAATAAACTATCTATATTACGGTGAAATGCAATGAATGAATTTGGGCGGAACGATTTCTCTTTATGCCCTAGCACTCGGGCAAATGTGGAAAATAGTCAGATTTTTGGAATCATTAGTGGCACAGCAGATGTACCAAAGGTAAGTTATTTAAAACGAACTCAGTCATCTCTTGATAGTCTATCAAAGTTACAGGGTAAGGTTATGCCGGAAGAAATTTTCCGGATGGCAGCTCCTTGTGAAGAGCTGGGGTGTCAACACTTTGATGGTCAAGATTGTCGTTTGGCAATGCGAATGGTTGATCAGTTACCAGTTGTGGCTGATCAACTACCCCCTTGTGCAATTCGCCGTAATTGTCGTTGGTGGCAACAAGAAGGGATCGGTGCCTGTTTCCGTTGTCCACAGGTTGTTACGGATAATTATAATTCATCAGAATTAATGATGGATGTTTTAACACCGCAATAATTTACTTTTTTAAGTCTTTTTATACTTTTAGAAGATGGTAAAGTTGGGAATTTGATAAAATTTATTAAATTGCCAGTACTTTGGCTTTGCGTCCATTAAAGATCAGAGTTAAATTGATGACTTCATTTAATTGTTATTCCTAAAATTTGATAAAATTAGGTTTGATTGGTTTTTACTTCCTGTGAAAGAGGGGTTGGTATCCGAAAACTATAAAAAAGAGAGTATTCATGAAAAAAAGTACAGTGCATTACAAAATATTTTGAGATAACATTGGGTAGTAATACTAGAAAATCTAAATTTACCAATTCAGGAAGGTTTTGATATGAACGATCAGCCTAGAAATAATGAAAATCAGCCTTATAAGAATATCGATAGTGTGGTTGAAGATGGTGATATCAGGTTGTCTGATGATGAGATGCATAACGTTACAGCCGGGATGACACCGCATATATCACCAATAGTAATACGTAGAGGGGGAGAAGATATGCCGCCCATAATACTTTAGTATTAAGTGGGTTTATGATTCTATCTTTAAGAGGTCGTATTATTAAAACTGGGTTCGACCTACGAGAGGGATATTCTGTGCTAGTTTTATTTTCCAAGAGGTTATTATGGCTATAGAACAAGTAAAAGCTTTTTATGAAAGACTCTCATCTGATAAAGATTTTTACGTTCAGTTGGAGTCTACTTCAAGTAAGGCTGAGTGTAAGCAAATTGTACAGTTGGCTGGTTATAGCTTTACTGACTCTGAGTTTGAAGACTATACTGCACAGCTACTGAATGTCAACGAACCTATTGATTGCATTGACGCTCTTGATGAGAAAGAGTTAGAAGCGGTCTTGGGTGGTGTTTCTAAATTTATGCAAGGTTCTGTTCAGATGGTTCCTTACGGTCACCCACCATACCTTAACTAATAGTACTTTTAGGAGTTATTATATGTCACTCAACAATGTCGAATTGTTTTATGATCGTTTATCCAATGATGAGGTTTTTAGTGCTCAACTTCAGGGGATAAGTAAGGAAGACTGTCGCCGTATAGTCAAAGCTGCTGGATATGACTTTACTCAACAAGAATTTGAAGATTATACGGCTCAAATGTTAGATAATCAAGAGTTGCAATCTGTTGATGAGAGGGAGTTAGAAGCGATTGTTGGCGGTATAAAAGGCTTTATTGGGAAGCCGATTGTACGACCGTTGTATGGAGTTATTACACCACTAAGTGAATTTTCATAAGAGGGTTTTATTATGTCAACTCAACATGTGGAAGCATTTTATGAAAAGCTGTCTCAAGACGAAGCTTTTCGTGATCAAATCAGGAATGTAAGCAGCAAGGAAGAATGTAGCCATATAGTTAAAGCTGCTGGATATGATTTTACTCAGCAAGAATTAGAAGACTACACTGCTGAGCTATTGGAGAACGATAGTTCAGGAGAAATTGGGGAGCGTGAATTAGAGGCGGTACAGGGCGGATTTATGCTTCGAGGTAACTCAATGCAGATTTATGGTCTCCCTCCTTTGCAAGACTATTTTTAGTTAATATATATTACTTTATCTGCCAGTAAATAATACTATGTGTTTGTATTAAGTTAAGAAATTTCTGAGGGGAAATATCATTATTTTCCCCCGATTTAGTTAAAGGAAAATTGGCCATGAGCTACCGCCGTATTAGTTATGCTGTTTGGGAAATAACTCTTAAATGTAATTTAGCCTGCCAGCATTGTGGCTCTCGTGCTGGCCACGCTCGATCGGAAGAACTCTCAACAGCAGAAGCGCTGAATTTAGTGCAACAACTCGCTGCTGTGGGCATCCAGGAAGTGACTCTCATTGGCGGTGAAGCATTTCTACGTGACGATTGGCTAGAGATTGCTAGTGCTATTACTAAAGCTGGAATGGTTTGCGGTATGACTACGGGTGGTTATGGTATTACCCTCGAAACGGCTCGGCGGATGAAAGAGGCTGGTATTAAAGTTGTTTCTGTTTCTGTTGATGGTCTGCAAGATACTCATAATCGATTACGCGGCAAACCTGAATCTTGGCAATGGGCTTTCAAAACTATGAGTCATCTCAAGCAAGCAGGGATTTCTTTTGGCTGTAATACCCAAATTAATCGCCTTTCTGCTCCTGAGTTTCCACAAATTTATGAGCGCATTAAGGAAGCCGGAATTTTTGCGTGGCAAATTCAGCTTACTGTGCCAATGGGGAATGCCGCTGATAACAATGAGATTTTGCTACAGCCCTATGAGTTGCTTGATGTGTACCCGATGATTGCCCGTGTTGTGGAACAGGCTAATGAAGATGGCCTCAAAGTTCATGCCGGAAACAACATTGGTTATTATGGT
This sequence comes from Synechococcales cyanobacterium, assembly GCA_043721015.1. Lineage (GTDB taxonomy): Bacteria > Cyanobacteriota > Cyanobacteriia > Cyanobacteriales > Chamaesiphonaceae > JAAFHZ01. Next base: position 28,891 of record JAYSRP010000159.1, on the reverse strand, counting down.
CCCTATGAACGGTTGTTGCGGGGTGGTGATGCTTGGTCTTTTTGGCAGGGCTGTGGAGCCGGGTTATCTAGTATCGGGATTGAAGCAGATGGTGCAATCAAAGGTTGCCCATCTCTGCCGACCACGGCTTATACCGGAGGCAACATCCGTGATCTGTCTCTACGAACTATTATTGAAGAGACGGAAGAACTTCGATTTAATCTTGGTGCTGGTACTCCTCAAGGAACAGAGCATTTGTGGGGATTCTGCAAAACTTGTGAATTTGCGGATCTTTGTCGAGGGGGTTGTAGTTGGACGGCTCATGTTTTTTTTGATAAGCGCGGAAATAACCCTTATTGTCATCATCGTGCTCTTGCTCAGTCAGAACGTGGTATGCGAGAGCGATTTACTCTCAAACGTCGAGCTGAAGGTAATCCTTTTGATAATGGAGAGTTTGAGCTGATAGAAGAATCTGCTGATATGTCTTTACCCACGAGTGATTTACTCCACTTTAGAGCTGAATATATTCAATGGCCAGAACATTGGATAAAAAAGACTGAATCTTTTGAGAGCAAAACGACCTCGCTTAATCCAGTACTAACATGAATGATTCTACCGAACTTGCTATGCTAAATTCGGCCTGAATTCTTACTGTACAAGGGTTTGATACCGAAAAAGCCAAGCTGTCAGATTTATTTGGATCAAACTAGCTTGCTGCAATGATACCACGATTTTCTAACGTGGTTTTACATAGTAGGTTCGGTAGAGCCATATAAATTTATTATCGTCTAATAATCGTCCAATGAGCAATAATTCAAATTCTGCAGAAAATAACTTCTTGTTCTCTTACCAGACGGAGAAAAGCGATGATACTGGATTGCCTTTTTTACTACCCCGTTCGGCATGGAGTAATCAAGTGACTTATTTAAAAGTGCTTTTTAGAGTTAAAAAAAGGCTCGATCAAGTATAGCGGTTCTAACTAGTGTAAAGTAAATTTGGCTACGAAAAAGCTTTTTTAGGGGTAAGTGTCTGAGGGGTTAACAAAAATTAAAGATCACAGCAGGCAAAATGAAGTAAGTTAAAGTGCATGAGTAAAGAAATCGACTTGGATGGAATCAAAGTCCCAGCAATAGATTGGGAATCAACGTCAGAGAGTATTTGGTGCTAAAGTTTTTGTTGGAAGAACGGAAGCAAACTACAGAAAAGATTGAAGAGCTGAAATAAGAACTCTCGTAACTCCTCAATTCCACCATCTAAAAACGTATTTGCAGCCATGCGAAAAGCAAGCCGAAGCCTCTAAAAATGCAGGATTCAAGAAAAAACGAGAAAAAAAGCTATACAGTTCAGAAGAGTTCGCGGCGTGTCACGAAGAGAAGCCAGAAGCCTGTAATATTTATGGACATGAGCTAACGGGAGAAGATGCACAGCAATACAGACGCCCAAATAGTAGATTTGCCAGTGTTAGCCCCCTACGTAACAGAATATCGATTACACGAATTAGAATGCGAGCATTATAGGGAGAAAACTCGTGCAGCATTATAGGCAAAGTTATCGTCAAACCCAAGGGTTTAAACAACAAAATAGGGATGGAGGGAATCCATCGAATAAGAAAGCATAGCTGTGGGTAATGGTTACATCATTAGTAAGTATATTTGTGGTGACATTGAGTAGAGGGCAGCAAAACAGCTCCTGGGAGGATTTGTGGGCTTTCTAAATTATTAGACGACCTAAAACCCAGTATTTTCGTTGAGAAAATCTATGGGTTTTTATATCCGAAAGCCTTTCTCAGTAAGCGATACAAAAGTTTTTTGCATCACTAAGCAGGAGGCGATCGATGAGATTGCTGCCGAAAGAAAGTGTGTATCAGGGCAAACGCATCAAATTCCTGTCAAAAAAACGCTTTCGAGATTTTAATATAGCACAAGTGCTCTATTTTGCATGATAGCAGTTTTAGCAGTAAAGCTAAACTGGTTCAATCGCCAAGTCATTGAAAACTTCTCTGAATGCTATCAACTATTTAACAAGGATTTTAATATAAATTTGGCTGCGTTTGCCCTGAATATTTAACTTGCTAAAAAAAAGAGAGTATCGATCTAAATATAATATATTGTTTATTACAGGAAATAGCTGTATATTCTTTATTATGAATAGCGATTATAAAGTAACCAAATGCAAATGGTTTTAACTTAATATTGCTTATAAAAATCAACAACATTTTGAGGAATAAAACAATGAGTAATAACATGACAAGAAAAGAAATTGAACAGAGTCTGATTATTAAAGCTTGGCAAAATGAAGCTTTCAAGCAAGAATTACTTAGCAACCCTAAATCAGCTTTAGAAAAAGAAGGAATTAATTTGCCTGATAATATCGAAATCAAAGTCGTTGAAGAGAATCCTAGCCTTCTCTACTTTGTGTTACCACCAAATCCAGACAATGCATCGCAGTTATCTGAGTCAGAACTAGAAGCCGTAGCAGGAGGAGGACCTTTTATCAAAGTAAGTGTAGGATGGGACTAAGAGTTTACAAAAAAAAAACAAGAGATTCTACCGAACTTGCTATGCTAATTTCGACCTAAATCCTTGCTGGGAAAGGATTTGATACCGAAAAAGCCAAACTGTTGGATTTATTTGGCTCAAACTAGCTTGCTGTAATGATTCCAAGATTTTCCAACGTAGTTTTACATAGCAGGTTCGGTAGAGCCAAACAGAGAGTCAATAAAACTTGAAGAGAATAGTTTTTGCCGTATTTTATCACTTTCTTAGTAGCAGTGTAAAGACTCTCTTGTTTTATTATCCCCAATATTCAAGTATTGGCATAAATATTATTTTGTACTCCGGGTGCGTGCCACTTTCTACAGAGAAAATTTACCAGGCTTAACTTTTCATTGGTGCTACTAGCCTTCGTCGGTCGGCCTGATTTTTCTGTTCAGAAAGTGACATGCACCCTTACTTTCTTGATTAGGACTAGAAGGAATCAGCTTTAAGATAATAGATAAATATTTTATCAAGGTAGTAGGCTGGATTAAAATCAAGAAATAAACTTAAAATTACTGTGGATTTAGGTAGTACAGATGAATGAAATATGTTTAACACTAATGCCTTATGCTGCAATTAAAAGGCCATCAATTGCACTTGGATTGTTAAAGTCTTGTTTACGACAGACAAATATCAAATCAGCAATTCTGTATTCTAACATTCAGTTTGCAGAAGAAATTGGTCTCGGTTTTTATAAAATTTTTAGCGATTACTGCATTGACAGTTTCGTGGGTGAGTGGACATTCTATGGAATGCTATTTTCAGACTTTGAACCTAATCATCAAGAATATTTTAATCTTATGGATTCGGGGTTCAGTCATGTTCGCATTGCTTGATCTGATGAAAATTTAAGAGAAATTTTGTGGAGAGTAAAGGGAAAAGCTAATTCTTTCATTGATCGTGTAGCTCAGTCTGTTGTGGATTTACAGCCTCGCCTTGTTGGTTGTAGCTCTACATTTCAACAGCACTGTGCTTCTTTAGCTCTCTTGAAAACTTAACCACCCAGCTTCAGAAAAACAAGGTAATGCTGGGCATCAATGGCAGATTTTGAGCTTGGCTGTAAAAGAGCCTTGTTTACCTTTTTTGCTAAATGCAGAATTACCTTCTGGATATATTGACATTCAGAAATTTCGCTGCGATTGCGAGCAAAGTAAGAAAGCAGAGGAAATTGAAGCTTTGCCTGTCTGCCTATAAAAACTTATGAAGATGTTCAGTCTTTATAATCTTATTTGTTTAAATAGAGTTGCCATTATAAATTTTGTACAATGAAAACATCCTTAAAAGACTTTTTCCCGGTTATCAATCCTTTTATTAGTGACAAGATAATCAGACCAGATTCTTTAGACGAAATTAGTGATATTTCTAAGCTCCTTCCAGGGATGCCTGTTATTGATGGTGTAGGATTTGAGTGCCGCTTATCAGAGAAACAACAAAATACTGATATATCGGTTGTCTTTAACAAAAAAAGCAGACATAATCTCTTAAGTTCTTTTGACTCATTGCCAGAACTAGCAACGAATAGCATTCTCTGGAAAAGAGTTGACACACTGATTAAAAAATGGATAGATAAGAATTCTGTTGTCTATGAAAATCTGGATAATATGTGGCTAGAGTTTGATACAGGTGAGAATAATAATGATTATCCAGAACCAAGTTTGTTTTTTGCTCCTTCTCCAATAAACATTGCTTCTTTTAAGCCATTTTCGGATTTTTCAATGTATGAATGGATGATAGAAGAAGTTCTTGATCCATTGTTAGGTGGCGGAATTTCAATAGAAACAAGAGAAAAAATATCCCAATGCTTCGAGCTTTTGCCTGCTACTGGCAAAGTATTTCAAGTTGGTATTATGTTACCTAGAGCCTCTGAATCTAAGGCAGTTAGATTATGTATTAAAGGTATTGAAGTATTTGATATAATTCCATACCTTGAGTCGATCGGATGGGTAGACTCAGCAGAAGATTTAAAAGAAATATTACAAGAATTATCAAATTTTGTCGATTCTTTTGCATTTAATATTTCTATTGAAAATGTTGTTCACACTAAAATTGGTATCGAGTGCTATATCGATGAAGGGACAAAGTTCATTAGTAGATGGAATGCACTATTAGACTTTATGTGCAAGAAAAATATTTGTGCCCAAGATAAAGTATCAAGCATTTTAGAATGGCCTGGTTACGTAGAGGAGAAATCTTATTCAGAATTATGGCCGAGTAATTTTGCTCAGGGAGCTAGCTTTGTATATCCTCAATTTAGAAGTGCTGCGATAAGAACAATAAATCATGCGAAAGTGGTTTACGAGCCAATGACTCCATTGCAAGCAAAAGTCTATCTTTGGTTTGGATATCGTTGGATTAAGGCTGATGGCACATTACAAAATTGATCCAATCAGATTGGATATAAATGAGAAGGTGTCAATTCAAAAGAACTTACTACGGCTATTGCATTAGAAGTTATATCAAAAGTAGTTCTTTGATTAGGCTCTCCAGCAGTTATATTAATTATCGATCTTTCTCGTTATACATTATGCTAAAGAAACGCCAGATCTTTCGTGATGATTCACTAGAGCGACTCTCCTCCCCAGAGGCACTAGACCAGCTAATGAAGGTAATCAGTCCCAAGAGTCTATTACCATTAGCTGCGATCGGCTTCATTACTATCACCGGCATAACATGGAGTTTTGTTGGTCGCATCCCCGTAACTGTCGAAGCTCAAGGCATCCTCATCCACCCCAGCAACATCGTCCTCCTCCAACTCAAAAGTGCCGGACAACTCAGCACCCTCACCATCAAACCCAACGACATCGTTAAAAAAGGACAGGTTATTGGCTCGATCGATCAAACCGAACTGCGCAAACAACTCCAACAACAACAGACCAAACTTCAAGAACTCACCAGCCAAAACCAAGCCAGCAGCACCCTGCAACTCAAAGGCATCGACCAAGAAAAACAAACCATCGCCCAACAGCGCCAAAACGCCACTAACCGCATCCAAGAACTGCAAAACCTCTCCCCCATCCTCAAAAACAAAAGCCAACAATCTATCCAACAACAACGCCAACAAATTCAACAAAAAATCGTCGGCCTGCAAAACCTCGCCCCCATCCTCAAAGAAAAAAGCCGCGCCGCCCTCCAACAACAGCGCGTTAGCCTCAAACAACAAATCCAAACCGCCACCAGTCAGTTACCTATTCTCCAAACTCGATCGGGCAAACTCAAAAGCCTCTATGCCCAAGGCGTAATCACCCAAGAAGTATCCCTGCGCGCCGACCAAGAACACCAAAAAAAGCAAGAAGAAATCGCCCAATTTAACACCCAGCTTAAGGAAATCGAAGTCAAAGAAAACGACAGCGAAGAACGCTATGCCAACAACCAAAACGAAATCACCAAACTGCAAGCCGAACTGCAAAAACTCGCCCTCGAAGACACCAACACCCAAGAAGCCTACCTCAAAAACCAAAGCGAAATCGCCAAACTGCAAACCGAACTCAAAGACCTCAACAGCCGCGAAGCTAACCAATCTAAACAAAACTACCAAGACACCACCAGCCGCAGCAACCTAGTCGCCGAACTCCAACGAGAAATCGCCAAAATCGAAGCCCAAATTGGTGAAAGCAGCCAAATTATTAGCCAACAAAGCGGCAGAGTACTAGAAGTCACCCAAAGCCCCGGCCAAGTAGTAGTCGCCGGAGGTCGCATCGCCACGATCGAAGTCGAAACCCCCACCAAAGACCTGGTGGGTATCACCTACTTCTCCGTCGCCGAAGGCAAAAAAGTCCAACCCGGCATGTCTATTCAAATCACCCCTCAAACCGTCAAACGCGAACGCTTCGGCGGCGTAGTCGGCAAAGTCACCGAAGTATCGCGCTTCCCCATCACCAGCGAAACCGTCGCCCACGAAATCGGCAACGCCGAACTCGCCGATGCCCTCTCTAAAAAACGCGAAGGCTTAATTCAAGTCTCCGCCCAGCTCACCCTCGACCCCGCCACCCCCAGCGGCTATCAATGGTCATCCTCCACCGGTCCCACCAACAAAATCACCCCCGGCACCACCACCACCGTGAGGGTCAAAGTCGAAGAACGCGCCCCGATCACTTTTGTATTACCAATTTTGAGGTCAGTCAGTGGTTTGGACTAGCGCCGTCAGTCTGGCAATTGCCACCAAAAAACTCTTACCCAAAACCAAACGGGTCAAAACCCCCACAGTTTTGCAAATGGAAGCCGTGGAATGCGGAGCCGCCGCTCTAGGCAGCATCTTGGCCTACCATGGCCGCATTGTCCCCCTCACCGACTTACGCCGCGACTGTGGCGTATCCCGCGATGGCAGCAAAGCCTCCAACATGGTCAAAGCCGCCAAAATGTATGGCATGGAAGCCAAAGGCTTCAAAAAAGAGCTGTCTCAACTAGCCGAACTGAAGCCGCCATATATTGTATTTTGGCATTTTAATCACTTTATAGTGGTAGATGGCTTGAAAGCCGATCGAGCATACATCAACGATCCGGGTAGCGGTCCCCGCCAAGTTACCGCCACAGAATTCGACGAAGGCTACACCGGCGTAGTGCTTACCTTTGAACCCGGTGCCGACTTCCAGAAAAAAGGCAGCAAACCCAGCATGACCGCCGCCCTCTGGAAACGGCTCAAAGGATCATCGGGTGCCCTAACCTACTGCATGGTCACAGGTTTATTCCTCACTCTGATTGGTCTAGTAATTCCAGTCTTCAGCCAAGTCTTTGTAGACGAAGTATTAGTCCAAGGTCGCCGCGCTTGGCTCTTCCCCCTACTCTGGTCAATGGGCTTAGCCGCTGTGCTGCAAGCCGTCATCACCCTCCTGCGTCTGCGCTACCTCCGCAAACTCAAAGTCAAACTCAACGTCGGCATGTCTAGCCGTTTCCTTTGGCATATTTTGCGCCTGCCCATGAGCTTCTATGCCCAGCGCTACGCCGGAGAAATCAGCAATCGCGCCCACTTAAACGATTTTGTTGCCGATATTCTCTCGGGCAAACTGGCCACTACGGCGATCGACACCATCATGGTCGTTTTCTACGCCGCAATCATGCTGCAATATGACTGGGTATTGACATTAATGATCGTCGGCTTCGCCATTATCAACGTAATCATTCTGCAAAAAATCTCCCGCCAGCGGATCGATGCTAACCAAAGATTAATGCTAGAACAAGGTAAAGCAGTGGGAGTATCGATCGCCGCCCTCCAAAGCATCGAAACCCTCAAAGCCTCCGCTCTAGAATCAGATTTCTTTTCCCGCTGGTCTGGCTACTACACCAAAGCCCTCAACTCTCAACAAACCCTGGAATCCACCAACCAAATCTTCTCAGTCTTACCAGTGCTGCTCTCCGCCCTCTCCTCCGCTGGCCTCTTAGTAGTTGGCGGATTACGAGTAATGGATGGCCACCTGAGTATCGGAATGCTCATTGCTTTTCAAGGCTTAATGCTAGGTTTCCAACAACCAGTGAATAACCTAGTCAGCTTTGCCACTACATTACAAGAACTAGAAGGCGATTTAACCCGTCTCGATGACGTACTAGATAACCCCGTAGACTCCCTAAATTCCACCAAAGACCAAGCCCTCAGCTACCCCAGCGCCAAACTTCAAGGCCAAGTAGAAATTCGTCAGCTCACCTTCGGCTACAGCCGCCTCGCCCCACCATTAATTACTGACTTCAACCTCTCCATCAAGCCCGGCCAGCGCGTCGCCTTAGTCGGCAGTAGTGGCTCCGGGAAATCTACAGTAGCCAAACTAGTCAGTGGTTTATATCAACCCTGGTCTGGTGAAATATTATTTGATGGTCAAATTCGATCGAGCATCCCCCATAATGTTTTGACCAACTCGATCTCCATGGTCGAACAAGAAATTGCTCTCTTCGGCGGCACCATCCGCGACAACCTCACCCTCTGGGATACCACTATCCCCCAAAAACAACTCAAATCAGCCTGTAGTGATGCGGCGATCGACGACACTATTTTAGCCCTAGCCGGAGGCTACGACAGCCAGCTCAGCGAAGGCGGCGTAAACCTCAGCGGCGGCCAGCGCCAGCGGTTAGAAATTGCCCGTGCCCTCGTCAACAATCCAGCAATTTTAGTCATGGACGAAGCCACCAGCGCCCTGGATGCCGAAACTGAACAGCTCATTGATGGTCATCTACGCCGTCGAGGCTGTACCTGCATTATTGTGGCGCACCGTCTCAGTACTATTCGAGACTGTGACGAAATTGTGGTGCTCGATCGGGGCAAAGTAGTTCAGCGTGGCACTCACCAAGATTTATGGTCTGTCCCCGGTGCCTATGCCAAACTAATTAGTACCGAAGGCGAGGCACTATGATGATTCATAAAAATATTAAAGAAAAAATACTATGGTCTAAATTTTCTCGTGGGTCACTGAATCGTTCGCTAGATGCCACCAACTTATGTTATTTTGATATTCTATAAACATATGCAACTTGGACAAATTAACATGAAAAACTCTGCTATATTAACTTTAACGCTATGGGCAGCAACGGCTTTACTACCGGGGATTGTGTCAGCACAACATCGAGGAACCATTCAAATACAAGGTCCAGATATTACTGAAAATGTTAGAAATGGTCAGGGTACACTTTCACAAACCTGGTCTCAAGCAACCCCCATCACAAAGAAGGAGGGTCGTCAAAAACTCGCTAACATCGAAAATCTGCTGACGAAAATGCAAAAGGACATTCGTCGCACTGCACTTGACTCAGCCATTAAATTCATTAATAACTGTCCGGATAAGGGTTGTGAGATACCTAACACTAGAAGTTGGGCCGGGACGACTGGAGCGAGTTATCGCGTTGATGTCCAACTTTTTGAGGGATCAGCATTTACCGGTACCCCACCTCAATAATTTTTAGGAAGTAAAACAATGCAACATGATGCTGATAGAACGATCGCCATTCTTACTCAAGCACTTTCTGTTTGTCGTGGTATTTTGTACTCAGCACGAACAGGTGATGCCAGCAAGGACGAAATAGAGAGACTACTTGAAAGCACAGGTCAAGGGTCACTTGTAGTACTTATGGGGCAGGAAGATTTCAGCCGAGCTATGCGGCTGGCCGAAGAGTTGCCAGAGGAAGACAGAAACAAGCTGCTTTCGATAGGTGATTAACACTAGATAATAGAGCATGGTTGTGCTCAGCAACTATGCTCATTCTACAACTTTAGCGGTTTCGTCTCGGATGAAATGAATTCAAGTAGCTCTAATCTTTGCTAGGCAACAATCACTTGCACCGCATTCGAGCCGGAATCGCTATATTTCAACCAACTCATGCTGGGACTTTGTTGATATGTCTTTTAGTAGCAAAACAAATACCAGGTTAAATAAGGACTAATGATCGAAACCGCTGACCAATTCGTTTTGTTGCGAACAAGCGAAGATATAAAACAATGTCAAAAAGCTGCTAATGAGCCAGCTACGGAAGATATTTGGCAAGAGATTATTAGAAAATATTCAGACATGAGGGTATGGGTTGCCCGGAATAAAACTGTTCCGCTAAACATCTTGGAAATTTTATCTCATGATGATAATGCTGATGTTCGCTATGCCGTGGCGATGAAGCGTAAATCTGGTCAGGATATTCTCCAACGGTTGGCTCAAGATCCGGATGAATCTGTACGGTTGAGAGTTGCTCTCAACCCTAAAACTCCTAAAGTTGTATTGGAACAGTTGCTTCATGACAAATGGTCTAGAGTAGTTGAAGAAGCCAAAAGTAGGCTAGAAGAAGATTTTGCCTAAGTTCAATTCAACAACCTCCAGAATGCAATTGCAGATAATACAATGGCATTTTCAATTGACAACTATGATGAGTTGATGGCTCTTCACCGCGCTCTGATGGAAGCGAAATTCAGTGAGTCTCCAAATGATCTGGCAATCCAAGGCAGCTCACTATTATCCAAAATTGCTAACAATGTCGTTGAATCATTAACGGCTATGGATATCGAGAGAGATGGTGAATCATCAATAGCCAAATGGCAAAAATGGAGGGAAGTTATTCCTGAACGCAGGGAATACCAAATCGTACAAGCAAAACTCAAGTCAGAATCCAGTTGGATTGAGTGGGATAATTCTAAACAAGTGGAGTATGTGCAGAGTTTGTTTAGTCCCCTGCAAGCCAGCGAAGAAATTATCAGTGCTTTGCTTAATTCGATGAATACAGGCAAGCAGTAGACCTACCAAAAATGGTCTGAACTGTGAGAAATCTTGATGGGCACACTCACCAAAGTAATGGCCACCAGCCGATCAAACTTAATGATTCATAACAATTCTGGATCGTTCAGTTTGGCTCGGCTGCTATTTTTGTCGTCATGACCAAACCATTTAGCGTCAATACCTCTAAATGTGCAGCAAGTAAATATTTTTTTAACCAGTAAAGATACTAGACGATCGCCTTCCCTAAGCGATAAAATATCATCACATCCCTTTCTTGTTGGTAAATATGATGGTTAATACTGTTCCCCAACAGACTACTGCCAAACCCGATAGTTGGAATCCACCTTTACCACCTACCGACTTAATCTTTGACGATGGAGAATCTTTGGAAACAAATCAACATCGAGTAGCCATGAATGTGCTGATTCGCTCCTATCAGCAATATCGTGCCGACCAGACCAACTTTTATGTCGGCGGCAATATGTTCATTTACTACAGCAGTACCCAAGTCAAAAATCGTGACTTTCGAGGGTCAGACTTTTTTGTAGTATTAGATGTCGATGGCGAACGTGGGCGACTGGGGTGGGTAGTATGGGAAGAAGAGGGGCGATATCCTGATGTGATCGTCGAACTAATGTCACCGAGTACTGCCAGCGTAGATTTGGGAGTCAAAAAAGATTTATATGATCAGGTGTTCAAAACCCAAGACTACTTTGTCTATAATCCCTTTGATCCTAATTCCCTGCTGGGCTGGCATCGTGGTGACACATATCGATCGATCATTCCCGACGAACGCGGCTGGCTCTGGTGTGAGAAATTGGGTTTATGGTTAGGAACTTGGCAGGGCACGATTGATCGAGAAACAATAAGCTGGCTAAGATTTTATGACTCGACCGGCGCTTTGGTGCTATTGCCAGAAGAACTAGCACAGCAACAAGCCGAATCTGAAGCTCAACGGGCTGACTCAGAAGCTCAACGAGCTGAATCAGAACGGTTGAGAGCCGAACGATTAGCGGCTCGGCTACGGGAATTGGGCGAAGATCCTGACTTGCTCTAAGCCAACATTACGCCATAAACCGCCATGAGCCATAGGCGATCAAATTCTATTCAATGAGTTATTTTGGTAATCCGATATGATCGATCTGCAAGGAAAAATTCACTCACATAATGGCCACCAGCCGATCAAACTCAATGATTCACAGCAAGTCTGGGTCGTTCAATCTGGCTCAGTTGCTATTTTTGTAGTCACGATTAGTCAAGACCAAGCCGGTCAACGTCAATATCTTTGCACCATCAATGCCAACGAAGCCATCTTCGGAGCTATCGATGATCACCAAAAGCTCTTGGCCGTCCCAATGGGCACAGCAGATTTATTAGAACTCGATCGATACTGCTGGCAATCTCTTTGTCAACAACAAGATCCACGCATTCAAACTTGGCTCAATAACTGGCTGGGCTACCTCGCCCCCATTGTCGCCACTCAACCCTTCCCCACCAGTGCCCTCCAAACCGAAAATACCGCCCATTATTCCTTAGTTGATCGGCAAACCCTGCAAGTCACCGAAATGTGTTGGGTCGAAATGCAGTCTGGTACTGCTTGCTTGCAAGGCATGACCGATCTGCCCTTAACCGCCGAGGCACTACCATTGCCTTCGACCATGTGGCTATCTTCGATCGGCGATGCCCAAATCGCCACTCGCCCCCTTAGCCAAATTCCACCCACCGATCTACTGAGAGGCTTAGGGCGTTTTCATGCCTGCCTGTTCCATAGCATTCAGCTCAGCAATACCCGCCAGCAACAAGTAGAGTTATCGCGGTTAGCCGATCGAGATCAATTAAATCAACAGCTCACGCTAGCTACCTTAGAAACTCTGGCTGGCACCTTACCCGCAGCTCAGCAGCGCTACGGCTCAGTGGGTGATCCGCTGTTATTAGTTGTCAGTGCCGTGGGTCGATTTCTGGGCATGGAAATTCGCCCTCCAGCCATCTCCGACCGAGCCGCAGTCACTCAAGATCCTTTAGCTGCAATTGTGCGAGCCTCCCGCCTGCGCAAGCGTCGGGTGTTACTACGTGGTGAATGGTGGAAGCAAGATAATGGGGCTTTAGTGGCTTACACCAAAGACGATCAACAGCCGATCGCCTTATTACCCACCAAAAATCATAGCTATGAAGTTTTTAATCCCAACTTTCCGCGCTTGCAGCCTGTCAGTGAACAGTTAGCCGCCACCATTTCACCCGTGGCTTACATGTTTTACCGCTCTTTGCCAGCTAAAGCCATGCAGGCGATCGACATTCTTAAATTTGGCTTACAGGGACGGCAAAAAGATTTAATAGCTATTGCCTTTACTGGTCTAGCAGTAGCAATACTGGGCTTAGTAATTCCTCATGCCACCTTAATTATTATGGATAGCGCTATTCCTGATAGCGATCGAGGCTTGTTGTTACAAATTGGCCTCGGACTATTCGTAACAGCAGTAGGGACTGCCTTATTCCAGTTGGCACAAGGATTCTCATTACTTCGCCTCGAAACCACTACCGATCATGCCACCCAATCGGGGGTCTGGGATCGTTTACTCAACTTGCCGGTATCTTTTTTCCGTCAGTACACCACTGGCGATTTGCAATCACGGGTATCTTCGGTCAGTGCTATTCGCCGACAGCTCAGCGGTCGCAATTTAATCAATTTAGTTGGCAGTGTATTCACCCTATTCTATCTAGCGCAGCTTTTTTACTATAGCTACGAGTTAGCCTTGCTAGCTGTGGGGGTCGCTATTGTTACTTTAGTTGTGACTACCGTTGCCGGAATTCTACTATTAGCTAAAGTTCGTCCCCTACTAGAAATCAAAGGTGAAATTTTTGGTCAGACCGTGCAGCTCATTAATGGTATCGCCAAGTTGCATATCGCCGGAGCCGAAGAGCGAGCCTTTGCGGCTTGGAGCAAAAACTTTGCTCAGCAGGTCAAACTAGAACTCAGCACCCAGGCGATCGAAGATTTTGTAGTGCTATTTAATACCGTAATGCCGATCGCCACTTCAGGATTACTATTTTGGTTTGCTATTCGCATGTTAGATCGCCCCCAAGCCCCCGGTGCCGAAGCCATCACCTTCTCACTAGGGACATTTTTGGCTTTTAATGCTGCTTTTGGTCGCTTCACTCAGGGCACTACGCTACTGAGTAATACGGTGACGGAAGTATTGCAGGTAATTCCCCAATGGCAGCGGACTCAACCAATTTTGCAGTCGGTGCCAGAAATCGATTTAACCAAGGCCGATCCGGGAAGATTGACTGGTCGGATTTCGATCGATCACGTCACATTCCGCTATCAACTCGATGCCCCACTGATTTTAGAAAATGTTATTATTCAGGCTGCACCTGGTGAATTTATTGCTTTAGTGGGCGCTTCTGGCAGCGGAAAATCGACAATTTTACGCTTATTGCTGGGCTTTGAGACTGCTCAAACTGGTGGAGTTTTTTATGACGGCCAAGATCTAGCTGGCCTAGATGTCGATGCGGTGCGGCGACAGTTTGGGGTGGTGCTGCAAAATGGCCAACTCACCGCCGCCTCAATTTTTGAAAACATTACGGGCAGCGGCCTCACGACTCTGGATGAAGCCTGGACAGCAGCTCGCATGGCTGGTTTAGCTGAAGATATTGAGAATATGCCGATGCAGATGCATACGATGGTCAGTGAAGGCGGCGGCAATATCTCTGGTGGCCAACGCCAGCGACTATTAATTGCCCGGGCGCTGGTGAATAAACCGCGTATTTTGCTGTTCGACGAGGCCACCAGCGCCTTAGATAATACGACTCAGGCAATTGTCAGCAAGAGTTTGGAGCAATTAAAAGTGACCCGAGTAGTAATTGCCCATCGCCTCAGTACCATTCAAAACGCCGATCGAATCTATGTACTTCAGGGTGGCCGAATTATTCAACAGGGTAAATTTAATGAGTTAGCTACCGATAATAATGGCTTATTTGCTCGTTTAATGGCCAGACAAATAACCTGAATCTTTGTAGTTTTAACTAAGCTACTTCCATGACCATTTTCCTAGACACCAATTTTAGATCTATCTGCATATTTGTATCAATCTAAAACCTATCTCAGATCTCGGTTGTAGTCTTGGATCGCCTTCACTGTCATAGGCTCACGCTGCAAAGAGCCGATCGCCGCCGCCGTAGCTTTGGCTCCCGCGATCGTCGTCACAATTGGCACCTTATAAGTCAACGCCGTGCGCCGAATCAACCGCCCATCGGCCTGAGCCTCTTCCCCAGAAGGCGTATTGATAATGAGCTGAATCTGCTTGTTCTTAATTACATCTACCACATTAGGCCGACCCTCATGCAGCTTTAACACCAACTCGACCTCTAAACCATGAGATTGTAGTACTTGGCGGGTGCCCGCCGTAGCGACAATCGTAAAGCCCAGCTCAATAAAACTGCGAGCGATCGGCACCACCGCCTGTTTATCTCGATCGTTGGTAGAAATAAACACCTTACCTGCCGCTGGCAACTGCTGACTAGCTCCCAGTTCTGCTTTGGCATAAGCCCGTCCAAAATCCACATCAATCCCCATTACCTCACCAGTCGATCGCATCTCTGGCCCCAAAATGGTATCAGTACCGGCAAACTTCTCAAAGGGCAACACCGCTTCCTTCACCGCCATGTGTTGAGGAATCACTTCGGCTGTGTAGTTCAACTCAGCTAGAGTTTTTCCTGACATTAGCCGCGCTGCATAGCCCGCCAGCGGAATCCCCGTCGCTTTAGCCACAAATGGCACCGTCCGAGAAGCCCGAGGATTAGCTTCGATAATATAGACCTGCTCTCCCTGCACCGCAAACTGAATATTCATCAGTCCTAACACTTTTAGCGATTGCGCTAACTGCGTCGTCCAAGTTCTAATTGTAGCTACAGTAGCCTCGCTCAAAGAAATATAGGGCAAGGAGCAAGCCGAGTCACCTGAATGGATGCCAGCCTGTTCAATGTGCTCCATAATGCCCCCAATTACCACCATACCAGTCCGATCGACGATCGCATCTACATCGACTTCGATCGCATTTTCTAAAAACTGGTCAATTAAAATTGGGTGATCTGGCTCCACCTGCACCGCATAGACCATGTAACGTTCTAGCTCAGCATCGGAATAGACAATCTCCATTGCTCTGCCCCCCAACACATAAGAAGGCCGCACTACTACCGGATAACCAATGCGATTAGCAACCACTACAGCTTCGTCAAAGCTCCGGGCGATGCCATTTTCTGGTTGCTTAATATCTAGCTGCCGCAGAATTTTATCAA
This sequence comes from Synechococcales cyanobacterium, assembly GCA_043721015.1. GTDB lineage: Bacteria > Cyanobacteriota > Cyanobacteriia > Cyanobacteriales > Chamaesiphonaceae > JAAFHZ01. The sequence goes on along the minus strand of JAYSRP010000159.1, from coordinate 12,903 downwards.
ATTTTTCGCGGTCTTCGGCCAGATCGATCGACTCTGGGCTAGTCCCCCAGATCTTAGTAGTTAATGCCGGATGCTGTTCCAAATAATTCTGAATCGGCACCGCTAATTTTAGCGGCGTTTGACCACCAAACTGTACAATTATGCCCTCAGGCTGCTCGGCCTCTAGGATATTAAGGACATCTTCTTTGGTCAAAGGCTCAAAATACAGCCGATCGCTGGTGTCATAGTCTGTCGAAACTGTCTCGGGGTTAGAGTTCACCATAATTGTCTCGAAACCCTGCTTCCGTAGTGCGTAGGAAGCATGACAACAGCAGTAATCAAACTCAATTCCCTGACCAATCCGGTTCGGGCCACCGCCCAGAATCGCTACTTTCCGGCGAGTCGAAGGAATCACTTCCGATTCTTCTTCATAAGTAGAATAGTAATAAGGCGTTTCTGCTGCAAACTCCGCCGCACAGGTATCTACTAACTTATAAGCTGGCACTACACCTAAAGATTTTCGATATATGCGCACTTCATCCTCGGTAGTCTTGGTGCAGTAAGCAATCTGCCGATCACTAAACCCTTGGCGCTTAATATCCCATAGCCGATCGCGATCCAAAGCAGTCAAACTTTGTAGTGATTGTTCGGTAACTAATAAATCTGCCAATTTATCTAAGAACCATAGATCAATCCCAGTTAATTCATGGATTTCTTCCACAGTCAAGCCCAACAGCATTGCATCCCGCAGGCTAAACACCCGATCGGGGCTAGGAGTCCGCAGTAAAGTCTTGACCTGCTCTAAAGTTGGCAATATATCCGCCCGATCGGCACCCCAACCAAAGCGACCAATCTCTAGTGACCGCAAAGCTTTCTGAAAAGACTCCTGAAAAGTCCGCCCGATCGCCATGGCTTCGCCCACCGACTTCATTTGAGTAGTTAAAGTAGAACTAGAACCCGGAAACTTCTCAAAAGCAAAGCGCGGAATTTTGGTAACTACATAGTCGATCGTTGGTTCAAACGAAGCCGGAGTTTGTTTAGTAATGTCGTTAGGCAACTCATCTAAGGTATAGCCTACGGCTAACTTAGCAGCTAGCTTAGCGATCGGAAACCCGGTAGCCTTAGAAGCTAAAGCCGAACTACGACTTACCCGAGGATTCATTTCAATTACAATGTATTCGCCGTTTACCGGGTTCACCGCAAACTGAATATTAGAACCACCAGTTTCTACCCCAATCTCGCGGATAATTTTTAGCGAAGCATCTCGCAGCCTTTGATATTCTTTATCAGTCAAAGTCTGCGCCGGAGCCACTGTAATTGAGTCACCGGTATGTACACCCATGGGGTCAAAGTTCTCGATCGAACAAATAATAACTACGTTGTCAGCTAGATCCCGCATCACCTCTAGCTCATACTCCTTCCAGCCCAGCAGTGATTTTTCAATCAAAATCTGATCCATCGGCGAAGCATCGATGCCCACCTGTGCCAAAATCTCAAATTCTTCTTGGTTGTAGGCAATCCCGCCCCCGGTGCCACCCATCGTAAAGGCTGGCCGGGTAATTAATGGATAGCTCCCAATCTCCACTGCCACCGCCTGGGCTTCGGCTAAAGTACTAGCGATTCCTGAAGGGCATACCGGCACCCCAATTCGCGCCATTGCTTCTTTAAACAGCAGCCGATCTTCGGCCATCTCGATCGCTGGTAGCTTCGCGCCAATCAGCTCTACGTTGTACTTCTTTAATACTCCACTTTTAGCCAGTGCCACCGCCAAATTCAAAGCCGTCTGTCCACCCATAGTTGGCAACAGCGCATCGGGACGCTCCTGAGCAATAACTTTCTCCACAATCTCCGGAATCAGCGGCTCGATGTAGGTTCGATCGGCCGTCTCCGGGTCGGTCATAATCGTGGCCGGATTGGAATTTATCAAAATCACTTCATACCCTTCTTCCCGCAGCGCTTTACAGGCTTGGGTGCCAGAGTAGTCAAATTCACAGCCCTGGCCGATCACGATCGGGCCAGAGCCGAGGATTAAAATCTTCTGTAAATCGGTACGACGGGGCATGAGTAAAGCTCGATGAATTTGGATTGTCTGAAATCTTAGACTTGTCTGAATTTTAGACTGTACCAAATCTACCAGCATCAGGACAATCTGTGCCTAGCAATCTGATTTATTGATCAGATTGCGATTGACGACGACTGCGACGCGGTGCTGCTTCACCGCCTTCCGATTGACGAGCGCGACGTGGTGCTGCTTCACCGCCGCCGCCTTCCGATTGACGAGCGCGACGTGGTGCTGCTTCGCCGCCGCCTTCCGATTGGCGCGCGCGACGTGGTGCTGCTTCACCGCCGCCATCTTCCGATTGGCGACGACGTGGTGCGTCGTCAGTGCTAGATTCGCGGCGGGCACGGCGACGAGGCTCTGGTGCTGCTTCTGGCTCAGATTGACGACTCCGGCGACGTGGCTCTTCGGGTTCCGATCGACGAGAAGAACGACTTGGGCGGTCTTCAGAGTTCGATCTACTGCCGCCGCCCCCGTCTTTTCCCTCCTTACCTTCTTCATCCTTCGGCGCTGCCAGAGTTTTCATAACGCCGGGTCGTACTGGATCCAGCTTGATTTCAGCCTTCTGCTTGGCATAGTCGGGCACTGGGAACTGCTGCACCGGCATGTCTTTCACTACTTGGGACATAAACTGACCCCAGGCATAGGCAGCAGTGGTACTGGCATTCCCAGTGGGAGTATTATTGTCGTTGCCTAACCAAACTGCCGTCACAGCTTGGGGAATATAGCCAATAAACCACAGATCTCGTTCTTTATCGGTAGTACCAGTCTTTCCAGCTACTGGGCGACCGGGCAGTTGAGCATTAGTTCCTGTTCCTTCATTTACTACTCCCCGCATCAGCGACACTGCGATCGCCACATTATTGGTTTCTAAAATTCGCTGGGGATTGAGCTTGTTTTCGTACAGCACATTACCTTTGCGATCGATAATGCGCTGAATGCTATGAACTTTGTCGTGCATTCCGCCAGAGGCAAAAGTGGAGTAGGCGTTGGCCATCTCTAGCATGTTGACTTCTAAACCACCCAAAGCCAGGGAATAGTAAGGTTTTAGTTCGGACTCAATTCCCATTTTGTGCGCCAAATCCATCACTGGCTGGAAACCAGTATCAATCAAGATTTTGACTGCCACGATGTTAATAGAGTTGGTCAGCGCTCCCCGCATACTAATACTGCCCTTGTGACCCTTACCAGCATTTTTGGGCTTATAGTTATCCACCTGGAAAGGAGCATCTACATAGATTTTGTCGGGGCTAATCCCACCAGCGATCGCCGTAGTATACAAAATTGGCTTAAAGGTCGAACCGGGTTGTCGTTTGGCTTGTACTACCCGATTAAACTGATTCTTCTCAAAGTCTTTACCACCTACCATGGCCCGAATCGCACCGCTCCGAGGATCGACCGAAACGAGCGCCGCCTGACTAAAGGAGCGAGAGTTATTGCGCACAGTAGATTGCACAACTTCTTCGGCTTTTTCTTGCCACTTAGGAACCAGAGTGGTTTCAATGGTCAAACCGCCCTGCTGCAATTCTTTCTTAGAAAGATACTTGCCGCTTTCTAGCTCTTGCTCCACATATTTAGTAAAGTAGCGACCCTGCTGGAATTTTTGTTTGTGTTCCTTTTTATTCAATGTCAGTGGAGAGACTGAGCAGCCTTCATTTCTGCCATGGTAATAAAGTCAGCTTCCTGCATCCGACTAAGCACTAGGTTCCGCCGGTCTTTGGCAAATTTTGGACTCTTGAACGGTGAGTATTTATTGGGGGCAGGGGGTAGTGCAGCGATCGTGGCAGTTTCTTGGAGATTAAGCTGATCAACGGTTTTGCCAAAATACACCCAAGCTGCGTCAGCCACCCCATAGGTGCCTTCACCCAAATACACTAAATTCAGATAGCGCTCCAGAATTTGGTCTTTGCCAATTTCTTTTTCAATCTTCTGTGCCAAGCGCAACTCTTTTAGTTTGCGGGTAAAATTTTTGTCATTATCTAGGTAGACCATCCTGGCTACTTGCTGAGTAATGCTACTAGCTCCTTCAGCTAATCCTCTGGTGCTGATATTTGTCCAAATTGCCCGAGCTACGCCTCGATAATCTACGCCGTCATGTTCATAAAAACGCCGGTCTTCGATCGCAATGAATGCCTTTTTTACTCGATCGGGAAACTGCCAAAGCTTCAGAGTTTCACTGGTGTCGGAGCCAAGCTGCAACAAATTAGTGCCATCGGCACCCTTAATCGTGAGAGTTCCTTCCCGCGCAAAACTGAGCGGATCAGTCGGTGAATACTTGGTAACGCTCTGATCGACTATCACCCACAAAACACCTAGACCGATCGCTGCTGTACCAGTGGTTAATCCTGCCCAAAATAATGGCCGTTTTTGCAGCGGCTTCGGCCCGCGAAAAGGACTGATCACTGCTCGACCAAAACCAGTAACCGTAGCTCCTGTGGCTATTGCAGCTCCAACGACTTTATTTCTTTTCTTTTTGGGCAAAACAGGTTCTGGATTAAATACTCCACTAGGCTCTGGTGTCCCAATACTGGCAGTAGGATCGGGCGGCAGTCCACCGGCACTGGTGATATCGGGGTCAAAATCAAAAGGAGAATCTGGTGGTAATGGCGCTTTGGAGCCAGAATTCTTGCCAGATTTAGAGGATTTAAATGAAAGCTGTTTTAATCTGGTGAATATGTTCAAAACATTGGCTCCTAGCTGAAGTCAAACTTATGGGATTTGGTTTAGATTTGGAATCTTATGATTTTGTCTGTGTGCAAATCAATATAAAAATTTACACAAAATCGACTGGCGATCGTCAATCTACCAATCAGAAGCTCTAAAATAACTTTTCGGTTGCAATTGTACATCAAGAACGGTACTTGTTGACTTGGCCAGGACTTGATTACACTAGATGTAAAGATGCCCCGTATCTTACTGGCTTTCCTGCAAACTTGGAGCAATATTTCGATGCTTACTTTCCTATACATTGGCTTGACAGTTGTTTACCTTGGTGGTGCCTGGACTTTCTGGAAAGGCTTTAACCGCACCCACTTCAGCCGTAGCATTGGCACCAGGATTGGTTTTGCTGTCCTTTGGCCGGTGCTGTTTGCGGCCAACAAAAACTTTCGGAAGAACTTTCAAAAAGCCCTCCGAGGTGACTAGGGGTAACTAATTACATTGATAGGTTATTTTTCGAGATTACTCTCCGCCGCCGTCTCACTGGTTGTTCAGCTTCTGGAGCTACCAGCTTCTTTTTCCTTTTAACTACTGGTAATGTGCCAGGCTTCTTCGCTGCGATCAATCCGGGGGTAGGAACTTCTACTAGCGGGAAGATTGGTGAGGTAGCACCGCCTACTGGTCGGGGGATAGTGCCAGGAAACGGCGAAAAAGTCAGACCCTGAAAAAAAGAATAAACGGGATAATTAATGGCTGGCGGTACAGCAGTAGCGGGTGGAGATGGTTTCGGTTGTGCTACCACTTCTACCGCAGTTGTGCCGGTCAACCAACCAGCAACTAAACCACAAGAGAGTTTGCTAAGTAACTTGAAATATTTGTGCATATTAAGGTTATGAGCCACTTGGCTACATCGGTTCAGATCTAACACCAGATTCATATCATACGTTCGCATAGCGCCTGTGGATCTTTGGATGAGCAGAATCGATCGATAAATTTCCCGATTTTCGTCGATCTGGGCTTACAATTGAGTTCAGAACCGACGAGTTCAAAACCTAGTCGATCGACTGGAACTTTAAATATTATGTCTACTGCCGAGAAACCCAAAATCTCCGTCCGTGCTTTGCAGCGTCGTGATCTGCCAGAGCTAAAGCTGGCTATGGAAAACTCCAGCACAGCCATCTGTCTCCAGCAGTTTGAGCAGTCTATTCGGCAGGCCGAGCAGTGGCCAGGAACCAATGGGTTGTTCGGTCAGCTTGCCGGAAATCATCAGCAAAGGCATTGTTTGCTGGTGCTAGAAAGCGAAAAGCAAATTTTGGGCGCAATCCAAGTAAAGCCGTTCAATCGATCGCATACCACTTGGCAGGTAGTGTGGGCTTTGTTATATCCCCAGGCTTCTTCTGCTTTAGACTGTGGCTCGCAGCTACTGCGCCACTGCTTCGAGAAAATCGTAGAAGCCAGCAACTGGGTATCGGAAATCGAAATCGAAGACAAGGTGGCCTTAGCCATGTATCGGCAAAACGGTTTTCAGCCGTTAGCGCAGCTTACTTACTGGGAAATATCTACCGAGATTTTGGGTGAGCTGAGTGAAAGATCGCCAGATTTACCCAATCTGCTGCCGGTTCGCAATAATGATGCCCAGCTTTTATATCAACTAGACACGGTATCTATGCCGCCATTGCTACGGCAAGTGTTCGATCGACAGGTACACGATTTTAAAACTGGGGTGATGCAAGAAATATTAGAGCGATTGGCTGCTCAGATGAACCCAGCTCAAGATGAGAGTCATTATGTGTTCGAGAGTCAGCGCAAAGCGGCGATCGGCTTTTACCGCCTAGAATCGACCAATAGCAACCACCAGTGTGATTTAACAGTGCATCCAGCCTATACCTGGCTATATCCAGAGCTGTTGGCACAGGTTGCCGGATCTTGCCAGCGCCGTAATTCTCATTTACCCCTGCAAATGGTCTCGGCAGATTACCAGCCAGAGCGGGAAGAATACCTGCAACGCATCGGTGCCCAGCGCACCAAACACAGTTTGTTGATGTCTCGATCGGTGTGGCACAAGGTACGGGAAGCCAAACATATTTCTTTAGAAGGCTTACAGCTTTCAGATGTGCTTTCGGGTCTCCAGCCTTCGCGCAGTCCAATTCCTAGTCGTTGGGAGTCCACCGATCTGCCGGTAAATGACGATCGTAAAGACCGACCTTTCCAATAGTCTTCCTTTAAGATATTTTCTCAGCCACCTGCCATAACGGGTGGCTTTTTGATACAGTAAAGAAATGTAAATATATTCTGAGTGGTTGCCGCAGTTTTCTCATATTAGAAATCTGGGCACAGCTTTAATTTTTTTTAAATCCCCTGAAATGACCATACGTCGCCTATTTTCGTCTGTAATCGCAGTTGTTTTTAGCCTGTTGCTGTTTGCTGCTCCGGCTTATGCCTACGATAATCCTGATCTGTTACCCAAAGAGCAAACCCCAATTATCGATTTGGCTAAGGCTCTGACTCCGTTTCAAGAAGATAAATTGGCTAAAGATATCGCTGCTTTTGAGGCGGAAACCGGTTGGAAATTAAGGGTTTTGACCCAGTTTGATCGCACTCCCGGTCGCGCGGTGAAGAAGTATTGGGGCTTAGATGACAAGAGCGTTTTATTAGTCTCCGATTCGCGCGGTGGCAATATTTTGAATTTTAATGTGGGCGACGAAGCCTATCACATGATGCCTCGGACTTTTTGGATTGAGTTACAGACTCGTTTTGGTAATCTGTACTATGTGCGCGAGCACGGCGAAGATGGCGCAATTTTAGATTCTTTAGATACCGTGAAAGGCTGTTTATTAAAAGGCGGCTGTACTGTAGTGCCCGGTTTACCCCAAGAGCAGTGGTTGCTAACTTTGGTTAGCTCTGTTTTGGGTGGCATAATTTGTGGAGTGGCCGCACAGCCGCGCAAGGAAGGTCAAACTTTCGCTTGGCAGTGGGCGCTGATTTTTTCGCCGCTGTGGGGCATTTTGTTTATTGCCTTCGGCGTGGCTCCCGTAATCACTCGCACTCAAGAATGGCTGCCGTTAGTGAGAAATGTGGCTGGTTTTGGGATTGGTCTATTGGTGGCCTATTTATCTCCTAGCTTCGCTAACTCCCAGCCTTCCGAAAACGAAGGTTAAGCAAAATTTCTTAGATCGTTCTTGGCAACAGCGCGAATCCATGACATATACTAAAAAATATGTCATGGATTCTCATTTGTGAATTTTCCAGACTAAAAATGTCGAGAAATACTTAGGAAGATGGCAATGCTGCTCTTAACTAGTTGGAATTTAGCTGTATCAGATGTTGAGCGAGAGTTATAGCCGGTCAGCGCTAAACCTTTGATCTGTCTATAAATATCTAAACTACACCAGTTAAAACATTCGGAGCATCATGGCTGAATCATATCTCATCGACAAACTTAACTCTGTCGAACAAACTTTTAACGAGCTGACCCGCAAATTAGCCGACCCGGATATTTCTAAAGATCCACCAGAATTACAGCGAGTGGCCAAAGCTCGATCGGATTTAGAAACCGTCGTCAACACCTATGATGACTGGAAAAAAGCCAATGAAGACCACACTGAAGCCCGCCAAATCGTCAAAGACTCTGGTGCTGACCTAGAAATGCAGGAACTAGCTGCCATGGAAGCAGGCGAGCTAGAAGAACGCATTGCAGCTCTAGAAGCCAAGCTCAAAGTCTTACTGTTGCCCAAAGACCCCAACGATGAAAAGAACATCATGTTGGAAATCAGAGCAGGCACCGGCGGCGATGAAGCCAGCATCTGGGCAGGGGATCTGCTGCGGATGTATTCGCGCTATGCCGAAACCAAGCGCTGGAAAGTGGCTTTAGTCAGTGAATCTTTGGCAGAAATGGGCGGCTTCAAAGAAGTTGTACTAGAAATCCAGGGAGAGCGAGTTTACAGCGAACTAAAGTTCGAGGCCGGTGTCCATCGAGTTCAACGAGTGCCTGCAACAGAATCGGGCGGACGAGTCCATACTTCCACGGCTACGGTGGCAATTATGCCGGAAGTAGATGAAGTGGAAATCTACATCGACCCCAAAGATATCGATATGAGTACCGCCCGATCGGGTGGTGCTGGCGGCCAAAACGTGAACAAGGTAGAAACTGCTGCCGATCTGTTCCACAAACCCACCGGCATTCGGATCTTTTGTACCGAAGAGCGATCGCAGCGGCAAAACAAGGAACGCGCCATGCAAATTTTGCGAGCAAAACTCTACGATCTGAAGCTGCAAGAGCAACAGGCCGAGGTGACGACTATGCGCCGCAGCCAGGTAGGTACGGGTTCTCGATCGGAGAAAATTCGCACTTACAATTACAAAGACAGCCGCGCCACCGACCACCGCTTGGGTCGCAACTTTAATCTGAGTAGCGTCCTAGAAGGCGATATTGATGAAGTAATTCAAAGCTGTATCTCCCAAGATCAGCAGGAGCGATTGGCTGAGTTGGCGGCATCCACTGGCGAAAGCTAAGTTATTGGTTAACCAAAAAAGAAGCGGCATAAATCATCATACTGCTTCTTTTTTGATTGAAAACTTTTTCTTAGATATTTTTGGTCAAATTCATTCGCTGATGCAGAATACGAACGACAGAAATTATGGCATTTTCAATCCGATACACCACAACATGAGACCCAACAAGATACAAACGGTGAACTTCTGACAAATTGAAGTTACGATAGCCAATTTCTGGATTTTGTACAATCAAGATTAACGCTGTGTCGAGCTTACATCTGTATGACGCAAGCTGTTCTTGTCCCCAGGTTTCACCGGTATATCGCAAAATATTGATAATGTCTTGCTGGGCTTGGGGCGAAACCTGCAAATAGTACTTAGGGGAGGACATCAGTATCTATATCCTTGCCAGAGTGCATCTCATTAATCGCTGTTTGGGTCAGGCTTGCCATTAATTCTGGTGTATAGGCTACGCCTTCCCCTCGATCAATCTGCACATCACCTTTGGCTACCGCAGCTCGGAACAGTGTGATTAGATCGTCCTCAGCTTGCATCCGTCGAATAGCATCGCGGATAACTTCCGTCGAGTTGCCATAAAATCCGCTCACAACCTTGTTTTTAATGTAACTTTCCATCTCAGCAGAAAGATTAACATGCATTGTCATCTTGCAACCTCATCTTCAAATATATCCATATAATATCCATAATATGGATAAAAGTAAAATTAGTATTTTCCCAAGACTCATACAAGTGAAGCTAGATAAGTATTCCGATCTAGTTCCACTGAATTACCTGGTCGGATTATTTTTCCTTGCCTTTTCTACGCTTAATTTTGAATTTCCAGATATCAATATCGGTTTCTATATCACTAATACGGTAGAGAAGTCCGATAGTTAGCAAAAATGCACAAATTTGCAATACGGGGGATGCAAGAATTTCGTTCATAACGTAGACTGGTTTTACTTATTGATTTGACATAGCTTGATAGAGCTAATGCGATGTCAGGCTATGGATCTTTATCTGATCTGTGGTTGACATTATCAATTTCATACAGCCAATGGTGTGACGAGTGGCACAACTATCCAATCAAAAACGTGTTAGTTGATACGTTATTGTCTTAAAAAAAATATCTATCGCATTTAAGCAAATGAAACCAACAATAAACATTAAAATTGGTGATTCTGTCATCGTTAAACCCACAATTCAAGATCCTGACTTTGGCCTTGACATTGGTGGCTGGCAGGGCAGGGTTTCTGATGTTGTAGAAGATGGCGAAGTTGTCCTTATTGAGTGGGATAGCCAGACACTCCAGGATCTACCAGACTCGATGATCGCTAAGTGTGAAGACGATGGATTGGCCTGGGACGAAATGTACCTGTCTGTAATGGAGGTTGAGTTAACCACTGCTAGAGACACCAAAGAAGATGTGACCCAGATAGTGAGCCAAATTCAAGCACATCATACCTGGGATCATTTGGGTGAAGAAGGTAGAGGCATTCAAAAAATACTAGATCACGTTGATCCTGAAGATGAATGGGCTATTTTGCAAGCCTGGGAAGCTCATTTCCGCAAAGTCTTACATTTTCCTTTTGAGGCAGAAGTTGCTGAACCCCAAGACAGGGGGCGATTCACAACTGGCGATCGAGTAGTAGTGCAAGAGATTACTGCCATAGATGAGATATATGGCATTCTTGTGAAAATCCAATACAAACGAGAGGTACTTACCTTTCCACTGTGTGATTTGGAAGCAAAAGATAAAAAGTCACCTAATTACGAAAATGTTAGGTTATACGTCGTGTGGTTCGCAAATCGTTAAAGCTGCATAATCGACAGCCCAAGCTTAGCACCGTAATCTTACAGTTGGAATTGCTGCTTCAGATCAATCAATCGAAGCGAGCAGAGATTCTGATATGCTTCTATATTGATGTTAACTTTGTTAAACCGTGACCTTAAGCGTCCATACCGAGCTATCCACCGAGAAGATCTCTGAGCCAATCTCTGAGCAATCGAGTGCCGTTTCCCTCAACGCCCCTCCTGTCAAAACCACCTTCAACGTGCAAGAGATCGCCGAACTCTTGCCCCATCGTTACCCCTTTGCTCTGGTAGACCGCATTATCGACTTCGTACCCAGCCAGAAAGCTGTGGGCATCAAGAATGTCAGCTATAACGAAGAATTCTTTCAAGGTCACTTTCCTGGCTATCCTTTGATGCCGGGAGTGCTCATTGTTGAGGCTATGGCTCAAGTGGGCGGCATTGTTTGTGTGCAGCTCCCCGAATACACCAGCGGCTTATTTGTCTTCACCGGTATTGATGGTGTGCGCTTCCGTCGTCAAGTGGTTCCGGGCGATCAATTGGTCATGACCGTCGAATTGCTGTCTTTCAAACGCGGACGCTTTGCTAAAATGAAGGCACGAGCGGAAGTAGACGGTCAGCTTGCTGTTGACGGTGAGTTAATGTTTACCTTGGTAGAGGTTTGAAGCCGACGTGAACAATATTTATAGAAACTGGGTCATTTGGTAAAAGTTGTTGATTCGCCCTAGGCAAAAGCAGCTTGTGTTGAGCTAGTCGAAGTAAGTTATCAAAGTTGGGTCAAAAGTAATGCAAATGGTTGGAGCGGCGAATTTGACGAGGCTAATTCACCCCACGGCGGTCATCGATCCGGGAGCCGAGCTAGACCCCAGTGTCAAGGTGGGTCCTTTTGCCGTGATTGGCGATCGAGTAAAAATCGGTGCCAATACTTCGGTGGGTGCCCATGTAGTAATCGAAGGCCCTACCGAAATTGGGATTGGTAATCAGATCTTTCCAGGGGCGGCGATCGGCCTCGAAACTCAAGATTTAAAATATGCGGGCGGCGAAACCGGCCTAAAAATTGGCAATTATAATCGCATCCGGGAATATGTCACCATCAACCGCGCCACTGGTGACGGTGGTTTTACGATAATTGGTGATAATAACTTGCTGATGGCCTATGTGCATATCGCTCATGACTGTTGCATCGAAGATGACGTAAAAATTGCCAATGCCACCTCACTGGCCGGTGATGTATACATCGAATCAGGGGCGGTAATCAGCGGGGTACTAGGAATTCATCAATTTGTTCGCATCGGCAAGCTAGCCATGATCGGCGGCATGACCAGAATTCAGCGCGATGTGCCACCATTTACCATTGTAGAAGGCAACCCGGCCAGGGTCAGGTCTTTAAACTTGGTGGGGATGAAGCGATCGAACTTTAGCAACAGCGAAATCACGGCTCTCAAAGAAGCCTACCGAATTATTTATAATTCTGACCACGCTCTCCAAGAAGCTTTGGATTTAATCGGGACAGCAGAAACATCTGCTCAAGTAGAGCATCTCTATAAGTTTTTGAAGGCTTCTAGTCAATCACCTCGTCGAGGGCCTATTCCCGGTCGCTTACGCGATCGCCGAGATACCGAATCATGAAAAGAATTTTTATTAGCACCGGGGAAGTCTCTGGTGATTTACAGGGTTCGTTACTAGTCACAGCTCTATATCAAGCTGCCAAACGACAGGGAATCGATATTGAAATTGTGGCTCTGGGTGGAGGCAAAATGGCCGCAGCCGGTGCCAAAATATTGCTTGATACTACTGGCATTGGTTCAGTAGGAATAGTTGAAGCCTTAGCCTTCATTGCTCCCATGCTTAAGAATCAGCAAATAGCAAAGCAATACTTAGAAGCTAATCCTCCCGATATA
>JAYSRP010000158.1:0-14810 GCA_043721015.1 Synechococcales cyanobacterium | reverse complement strand
GCTGATTGTTTTTGTATTTCAGCCATTTTCGTACATTCCATGCCTTTAGGGGTAGGAATGTTCTTTTTTTTCTACAAAGAACTTCGCACTGTCCAGTTATGGGGTAGAAGCATGAATTGGAACTCACCAACAACAGTGCCAGAATCCAACCAATCCAGATGATAATAGGAGAGCTTTTGTGGAGAGGAACCAATGAGTAACCAAGATTCCAAGTCGGTCACTGTCAGCAATGAAACAGTCAACCCGGAAAGTGCCAGCGCAGCGATCGAACACCAAAATGTGCCCCAAGAGCACCGTGGACTCCACGATTTTCTGTATAGCTCCACCGATGAACATGGAGCCGAGACAGCTCCTGAAGTTGCCACAGTCACCGCTGATGCCAATACTCCTATCGAAGATTGGTGCAACGCAAACGCCAAAGTTGCTGGGGTCTATGTCGTACTCAACATTAGTCAGCAAACTCAATACATTGGTTACTCTCGCAATGTCAGTCTCTCCTTACGCAGCCACCTCACCGCCCATGGAGCAGAAGTCTGCGCTTTAGTGCGAGTGCAGCCCTTCAAATTTCCTAAGCGAGAAGAAATGGAACAGCTCCGCGATCAATGGATTGCCAAACTGCCTAGCCTCCCACCGGGCAACATTGATGGCAGTAGCGACTGGGCTAGCACCGTGCGCGATGCCGCAGCTCAGGTAATGAGTGAAGCCGATCGGGCAATCTACGAAGAAAAGAAACTGAAGCTACGCAAGGCCATGGCCGATGGCTCTTTGCACAAAGAAGAATCAGCAGCATCCCAAGATTTGGCTGCTAAAATTCAGGATGATAACTGGAGTGCGGTAATTAGTGAGCAAACCAAAGAAACTCATTAGCGAATCGTATAGTTACCCGACCTTAGAAACAACTTTAGTGCGGGCAATTTCTTGATAGACCTGTTCAATCTGAGTTAAGTTGCCATCCAGCGTATAAGCTTGCAACACCCGATCGCGTGCCGCCTGACCCAAAGTAGCTCGCCAAGTAGGATGCTCCCTCAACAACGGCAAAATAGTCCGCAACTGGGTAGAGACACCTTGAGTATCGATCACCACCCCAGCGCCTCCAGCCAAAACTTCCCCATCTGCACCGGCATCGGTGGCCACACAGGCCATTCCACAACCCATCCCTTCTAGCAAAGATAATGACAAACCTTCCACTAACGAGGGCAAAATAAACACGTCCGCACCGCGCAAAATATCGATCCGGCGCTGATCGTCAGTGATTGCTCCTAGCCAAATAATGCCATCCGATCGATCATAAAATGGCTCCAAAGAAACCTTCAAACTACCATCACCCACAATCAACAGCTTACAGCGACCACCCGCACCCATCCCCGATTTCTTCCAGGCTCGCAGCAGCGACTCCACATTCTTTTCGGTCGAAATCCGCCCCTGGTATACATAGAGCTGCTCCGCCCCAAATTCAGCTTTAACTGCCGAAACTCCTGGTGAATATTTCTGCTCATCGACCCCATTGGGAATTACTACGATTCGATCGGCTGGCACCCCCAGCTTAATCAATAAATCTCGCTGTTCTTGGCAGAAAATAATTGTTCGATCGTACTTAGCCAAAAATGGCGCATAGAGCTGATAAGACAACAACTGCGTACCCGAAGTCAGATTTCGCCGCTTGCCATCGTAAGGATTATGGAACGTCGCAATCAACGGTAAATCTAATTCGTGACAAATCTCTGGCAACAAAAAATCTAACGGTGAAAGACTGAGAGAAGCATGAACAATATCTGGTCGCCGCCGCTTTAAAGATTTTTCTAAAACCCGTTTAGCCCGCACGGTAGGAATAGTAAAAACCTGAGACTTATACAAAAAAGGCAAGGGCACATCATCGCGGCTGTCGTTTTCGCCAAAGTGCATAAAACTAATTTCATGACCGCGCCGCTTGAGTCCGTTAGTTATTTCCCGACTGTATGTAACATTGCCGCAGAACGGCGTTTTCTTACCAAGCCAAGCAATGTGCATTGTCGAATCTCATTACAAATTACGATCGGCGTAATTTTCTACGCTCACAGTATCTTACTCGGATTTGGCTCGGACTTGGCTGATCCCCAACCATATAAGTACAAAGTCAGCAGCGTAACAATCAGCGCTAACCCCCACAATACAACAGATACACCAAATACTGATTCAGCAATCCCGGTCAGTGCTAAGGGCAAACTGCAAGCAATATTGGTGGCGTTGTTTTGCAAACCAAACACCTTACCCCGCATTTCTGGTGGAGTTTCGGACTGGACTACCGTCTGCATCGGAATCGCCACATTTGCCCAAAACACCCCAATCAACATGATCGACAAGATAGTCTGCCATAAGCTGTGAGTCGAAATCGCCATGCCGCCTAGGCCAACCGCAATTCCGATCAAACCAAAAAAGGCCAATTTAGCTGGGGTAAACCACTTACGGGCAAAGCTCAAGACCACTGCCCCCAGACCCATGCCAATGCCGCCAGTCGCTAGCAAAAACCCAAACTGCGAAGCTTTAATTTCTGGCAAAATCTCAGCTAGCCGGATCGCCAAAATTGTTATAGAAGCAAACACCGCATATAAAGTAACCAACTGAATCAAGGCCACCCGAATTGATCGATTTTCTTGCAAATAGCGAATTCCTTCTTTCAGATCATCCAAAATATGCGGTTCTTCGATGTTGGCATCACGCTTTTGTTCATTAGTTTTTAGCAACAGTAGCAAAGTCCCAGCAATGGTGTAACTCAGACCCACCAACAGCTCTTTGCCTACATTTAGACCCAAGCCAAACCCCATGCCTACTTTGTCAGCAAATCCTAACAGCGGTTCACCCACGGCAAACCCGACTACCAATGCCCCCATGGTAGTGGTGGTATACAAAGAGTTTGCTGAAAGCAGATCGGGCTTTTCGACGATATTAGAAATTACAGCCTGTTCTGCCGGAGCAAAAAACTGACCGAGGGTCGAGACCGTAAAAGTAATCAGAATCAGCAGCTCAAAACCCAACGGCAACTGGGCAATAATTCGACCATGGGCAATCCACAGCAGCACTGGCACTGCCAATACCAACAAGCCCCGCAGGACGTTAGTGACCACCAACACCTGCTTTTTACGCCAGCGATCGACATATACCCCAGCAAAAGATCCAAACAAGATGGCTGGAATAGTACTGGCCATCATAATCGCCGATACCCAGCCACTGATGGTTTGGCCTTTGGCCTGAAACTGCGTTTCGATGATCGCAATCATCAGCACCAAATAAACTTTGTCGGCCAACTGCGAAAAAACCTGGCCGCCCCAGAGTGCTAAAAAATTCTTATTTTTTAAAACAGCAGCAATACCCCGCGCTTCTTCTGGCGGGGGATCGATAGCAGCAGGAATCGAGTTTTCTTTCACTGTAGGTAATACGGTGAGTTCTGCTGGTACTTGGGGTTCTAAGTTTTCAGATAATCGCATTTAACCGGTGATGGCAGTAGATCGCCAAATAAATAAAAATTATTGATGTTATTAGCTAACATCTTCCCAAAGAGCGGGTGGGATGTACAGCTTTCGCACCGAGATCAGTTGCCTACTTGCTTTTGGCTTTAGTTACCAACAAATAACAGAGCAGCCGATCGAATATTGCAGCCCAAATGGTGTTTGATATAGCGCCGCAAAATCCCTTCAATACGCAGCCAGGCCGCCGCCAAATCAGCCGGTTCAACCCCGTTGGGATCTAGTTCGCCTGCTGACAACTGCTGAAACAAATGGGTTTCGATCGCATTTAGATAATATAGCCCGCCAGTACTCTCTACGGCCTGACCAATGCGGACGGTGCCACCTCGATCGATGTTAAAACCGATTCGCCAGTGGGGGTCGCCCAAATTAGGGACGATCGATTCACTGGTTGCCCAGCAGTTATGTACTTGGGGTGCAATGCCCCCCAGAGCCAAGAGATGAAAAATGCCCTGACACAGATGGCCCAAAGCATCACCATCGGTCAGAGCATCTAAGCGGCGAAGGTGGACATTCAAGACTTCATAGAGATCAGACTGGGGATGGTCACTCATGGCCTGTGCCAAAACAATCTCTGCCCAATATTGACTAATCGCCAGCTTGGACAGATCTAAAGCCAGGGTGCGATAGGTATGCAGGGTTTCGGCTTGGGTAATCCGATCCATCGATTTGCCCCGCGCCAGCAAAAGCTGGTTCACCACAAAGATGCCGCTGCGACCACCGAGGCTAGATCTGGGCTTGCGGGCACCCGGAGCCACTACCCTTAGCAAGCCATGTTGGGGGGTCAAAATGGTCACTAGTCGATCGGCTTCCCCAAAAGGCGTAGCCTTGAGGTTAATGCCGGTAACTTGGTAGGTCTTGCTAGTACTGGTCATCAGCGTTTTCTCTGTCGCGGTCGGCATCGGCACTTTGATCGCCTTTGCTGCGAGTTGGTCGATCGCGGTCTTTCAGCAGGGCTACACCCCGTGAAGTCCCTAATCTGGTCGCTCCGGCACGAACGAGGGCGATCGCCTCAGCGTGAGTCTTAATACCACCAGCAGCCTTGATTCCCACTCGTTCTTTAGCTAGCTCAGCCAGCAATTTAATATCGGCCACCGTGGCACCACCATTCCAACCAGTACTGGTTTTTAAGTAGCTAGCACCGGCATCCATGCAGATTTCAGCGGCAATTTGTTGCTCTTCGAGAGTGAGCAAAGACATTTCTAAGATGGCTTTGACAGTCTTGCCAGTTTCACTACAAATTGCGGCTAGTTCCCGATGCACGTCATCGACCTTGCCCGCTTTTAAGCTGCCTAGGTCAATTACCACGTCCAACTCTTCCGCGCCGTTATCGATCGCCTCTTGAGCTTCATAAAGCTTTACTGTCGAAGTAGTGGCTCCGGTGGGGAAGCCAATTACGGTGCAGACTTTGACTCGTTTATTGTTTAGTAACTCGGCAGCCAACCGCACATAGCGAGGATGAATACAGACGGCGGCAAAATTATAGCGCTGGGCTTCGGCGCACCAGCGAGTCACATCCTCTGGGGTAGCCGTAGCCACCAACAGAGAATGATCGATCATTGGGGCGATATCGATATCAAAGTCACTCATTACTTAACGACAGAAAGCTGAGGTCGATCGATCACTTCATCAATCAGGCCGTAGCTCACCGCATCGGCTGCGGACATAAAGAAGTCCCGCTCGGTATCTTCTTGGATTTTACTCAGAGGCTGGCCGGTGTTGGTCGCCAAGTGGCCATTCAGGTTGTCTTTGATGTACTGAATTTCTTTAGCCTGAATTTCAATATCAGTCGCCTGACCTTGGGCACCACCTAAAGGCTGGTGAATCATGATCCGGGAGTTGGGCAAGCTGCGACGCTTGCCTTTGGCTCCAGCGGCTAACAAGAAAGCACCCATGCTGGCAGCAAAGCCGACACAAATGGTCGAGACATCGGGACGAACTAGGTTCATGGTGTCAAATATCCCCATGCCTGCTGAGACAGAGCCACCGGGGGAGTTGATGTACAAGTACACATCTTTTTCGGGATCTTCAGATTCTAAATACAGAAGCTGGGCGACGATCAGGTTGGCAATGTCGGAGTCTACCTGCTGACCCAAAAAAATAATCCGCTCGCGCAGCAGCCGCGAATAAATATCAAAAGCGCGCTCGCCTCTGCCTGACTGTTCAATTACGGTGGGTATCATGTGCTTCAATTGCGAGAAATGTCTTCATTAGATTATGGCGCAGGAGCTGTCAATGTTGGTACATTCATGGGGTGGTTATCACCACCTTGATATCCACCGACACTTGAATCTGGATAGGATGCAGTTAAGACAGAGAAGCTCTATACACGTTGATCGATTCCCCAGAGAATTTGGATGAATAAATTCTATTATCTCCCCCCGTCGGATCAAAGGACATTCCCAAAACACTAATTAGACAGCGCAGCGATCGCAAACCTTAGCCATTTCTCCACATCTTTGCTAGCTGCCAGCGTCTCATCGCGCCCAATCATTTGCAGCGCCTGACGAATTTCAATATCATCGTAGCCCAAAGCCAACAAAGTCATTTCTACTTCCGATTGCAGTTTGGTATCCATATTTTCATCGAGTTCGATCGAATCCAAATCTGCCACATCTCGCCACTGTTTCAGCTTGCTCTTCAGCTCCACGCTCAATCGCTCCGCAGTTTTGGTGCCAATGCCGGGAGTCTTGGATAAAATCTTGGTACTACCCAGCACGATCGCCTGCACCAACTCCGTAATACCCAAATGTTCAATCAGCGCAATCCCAATACTAGCTCCAATGCCACTGACTGAAATCAACTGCCGAAATAAATCTCGCTCGGCGGTAGAGCCAAAGCCATACAGCGAAACCTGATCTTCGCGGAACTGTTGATGGATAAAAAGCTGCACTGTGCTCCCCACGACCATATTGATATTGGAGGGAACTTGTACTTCGTAGCCGATGCCCTGCACTTCAATAATCACAATGGTTTTGGTGGGGCTGGCTTTTTGAAATAGTTCGATCGAACCCTTGAGATAGCTAATCATCCAAACAACTTACTTATTTTCAGGTATTGTACTGCTTCCAGGAATTACATCTTTGTTGGTGCCTTACGAGTACTCAGATCTTTCAGAGCTAAACGGATTTGCTCTAAGCGTCGGCGGTTCACACCCAGGTCAGATTCGCCTACCCGAGCAGCCGATCGAATTTGAATCAGCTTTTCATTGGCAGGAAAGTAAAATTCCAGGTCATCCACAAAATGGAAGACGCGGCTGGTAGACTCGGCGCGAATGTAAGTGTCGGTTTTTTCGGTGACTACGGTGCGAGGGACTACGGCTAATACCTTGAGTAGATCAGCGTAGGCAGTGTTTCGATCACCCTCATATATCAAAAGCTCGATCTGATGCTCTGCATCTGACCCTTTGCTGACCACGCAGTTGGGAGTAGTGGGGCAAGGAGCCATGATGGTCAATGCGGAGGTTTCTGCCGTGAGGGGTGAGGGCAGACTGGTACAGATCAAGAAAACAGCAACGAGGCAGATCAATAGACGGTTTAACATTGCTTTATCCTGAGTATTTTTAAAGATAGAATTTTTATCCATCATAAAATAATCGCTATGTTTGATGAACATAGCGATTATTCATAGAGATTCAACTAGCTGCTTGGCAAAGATTATCAGCTAAATCAACCTCTTTCGTTTCCATATCTCGAATGGCTTGTTGAATAACTGCGCGACCATCTTGGTTGACAGCGTATTCCATTAGCCACTGTTGAGCGGTATTGCCTCGGCTCAAGATTTTATGGAGAGGGGTCAAGAAACACTTAAATCCTTTTTCTTTGGCGATCGAACCCGCCCCCACATACAGCTCCTCAATCCAATCAGCAGCAGTAATCGATCGACCATCTTGCCAATGTTGCAAAGTGGCACCCAAGCTATTTTTAGCCACTGCTGCCTCGTTGGCATCACTCATTGCCACCAGTTCTTCTGGTGTGAATTTGCTGCTAACCAGTGGGTCTAGATCAGGATTTTCCATGAGCTGCCAAATACGGGCTTCTAGCAAAGCAGTAACTGCCAACAGAGCCACAGGATCGGTGATCAGGTCGCAGATGCGCAATTCTAGTCGGTTGATATCGTAGGGTCGGCGATCGCCATTTGGACGCACCGACGACCAGAGGTGACGAATATTTTGCATGGTGCCTAACTTAAGCTGTTCTTCTGTCCATTCAATGAAGTGCTGATGATTGGTAAACAGTGGCACATGAGCGGGAGTTTTGGGAAACATGCCCCAGCGAGTGGAGTGATAGCCCGTAGGTACAGCATCTAGGAAAGGAGAAGCGGCGCTGAGTGCCAAGTATAAAGGAGCTTCTAGCCGCACTAACCGGCAGGCTTTGATCAGCATCTCGGGATCGGCGATGCCCACGTTGATATGGACGCTGGCAGTGACTACCTTGGTGCCGTAGGTCTGTTCGATGAAGGTATGGTAGGGATGGCTGGGGTCGGAGCGTTGGAATTCGTTGTGGCCACCCAAAGATAAGGTGCTGCCCGGAATCAGGGTGTAGCCGCCGTTCTTATTGAGGTATTCCCGCAGTTTGCGCCGGGGCTGAAGCAGGGCGCAGAGTAGTCGATCGTAGTCTCTAAACGGGTCGGTGGCATATTCTACGTTGCGGCTATCTGGCTCTGTCATGTAGCCATCTAGGTCGGCGATAATTTTGTTGGCCATGCCCACAATGTCACCCTCGGGAGTGCCGGTATATACTTCGATCTCGAAACCTTTGGTTAGTAACACGGCAAAACTCCAAATACAGGACAAGGGCATTGATCCCCATATTCATCATAAACGACGTGATGAAGTTGTGTAACTGTGCTGATTGAGCGGTGGTCAATCAGACAATGATCAGAAGTCCGACTTTTGGGTTAAAAGGCCATATGCCCAATCAGCCAGACTTCTACCCTGGTATCAAAATCTCAGAAGTTCATCTATACTTAAGAATCCTCTGCTGCCCCGATCGATCCCATGACTCAAAACGATTTTCTCGCTATCCTCAACGCCTCCCAGCGCCAAGCTGTAGAGCACCACTGCGGAGCCTTGTTGGTCGTAGCCGGAGCTGGATCGGGCAAAACCCGCGCTCTCACCTATCGGATTGCCAATCTGATTTTGAAGCATCAGGTTGACTCAGAAAATATCTTGGCTGTGACCTTTACCAACAAAGCCGCCAAAGAAATGAAGGAGCGGGTGGAAGTTCTGTTTGCCCAGCAATATGCCCTAGAGAAATTCCAGAAGCCGCTGAGTGCTTTAGCGCCAGTGGAGCAGACCAAAATTAAGTCCCATATCTATAAAACCTACATCAAGCGGATGTGGGTGGGGACTTTTCATAGTTTGCTAGGTCGAATCTTACGCTTCGATATTGATAAATATACTGACGAAAAAGGCCGGAAGTGGCAGCGAAATTTTTCGATTTTCGATGATAGTGATTGCCAGGGGGCGATTAAGCAGATTGTCACCAAAATGATGAACTTGGACGATAAGAAATTTGAGCCGCGCGCGGTGCGCTATGCGATTAGTAATGCTAAGAACCTGAGTCTTTCTCCGGCGGAATATGCTGCTGAAAACAAAGATTACCGGGGTAGGGTGATTGCGGAGGTTTATGATGCTTACCAAGAGTTTTTGAGCCAGAATAACGCCCTAGATTTTGATGACATGTTGCTGGTGCCGGTGCGGTTGTTTCAGCAGAATGCTGAGCTGTTGAATTACTGGCACCAGAAGTTTCGACATATTTTGGTGGATGAATATCAAGATACTAATCGTACTCAATATCAACTTATTCAGCTTTTGACGACTAATGGTATCGATAGCAAGTTGTTTGATGGCTGGGAAAATCGATCGACCTTCGTAGTTGGCGATGCCGATCAGTCTATTTATTCTTTCCGGATGGCGGATTTCACCATTCTAATGAATTTTCAGACAGACTTTGGCGATAGCTTGCCCGATGAAAAAACTAATACCATGGTCAAGCTAGAGGAAAACTATCGATCGACTGAAAATATCTTGAGTGCAGCCAATGAGTTAATTCAAAATAACACTCAGCGAATCGATAAAATCTTGAAAGCCACTCGATCGGCAGGAGAACCGATTTTTCTGTATCAGGCTGATAACGAGTTGGCCGAGGCCGATTTTGTTTTAAACAAAGTCGAAGAGCAAATCCGGGAGAACTCCGAGATTGCTTACAGCAGCTTCGCAGTGCTGTATCGGACTAATGCTCAATCTAGACCGATCGAAGATGCTTTTGTCCGCGCCGGGATTCCGTACAAAATTGTGGGTGGGTTGCGCTTCTATGATCGGCGAGAAATTAAAGATGTAGTTGCTTATCTACGGGTGCTGAATAACCCCGAAGATACTGTGAGTATGCTGCGGGTGATTAACACACCTCGGCGAGGTGTGGGTCAGGCGACGATCGATAATTTGCAAAATGCGGCTCAGCAAATGGGGATGCCGCTGTGGGAAATTGTTAATGATGAGACCTCGGTGAAAACTTTGGCCGGACGTTCTTATAAGGGTGTTTTACAGTTTGTAGAAATTATCAATAAATGGCGAGAAGCCGCTAAGACTGAAGCAGTGAGTACTGTTTTGGCTGGGGTTTTGAATGATTCTGGTTACAGTCAAGAGCTGATCGATCAGGGTAACGATGAAGCTACCGAAAGACTACAGAACGTTCAGGAATTAGTCAACGCTGCAACCCAGTTTCAGGAAGAAACCGAGGAGCCAAGTTTGGAAAACTTCTTGGCTAATGCAGCGCTTAGCTCTGATTTGGATAAGCTCGATGACAGTAATGCGATCTCGATGATGACGTTGCATTCATCTAAAGGTCTGGAGTTTCCAGTGGTGTTTTTGGTTGGCTTGGAAGAAGGTTTGTTTCCGAACTATCGATCGCTGAATGATCCGGCTTCTTTGGAAGAAGAGCGTCGTCTTTGCTATGTAGGAATTACTCGCGCTCAGGAAGTTTTGTATATCTCTTATGCTTTAGAACGAAGACTTTATGGCAACCGCGAACGAGCGATTCCTTCGCAGTTTTTGGGTGAGTTGCCGCCAGAGTTGTTAGAGAGTAACCAAAAGCGCAAACAGTTTAGACACATTGCTCCTAGTGCAATGCCCAAGAATTCTCCGGCTACTGAAAAATGGTTGGTAGGCGATCGGGTGCTACATCCCAAGTTTGGAATGGGCAATATTACCCACGTTTTCGGCTCTGAGGGTAAAGTTTCAGTGGCAGTAGCTTTTGAAGGCGGCACTGGCAAAAAAATCCTAGAGCCACGGGCTACCGGTCTTTATAAAGTTCCTACCTGATGCACTGATTGTTTTGAGGGTATAAAGAGCAAAATTGATCGAAATCAGAATTTTCTTCCACAAGTCGATTTATGCGTATTAAACAGCTCAGACTTAAAAATTTTCGAGGTGTCAAAGATTTAGAGCGGACAGTTAAGATCAAGGTGTCTGCGGCTATATTTTTTGATTTAGGTGCGTAGACCTAGTGGATCTGTAGAAGGAAAGGCACAATTAGATTGACGGTGGCAATAAGCAGCACCGGCACCAATACGAGTTCGACCTTTTCCATAGGATTGAGATTTGCCATATTTGGAGTATTCCTCGTTATTTTGCTGGAC
Source organism: Synechococcales cyanobacterium (assembly GCA_043721015.1). Taxonomy (GTDB): domain Bacteria; phylum Cyanobacteriota; class Cyanobacteriia; order Cyanobacteriales; family Chamaesiphonaceae; genus JAAFHZ01. The sequence continues at coordinate 3,669 of JAYSRP010000158.1, read as the reverse complement.
TGATTTTGGCGTGGGTTCAGTGAGTAATGAACAACTCTAGGCCAGGATTGGTAAGAGTGTTGCCGAAAAAAGCCTTAAATGTAAGATTCCCAATGGTGATGTCAAAATTTATAATCACCCAGCAATCGATACCATTATTGATCATAGTGTGACCGATCGCACAATTATTAACTGTGACCTCGATCGAGGTCAATTGTTCCAAACTTTGATGTGAAATGTGTATATGTTTTTCTTTGATGACATATAAATTAATTGTGTCAAACATGACCTGAAGCTAGACGGTGAGCTTTATCTAGCCATTAAACTCTTGTGTTCTTTATCATAAAAAAATCGTGATCCCCATTATTTATATAAAGGGGATCAGTGGTGGGGATCAAGTTTTAGGATTTCACTTTCACTTTAAACTTAATAAAGCCATAGGCTCCACCAAGAATAGGATTGCTGCTGTTAGCGGCATTCACAACTATGGTGTTGGTTGATTGATCGGCGGTAACGTTACCCACCAAGTTGCAATCGGTGGGACTGGTAGTAGAGTATTCTCCTCGATCGTCTCCAGATGTATTGGTGAGATATATGCTGGTGCTACTACTGGGGCTGAGCAAGATACCTTTGCCTACATTGAAACTATTGAAATTCAGAACGAAATCTAGATTTTTGTTCAAGGCATCACAGACTTTAGCTTGGCCAATGCGGTTTTCACCGTTGTTGAGGTAGTAAATAGTGTATTCAATCTCATCGCCGGGACGTACTTGGCCAGGATTAATCTCTCCTAATAAATAGTTGGTAGGCCAGCCCAAGTCATTATCTTTGGTAGATCCTGACTCATGGATATAGCTGTTATAAGATGTGGTTAATCCAGTAGCCGCAGAAGTAATAGCGGTGATTCGCTTCACCAAAACTAAGTTGGCACGGCTGCTGGGACTGGCACTAAATTCTGAGGTATTGCCATTGCTATCGGTAGCTGTGGCGGTAATATTGGTAGCGGCAGTTAAACCTAGGGTGCCAGCATTGCTGAAAACACAGGGATTGGTGCTGTTACCAAAAATGCCGTTGGCATCGGTAGTGCATGAGCCAATGTAGGTTTTGCCTTCCCCGTGGGGTTTAGATCTGGTATCACCAACAACAACTTCGCCATTTTGGTCGGCGGGGGTATTGTCGGCAATAAAGAATTCTAAAATGAGGTTGCCAAAGATAGTGTTACCAGCCGGATTATTGCCGACATAGCCTTTGGCGGTGAGTGTGCCGCTACTCAGTATGGCCGAGGTAATTAGGGGGTAATCTAAATCTTGGTTGCTAATAGTGGTAGATACAGTGCCGTTATTGGGGCTGATGCCATTGGCGGTATTCCCCAGATCGATGCCTACACCGACGTTGCCGAAGATGGAATTTTGGGTAATTTTGTTTTTTTGTTTGCCTGCTTCGATCGCTATCCCATAACTGCCTAAAGAGTTGCTCACCACATTTCCAGAAATAGTCACGCCAGTTAGCTGCGAATTAATACCGCGACGGTTCAGGTTTAAGATATTTTTATCAATTTTAATTCCTTCTAAATCGCTGGTGCCAGTGGCCTGAAGTGAAATGCCAAATCCACTAACATTACCAGCTCCATTGCGCAGAATAGAGTTGTTTTGCACCAAGAAATTATTGCTGGCGCCAATAACTGCCGAACGAATGGTAATGCCCGAGTCGGCTTGGGAATCGGTTAACAGGTTACGAGTAATGCTGATATTGCCAATTGTGTTAGGAGAAAGCTCGATCGCGCTGTGCTTACTTGCCGAACCACTGATGTTTCCGGGTCTTTTGATTTCATTACCACTAATGACTAAACCACTCAGATCAGTAGGTGTTTTACCACCCAAAATGCCTCGCTCGTTGGTAAAACCAATAATATTGTTAGTAATAGTGGCATTTGTGCCGCCCCCAACAATAACAATGCCAGATTGAGACTGCTTGCTAGCAGGAGCAGCAAAACTGGTAGGAATAAAGCCGATCGCATTTTGGGTTATTAAGGCATTATTTGCCCGCACTAAAATATCTCCATGGTTATTGCTACCTACTAAGCCAAAACCATGAATAGCAATTCCTTGGATCGTGGCATTGGCACCGTTTATATCGATGCCATGAATTCCTGAGCCACTATCAACAATTTCTATTTCTGGAGCATTGAGCTGAGCCAAGGCCAAATTATCAACTCCCACATTACCACCAGTCCCTAGTAACAAGTTATTGGTATTACCAACGTTCGTAGTTTGAGTACGACCATCGATCGAGGTATCGGTATCAGTAATAATTATAGAGCTACTGAGGTTGATCACTGCTCGGCCAGCAGTTAATTGATTAGTAAGATCAGATCTAAGTCCCGGCAGAACAGGGAGAGGACTAGTCGGCAATGGAATCATAAAAATCGAGACTTCTTTGCCGATCGGTTGGCCAGCCTGGGCTAAGTTGGTATTACTTAAAGCATTGCTATTATCGATAAATTGTCGTAAAGAGCCTTGCCCGCTGTTACGGGGGTTAACAATCGTATCGAAGTTAAAGCCAAAATCTATGCCGTTAATATCGGTAGTGCCGATCGTTACTGGGGTAACAGAGAGCACTGCACTGTTCAAAAGCCCGTTGAGTGTAGCTAAACTTTGAGTACCCGAGTTCGCTGTTACATCAGTTTCGCTGGGCTTTTCGCCACCCACTCGATCGGTCACTGGGGTGGCGACTCCGGTAGCACCACTGGCTCGAAAGGTCTGCACTGGCAATAGATCGGCGCTGGAGCTACCGGCATTAACCAATCTGCCAGTGCTCACAGTTCTATTAACTACTCTGATTTGAAAGCTGCCAGAGCCGACAGTAAAACTATACTTACCAGACGAATTGGTGGTAGTGGTGGCGACAAAATTCCCGGTAGAGTCATACAGTTCAACAACTGCTCCTGGCCGAACGATAGTGTTAGGAGTATTTAGTGGCCGACCCGCACCACCGCCATAGTTAGGATCTTCAAATACAGTGCCAGAAATCTTCGGATCTATGGGTAGAGCAATTACTTTGACATCTTCACCGCTATTGGCGATCGAGTCATAGACCTTAGTAATAGTCCCAGAGGGCGTAAGTCGTTTTGGATCGTAGTAAGTGGCGCTCGCCGGGTTGTTGTAAATGCCAGGGGCGATCGTGCTGCTAGACAATGCCTGAAAAGTGATTTCAACTTTTTTATCAGTAGGAATCGAGAAAGTCCCCCAATTTGCCGTAGTGTTACCAACTGTCGGGTTAACCGGATTGGTGCGAGTAACTCCCGCATCCATATTGACAGAAACATTAGAATCAAAAGTAAACCCCGCAGGCAGCACGTCTTGAATATTTACGTCGGCAGCCGTGGTTCTACCCGGTGCATTAGTTACCGTGATTTTATAAGTGGCTTTACCACCCTGGGTAATTTGAGGTGTAGTGGTATTTTTCCATACCGAAACCAAAGGTAGGCAGGAATCATCATTGACCGTAGCAAAAGGATCACTAGTAGTTTGGACTGTGGTAATCTGACCACTTGTACCAGGGGTAGCTCCATGTGCATCCCCCGTACCATTCCCGGTTTTACCATTAGCTCCACCAGCCACATTATTAATTAGAGTTGCTCCAGGTACATTCTGGACAATTACTCCACCGCCGCCACCACCACCTGGGCCA
>JAYSRP010000157.1:0-14840 GCA_043721015.1 Synechococcales cyanobacterium | reverse complement strand
ACCTCAGACCAAACGTGTACGCAGGTCGTCCCCCGAGTCGCTTCCCTCTCAGGGCTGAAGCCACTGAGTTTCCCACATCCCGCACTCTTACTATGAGTATTTATAAGCCAGATTGCGTCAATCTTCAGCGTCTTTCTCAAGGGCATCTCAAAACATTGCAGGAATGCCCTCGCAAGTTTGAGTACATCTATCTCAGCTCCTTGGCCACCTTGTCACCCACTGATCGACAGCAGAGTATGCAGTTTGGTAGTGACTTTCACCGGCTACTGCATCAAAGAGAGTTGGGAATGCCGATCGAACCATTCCTCGCAGCTAACCCTAAAATCCAGGCCGCAGTGCATGGCCTACAGCAAACTGCCCCCCATTTGTTTGCCGAAAGCCCCGACATTGAACGGGCTAGTGAGCAGGTGCGGACGTTGATGATCTCAGGCGCAGACAATGAAAACCAGTATTTGTTCACGGCGATTTATGACCTATTGCTACTAGGAGTCACAGCCCAAATTATTGACTGGAAAACCTATGGTCGTCCGGCCAGAGCCGAAAAGCTGGAGCAAGAATGGCAAACCAGGCTGTACTTATATATGTTGGTAGCCACCAGCGACTATGCACCTATAGATGTTTCTTTTACCTATTGGTTTGTCCAGAGCGATCCACCTCAATCTGTGACCTTTGGTTACAGCGATCGACAGCATCAAGAAACTCAGCAAGAACTGGAGGATTTGATCGATCGGCTAAGCGGTTGGCTCAAGCAATACCGTCAGGGAAAATCTTTACCCCAGGTAGAACCAGAAAAGCAGCTTTGCAAAAACTGCCAATTTGTGGCTCGGTGCGATCGAATCGAGGATGTTGATAATGTTAAGATGCTTTCTCTGTCGCGGCTGGATATCGCGGCTATTAAAGAAATCCCGGTGTAGTAACCTAATGAACTGGCTAGAACGTCTTGAGCAACAACGAGTAATTGCGGTGATTCGCGCTCCTTCGTATCGCTTGGGTTTGCAGATGGCCAAGGCAGTAGCAGCGGGAGGCATTAAGTTAATTGAAATTACCGCAGATAGCGATCGGGCGTGGGATTTAATTCCAGAGCTACAGCAAGAGCTACCAGGTTGCCTGATTGGCACTGGAACTATTTTGACTAATGAGCAGTGGAGTAATGCAGTCAAAAGCGGTGCCCAGTTTATGTTTAGCCCCCATGTAGATGTGGGTTTAATTGGTAAGTCGCGGTTGATCGGGATCCCGATGATTCCGGGGGCTTTTTCGCCGACGGAGATTGTGACGGCTTGGCAAGCGGGGGCGGCGAGTGTGAAGGTGTTCCCGATTCAGTCTTTGGGTGGGGCGGACTATATTCGGGCAATTAGCCCTTTGGGTCAGATTCCCTTAATTCCCACTGGAGGCGTAAACTTGGTGAATGCGAAGGATTTGATTGAAGCGGGGGCGATCGCGGTAGGATTGGCCGGTTCGTTGTTTCCAAAGCAGTTTTTGGAGGAAGAAGACTGGGGTTCGATCAGCACAATAGCCAAAAACCTTGTTGAATCACTGCAATCTTCGGGTCTTTAAGAGGAACCAACGGTCTCCATTAAACTCATTGCTGCTTTGGCGTTTACCAGGAAATGAAATTGCACTATCTTGATAGCCTTGTAAATTAAATGTCCAGAATTTAAATTCACTATCAATATCATCAACTGCCTTGTCCTGAGCTGCCTTCCTCATCGTAAAACTGGTAACAAGAAAGAATCGATCTCCTTTTTCATGTACTTGTACAGTAATACTCTTGATATTGTTGGTCAGCTTCGATGCGGCTGATTTTAGGTTATCTAGATTTTTCTTGATCGGTGGAGTAGAAACTTCGATGATTACTTCTACATTCATATTAACTCAACCCCATTTGGTTCATTGCTTTCCATAAATTAATCCGTCGATGGTGCACGAGCTTCCATTGAGAAAGTATGGTTTTATAGTCCTGTGGTGAAAGTTCTTGTAGAGCCATCATCCATTTAGCATGTGATGTATAGTCAGATTTGTCAACAAGTTCTGGTTTCGGTACAAACAGATGTAGATACATTTTCCAGTAATTCATTACTTGCTCTAATAAATCATCAAGTGCATATAACTTAAGATATTTTTGCCTAGACTGATGCTTTTCAGGAGAATGCTCCCGAGAAAAAATGACAAATTCATAAAAGTGGGGATATGGAAATTGACCAGTTTTCTGAATTGTGACTAGATCTTGAGTTAACATGCGCAATATATGATAATTATTACCAAGCAAGTTCGGTGCACCAGGTAGACTGGAAATCCAATGAGTGATTTTCTGTTTGAACCAGTCCTCACCTTTTTTAATATCAGCAACACTATCTATCAACCAAGGAACCCACCAACCTCTTTTTTTATCATCAAGCCCAAGATGACAGGGTCTACATTGTTTATCCACATAGTCTCGCCAAGAAGCAAACAAAGATTTGTGAGCAGTTTTAGACAAAGTTACTGCGGCAAAATTTGCAAACATTACCGACCAATCTAACCATTGATTGATCGCTATTTGTTGCACTACTAACGCATTAGCTAGCTTAGTCTTTTTCAGACCCTGTGCTGTTTGCTGATAATAATCCAACAGAATTTTAGCATTTTCTATGTCACCGCCATAGTGAAAATTAGTAATAGCAACTAAAAGATCAAGTTCTGGGTTCCAGAAGCTTTTGATTTGATGATGGTTATAAAATGATTGGAGCATATCTTCAATTACAGCCAAGCTTTCTGAATATTTCCGTACAGATAATAACTCTTCGAGCAATGGCAAACCATTATGCCATTTCTGAGGGATTGTTTCTTGTAGCTTTTCTAAATAGCGATCGGGTTCATAGTTCTCAACCCAATATAAGTAAATATCATGCCAATGCGAATTGGTATTTGTCAATTTATGTTGCCAGATTTCTTCTGTTTGATTGGCTATCAATCCAGCTAAAATATTTTGCTGATCTGCGGTAGGTAACTCTGACAGAAAGCCTGTTAGAGCATCACAATCAAAGCATATAAGCTGAAACTGTGTTTCATATTGACGGATAGATTGAGCAAAATAAAAAGCATCTTGTTCTTCTACTTGTGCCCACAGATATTCCCACTGCAATACGCAGTTAGTCAAATTATTCTGGACATCAAGATCTTCCACAGAACCCATCCAATCTGGAATACTGTCAACAACAGTAGTTTCTACATCTGTTAATTCTTCAATGAACTTACCTTTGGAATCAAAATTGTTTTCTACAGCAATTGGTATTAAAGGCAATAGCTGAGTAGCAATATTCTCCAGGTCTTCCATAAAGGTATAGTTATCAAAGTAAGGTTCTTCCCAACTGACTTCTTGAATAATATATTTACCATCCTCTTCTGATACTTCAGATAAGATCGTATTCCATTCTCCCCAAAGTTTTGACCAGGTTTGAGCCTGTTTGGATAGGGAAGCTATTGGAGTTGCCATGAATTGGGTTTCCAAGTCTTGCGGAGTTACGGGAGCAAGAATTTGCCGTATGGTTTGTTGGGTACTGGAGAGGAGTTGATCGATCGCCTGTTCTTGTAATTCAGGTGACAAAACCCCAAATAGCACATCAATCAACTGAGCAATTTCCTGTTGGGTCAAGGCTTTGAGGAGATGCTCTGACAATTTTGTCTCGATCAAGTCATTACTTTCCATGGGCTTTGCTTGATTTCGTTTAGTCATATTGATCACCTCCTCCATATTCTTTACCTTTATCCTATGCTCGACGAGCTAAGAACAAAGAGCTATCGCCCTGGTGAAACTTTATTTTTCCTTCCAAAGTATTTTGATCTTTCAGCTTCAACCAACCACTTCCGGCAGCATCATCCATCTCATCATTACCATCCCAGGTAAATTCGATTTTTTCACCTAATTTATTTTTTACTATTTCACCATCAATTTGTCCAGAGACTAAACCAAACTGAAAATCACCTGATCCACTTTCGTCAATTTCAAAATAAGCTGGTACTTCCATATTGAAGTAATCTTCATCCCAATTGCTCATCTCGGTGATCAGCCATGTTCCAGCAAATTTCATGTTTTTGGCCTCATAGGTTTGCTCAAGATTATACCGCCTTTGATCGACTCCAGAAGACGAGATGGGTCAACTACCCAAGATTTTTTAACTGTACTTGATGAACATGAATAGTTTTGGATCGATCAGTTTATGTATACTAAGCTATGTCAAGATAAATGACGATAGGAAACGAATCCACGCAAACACCGTCAAACCATTAACACACTCAAACCTTCAAAGAAATGAACAAGACCGTTAGATCATTGACTATTGCCATCACCACCTTGGTCATGGCTACTTTAATTGTCGAAACCTCTTTGGCCAAGCTCTCCAACCAATCAAAGCTCCTGCTGAACGGCATTGGTGATGTCCCGATCGGCTTGACAGTCGCTGAAACGGCTAAAGCCGCTGGGATCAAATTGGTGTCACCAGACGACTCCTTACCAAAGGAATCTTGTTACTATGTGAAACCTCAAAAGGGTCTTAAAGACGTTGGGTTTATGGTGATCGATGGTAAGGTCGCTCGGGTTGATGTATGGAGAGAGAGCAAAGTCACTACTCTCAGAGGTGCCAAGATCAGTGATTCCGAGGCGCGCATCAAGTCTTTGTATCCGGGGCAAATTAAGGTCACACCCCATAAATACGTGACGGATGGACACTATTTGACCTTTACGCCGAAGGATAAAGGAGACAAAAATTACCGCCTAGTGTTTGAAACTGATGGTAAACGAGTGACTCAAATGCGATCTGGCAAACTACCAGAGGTTTCGTACATAGAAGGCTGTAGTTAATGGTCGATCTTTGACGATCTACAGATATTCCAGAAAAATATAGCAATCTGATCTGAGTCATGAGAAATGTAAATCATGAAAGCTTTGCTGGGAAATAAACACAAGTCCTGCAAATCTCATAAATGATTTCGGATTGCTATATGTCCATTCGGTGGTTAAGTCAGCTTTAAAATTTTAGTAATTTAGTTCTATATGTATGAAAGAACAGTCAGCTTTCCAATTAATCCGATAATTAGTACATTTCGTATTTCATGAGCTGACAGGGAATTGTGCCATTGAAAACCGCTGTGCGGGAAGCCGATCGCAACCCGATCGAACCAGCCAACTCCTTATTTCCGCTCAACACATAAGCCGTCCAGCCCTTGAACCGATGCTTTAGCACATCACCTAAGAGCTTATAAAAATCCCCCAGATCTTCATTGCGCCCTAACCTCACCCCATAGGGTGGGTTGCACATTAACACTCCCGAATCTGCCGGTGCTTCCACGTCGGCTAATTCTCTTTGGGCGAATTGGATATGTCGATCGATTCCACAACTCACCGCATTAGACTTAGCTTGCTCTACCACCGCCCAATTGTGATCACTAGCCAAAATTGGCACTGTTAGCTCCCCAATTTCGCTGGCCTCAGCTTCTTTAAACAACTTATCGAACAGCGGCTCATTGAAACTTGGCCAAGATTCAAAACCAAACTGCTCCCGAAAGATTCCCGGCGCAATATTCAAACCAGCCATCGTGGCTTCCATCGGCAAAGTGCCAGAACCACAGAGCGGATCAAAGAAAGCTACGTTAGGCTGCCAACCAGAGATCTTAATTAATGCTGCCGCCAAAGATTCTTTTAAGGGCGCATCGCCTACTGCTGCCCGATAGCCCCGCCGATGCAAACTGTTGCCAGAGCTATCTAAGCTGACCGTGCAGACTTCTTGGTGAATATGGACATTGACCCGCACTGCCGGGTTATCGGTATCGATATCCGATCGAGCGCCAAATTGCTTTTGCTGTTGATCAACGATCGCCCGTTTGGCCTGAACAGCAGTGAAATGGCTGTGGTTTAGCTTCTCGGTCTTGCCAGTAACAGTCACGGCCAAAGTTAATTCTGGGGTGAGATACTGCGACCAATCAATTTGTTGCAAACCCTCAAACAAATCATCTCCATCAGCGCAAGGAAACTGGGTCAGCTCAAACAAAATCCGAAAAGGCAAGCGCGCCCACAGATTAACCTTGTAGAGTAGTGCAATATCTCCCTGAAAAAACACTCCACAGAAACCAATCTCGGTAAACTGTGCGCCTAATTCGGTTAATTCTTGGGCAGCTAAAGCTTCTAAGCCCCTAGCAACGGTGGCAAAATATTGATTCATTGTTGACAAATAAAGTTCAGGGTTTTCCGAGGAAGACGATTCACGATTCCTAGGCTATCCTGGTATAGAGAAAGAATTGTAATCTATCTATAGTAGCCATGCGTAGACTTTTGTTGCTTTGCTGCCTGTTTGTCACTGGAATTGGCTTTGCCCTCTACAATTTCCAGGGCTTGGCCACCAAGGGCGAGTTCGACTCGATCGCCGTAGATTTTCGTGAAGATTTGCCCAAGGGCGAGATCGAATCCCAGCTCAAACAGTTGCAGAGCAAGTTTGGCGTGGCACCGCACCTAAATAGTAAGTTCTCTGAATCCGATCATCTCTACACCTTTAAGGGCAACAAGGCTATCTTAGATAAGATCAAGAGCCAAGATCCTGAATTGCTAAAAGATGTGGAGTCGATCGAACCCAATTATATTTATGGCCTGACCGACCCAGCACCATCGAAAGATATTAATGAGCCAGAATATGTCCATACAGCCGGTGCTCCGAATGACCCGCTGTATAACAAACAGTGGCACCTGCACAACATTAACACCGAGCAAGCCTGGGAAACCAACAAAGGCGCGGGCATTATCGTAGCGGTGATCGATACGGGCGTGACCAAAACCGCCGATATGGACAAAACTGACTTCGTAGCGGGCTACGACTTTGTCAACAACAAAGCAAACGCCGATGATGATAACGGTCACGGCACCCACGTAGCCGGTTCCGTAGCTCAATCGACCAACAACTCGATCGGGGTGGCTGGGGTAGCTTACCAAGCCAAGATCATGCCGCTGAAAGTACTTTCGGCTGCTGGCGGCGGGACAGTCTCTGATATTGCTGAGTCTATTAAGTTTGCTGCCGATAAAGGTGCCAATGTCATTAATATGAGCTTGGGTGGCGGCGGTGAAAGTGCATTGATGAAGGAGGCGATCGACTATGCTCACAACAAAGGCGTAGTGATCGTGGCAGCGGCTGGTAACGAGAACCAAGGCTCCGCTTCTTATCCTGCTCGCTACAACCATGTAATTGGCGTAGCAGCCTTCGATGCCAAAGGCGAAAAAGCCGAGTTTTCTAACTTTGGTGCAGGCGTAGATATCGCTGCTCCGGGTGGTGGCCACGGCAGCCGGGTCTGGCAAGAAACCATTGATCCAGATGGCGGTGCACCCCAAGTAATTGGCTTACAGGGCACCAGCATGGCTTCACCTCACGTCGCTGGCGTAGCGGCCATGATTATGTCTGCGGGAGTAAAAGATCCTGATGCTGTACAGCAAGTGCTTCAGCAATCGGTGCGTCAAATCGCCGAAGACCCCTTAAATCATTATGGAGCTGGTCAACTAGATGCTGGAGCCGCAGTGCTGATGGCTGCTCGTGGTCAGATTTCTTTCAATGATTTCTTTAGATGGCTAAACGAAAACGGCTACCTCAATCTGCGCTTCTGGTTTGATGGTGGCGCGGTAGCGCTATTACCCAAAATCTTGATGGTGCTGGGTTCCTACATGTTTGCCTTCTTGGTACGTTACCTGTTTCCATCGGTTTCTTTGGCTACTGGTTTGATCACCGGCAGCAGTGGTTTGTTCTTTGTGCGCGGTTTCTACATGTTCGATTTACCCCAAGCTCCGTTCCGGATGATGGGTAGCTCGGTAGCCGAAATGGGCAATGCGATCGCTGGTAATAACATCTTGAATCCATTGTTTGCCAGCGTGCTGATCCCTGCTGCACTATTGGCCTTGCTCTGGGGTCATGAAACCGGTAAACGGTTTGCGATCGGCCTGCTGCTAGGCACCTCGGCCTGCTTAGCAGTGAATATGGTATACGAACCCCATGTGTGGATGCTGGGCGATGGCTTAGTTCCCCAGATATTTCTGGGTATGAATGCTGCTCTTTGCTTCGTCTTGGCTAGGTTTGCTGTCAAGGCCGCTAAAGCGGAGGCACAGGCATGATTACTGTAACTGGACTAGTAGAAAAGAAAGATATTGGTATGGGAGTCTGGGCTTTGGTTGGTGAAGATGGTAATACCTATGAGTTGCTTTCTTGCCCCAAAGACCTGCGCCAGGCTGGTTTAAAAGTGACAGTTAGCGGGGCGATCGACGACCAAGTAATGACAGCGGCAGCGATCGGGCCAGTGCTAGCGATTAGCTCCTTTGAAAAGCTGAGCTAGTTTTACGCCTACCAAAAAAGCCGAGTTCGATTTGAACTCGGCTTTTTTGATGACTGCTAACGAGGCGGAGCATAAGAGCGCGGTGCAGTTGGATTTTGATTTGATGAAATAGCTTGCTGAGCTTGTTGCAAACGGAATTTGGTTTCAGCAATCTGTTGCTCTAACAAAGAAAGCTGGGTCAGAGCAAGCTTTTTATTAGTTTCTAGCACTTCAGTTTCTTTGCGTAATCTGGTCATCCGATGATTGTGATCGTCTGTGCGACCGGGTTGAAAAATAAAGCCCACATAGACTGTAACGTTAGAGCTGTCTAAAGTATTGAGTCCTACCGAAGCATTAAACCCAAAGTCGTTTTCGGTATTTACCGGTGCCGAGAGGCTATTTTGTAATGGATAAATATTGGGAATGTTAATACTATTAGAGTTACCGGTATTAGCATTCGCATTCTGTACCGGACGGTTATCAATTAAGTTATTGCTAGAGTTACTGCCTACCGTAGTTGGCTGGGTGTTAGTAGTGCTCTGAGCATTTACTGGGCTGACAGCAAACAATAGTCCGGCTGATGCCAATAAGCAGATATGGGGGTTTTTCATAGGTTTGCTAATGTATCGATCGCAATATAATTGCCCAAAAATATCATTTTCAACTTAAAAAAGCAATCTAGCAGTAGCATCTAGACTACTTCCAATCTAGATAAACAAAAACCCCAGTTCGGAGCCGGGGTTTTCGAGATGATCTTAAGCTGCTGGAGCTGCGACGCTAGCATCGTACTTCAGCAAAATACCGCGCTGGCCAATAATGAAGCCTTGATCTTGAGATAAGAATAGAATCTTGTACAAGTTGGATGGTACGCTTTGGATTGCGTAATCTTTTTCCCAAGTCTTGCCGCTATCGATGCTGCGCATTAAGTCGCTGCTGCCCCCAGAAACCCAGATTTCTTCGGGAGTGCGGTAAGCCAAGTCTAACAAACCAATGTTATCTTTCTTGCCGGGAAACTCTGCTTCTTTCCATTCTTCAGCTCCAGTATCATCACTGAACTGCAACTGACCACCCCGTGCCAGCATCCATAGACCACTGCCATCGCGGGTAAAGCCCATAGTAGAGACTCGGCGAGAGCTGTTGCGGTTGTGGGGTTCCCATGAATCATTTCCGGGCTTCCAAACTGAGTAAAAGTTGCCTTTAGCAGATACTGCAACATATTTACCGTCAACCGATCGATTAATAGTTCTAAACAAGCCCACGGCATCGTTGACCAAAGACTTCCAGTTTTTACCGCCGTCTTCGGTGCGGTAAATGGCTCCAACGTTAGTGGTCATTTCGGCGCTGCTTTTGCCCAGAGCCACGATCGTGCTAGGAGCACCAGGCAGCTTGGAACTAAGAGGCAAATTAGACCAATTCTTACCAGCATCAGTGGTATGCAACATCAAGGTTGGCTCACCAATAATCCAGCCTTCATCGCCTTTGAAGCTAATCGAGTTGAAGCGATATTTTTGGTTGCCCAGCTCTAGCTTGCGGTTTTCCCAGGTATTGCCGCCATCGGTGGTTTCTAGTAAAGTAGCATCGCTACCCACGACCCAGCCGTGCTGCTGATCGCTGAAGGCTAAATCTTGCAGGTTAGACTCTGTCGGCAATTGCAGCGATCGCCAGGGGCTATTGCTCATGGCCGGAGTTTTGACACAGGAAACACAGAGCAGTGCTACGACAAGCAGCATGGCGATCTGTTTAAAATATTGCTTGAGAGAAGTCATATATAAAGTAATTTTAGAAAATTTTTGGTGAACAGCTCATTAGTTGAGAGTGTAAAGGCTGAGAAAGAACACAACACCCAGTGCCAGAGCGGTGAAAATCAGGACGTTTTTTTGGCTGGGGGTCATGGTGTTTACACCCAAGCCGTAACCCAGATTTTCTTTGAAGCCGGAGGCAGTAGACTTGGCTCCGATATTGTTAAATGCCGATTTTTTGGCGCTACAGACCGGACAACGCCACACGATACTGATGTCGTCAAAAGCAGTATTAGCGACGATGCCGTTTTTAGGATCGCCTCTGGCTGGCTCGTAGGTGTAGCCACAAGAACGACACTCAAAGCAATCGACTAATGAGGTGTCCACCTTAACTGGAGTGGCCTGCTTGGCAGGCGCAGATTCCAGGGTTTCTAAATTTTCTGGTTCTTGGTCGCTCATGGGCGAAGGTTTAGCTCTAGATACTTTTCTCCCTTGAATTATGCCATGAAAGTATTAAGTTTTGTTAAATTTATGATGACCTGTTACTCAACAGCTTGCTTCGATATAGCTCATCACCAGTCGCTTACGCTTTAGATACAAGCTAGGCGATCGAATCAGGGTCTATCCCCAACTCGCGCAGCCGTCGTTGGAGAGCATTGTTTTTTTGTTCAGTTGCTATTTGTGCAGCCGTGGCAATGTCAGCACGTTTGGATTCGGCTTGTGCTCGTTCAGATTCAGTTTTGGCTCGTCGAGCTTCTGTCTCTGCCCTCTCAGCCGGAGTTGGATATCTCACATAATTTTCGTCATACCAAAATAGCCACTCGCGTTGACGATTGCGATAAGTTTGCTTTTCTGCGCCAATGGCCAGCCCAATTTCTGGCATCCAGTAAGGATTTTTGCCATCACTTTGTAAGACATACTCACCATCAATCAACTTGTACAGTTGAAACTTAGCTTTTCTCTTTCGTAGGGGAGCATAGACTAAGTAGTACAAAATACCTATTGACTGGTAGATTTGAAATTTCTTGGTATGTTCTTTGCCAGGAGTTCGAGAGACGATTTCTAAAGCGAATAGTGGAATTACTTTTTCATCCCATAAGACATAGCTAGAGCGCAAACATTCATCATCAACCTCTTCTACTCCCAAACTTAAAAAGCCATCGGGAGCAATAGCTGGCTGGTCTGGGTCGTAGTAAAACCCCAGGTCAAGCCCAAAGATCCAATTGGTTCGATCGCGCCATACATCCAGGAGAATTGTCTTGAGTAATCCCGAAACTAGCTCTTGTAACTCACTCTCCACAGGTTTATCATCCGAATCTGGTAACTCTTCTGCTGTTGGCAAACCATCTCGAAACTTAAAGTCTTCGATCGTGGGGTTGCGCTTTTTGACTGCAACTGTGATGTTGGTCGCCGAGCTGTTTTCAACAACAGTGGGCTTAGAACTTTTAACCAGTGGCGAAATAGTCATATAAATTAGCCTCGCTAACTTCCTCGTAATCAGTGTAATCCTTTATTTACAGGCATTGTGCCATTTTTTCTGTTTTGGCTTCGGCGATAATGCCATCAAAGTCTTTGGTGCTGAACTCACCGCGCTGCGCCTCTTCGATCCGAGGGGTCAGAAATCCTTCCAGCTCCTGCATAGTTTCTTCTTCGGTCAGCCCTCCGCCTGATTTTGGTGGTAATGCGCGTTCGAGGATGTAATCTTTGATGGTTTGCCCTCGGAGAGCGGCAAAGGCTTTTAACCGTTGGTGATCTTCTGGGGATACATCGATGGAGATACGACTCATGTTATTTTTCCGCGATCGTTCATAATCTCAGTATATGCAACTTTTGATAATATAAGCATTTTGCACAAATGTTCATAGTGTAAAAAAAAGATTTGACAGACACTGTCTGCCAAATTGCGACTCGGACAGTCAAAGGATAAAATTAGAACACCTGTTTTTTTTGTGGGTGAAATCAAACTTATTAAGAAGAGAAGAATGACTTATCAAGTAGGAATGGATCAAATCTATGAAACCAATCTTTGACATAGCAGTATTGATGACAGTTCGGAGGCAACTGGAGCGACGTTGTGGGAAGTTGGAGACAGAGCAAAGTCAGGTATTGGAAAATATGCCGCTGAATCAGTTGGAAGCCTTGAGCGTTGCCCTGTTGGACTTTGAAACTACTGGGGATTTGAGTAAATGGATTGGCGATCGAGGATGGGAAGTTTATGAAGCTGAACTTGCCGAACTAGAGAAAAATAAGCCAGAGCCGAAGCGTTATGTGAGTTCGATCGAGGAGATTGCCAGGGAAAAGATTGCGAGCAACATGATTAAGCTGAAAGTGGCATTTTCTCTAGAGGAAATTGCTGAACTGACCAGTGTACCGTTGGAGATAATCACAGAGCTTCATGCTGAATTGAATCAAGTTTATTAAATAGCTTCTTCTTGCATATTTAGTTGCTGACGTACACCTTCCCATTTTTTGGTGACAGATGGATTTAGCTTGTTAAAATCATTGCTTGAAAGTATTAATCCAGCAGTAGATTTAGCTGACTCATAAGCTGTAAAAATACCAATTAAGTTTGCATTAGAGGAAGGAGAGTCTTTCTCTATCTTGTGGAAAAAATAAAAATATAAATCGTCATAAACTTTTTCACATCGTAATCTAAGAAATTCCAGCTTTAGCCATTCAGAAAAAATCTCGTTAGAGAATATAAGTTGTGTAATCCATGTAACTAATTCGAGATTATTTTGGCGAAAATAAATAGCAAAAAGCCAAGCTAATGTATATGCAATAATGATCACTCTTTTTCTATGAAGCATGGATAAGATAATTTCTTTACTGAATAGAGAATTCTCCATAGTGTTTGCGGCAAGACGCTGCACTGATGGAGAGAAAAAGTTGTTGTAGTAAAGAAACGTATTATCCTGAGAAAGAGGAACACCAAAAGAATTAGATAATAATTGGGTTCTTCTCATAACTTCTGCCCTAGGTACTAAGTATAAGCTTGAGACTTGAGAAGCAATAAAATATATCAAAACTGAAATAGTAAAGAATACTTGAATTGTTTTTGACATTTCCTTGCCAAAAATATTTACTGAGTATGGTACGATGAAAGATATGGCAGCATTGATCCAAAAAAAGATTAGAATCAATCTTCCAATCATTTCAGCAGGCTTGTAATATTGAGAGACTTCATCAATTCTTGTTGTATTAGTGTCTTTCATAGCTCTGGGATAATTTTCTTGATTTCAGATTCAGCATAGATAGACATATTTCTATCTTCATATATTTTAGCTTTTCTAGCATGTTCTTTAGCAGCAGAAACTATATCTTTGGTTCTTTGTGAAGAATTATATGAATAATTAAACCCTAACCAAAACGTGTAAAAGTAATCGCTTAGTTTTGAGCATCCATAAAATGATGAATTGACAATATATTTTTCTAGTGAAAAAGAAGTAAATGGACTTCCTTTTGAAGTGTTCCAATATTTTATTAATCTAACTAATGGCTTGATTTGAAAATCATTAGCTTTGTTGATGTCGGTTATTAATTTGTTAGTTTCGGAGGGATTAGTACTCATCCAATCACTCCAATGTGAAGCTGGAGACGGGATACTATATCCATAATTGTAATTATGATTATAGATTGATGGAACTAGTTCAAAATTGATGTGATTTAAAGATAGAACAATGGTTGGATATGATTGCTTAACTTCTGATGTAGCGTACCTCGAAGTGACAAAACTCCGAAGATAATCGAGATATGTTTGTGGCATCATCGGATTATTAAAGGTATCAAATACGACCATGTAATCGATGTCAGAGTTTTTGTCAGCTTTACGTGGAAGAATAGTTCCACGAGTACTAGAACCAAATTGAAAATGTTGGATTATTTTGCTATTAAAGTGATTATCTAATCTAGAAGATAGGGCATTGATAGATGTTGCGATACTTATTCTTTCTAATTCGGATAAAACTAAAGTACTTGCTAAGTTAGTAACTTCTCAATAACCGCTGGTAGGGAGGGGGGTTGCCAAAAGACGAAAAATCTGGTTTAACATCATGGGCCAGGTGATCGGTCACATCGGCGCCCCCGATCGGCAAGCCGTGGAGGACGATGCCAACCTGCGAATTCCCAGTATGCGCGCCGGCCGATCCGGTGTCGAACTGGGACTGGAACGGCGGCTGCGCGGGGAGCCGGGCCTCATCAAATTGCAGATCGAGGGTAAGACCCGGACGATCCGCCAGATCGAAGATGTGCCGAGCCAGGCGGGCCGGGACGCCGTACTCACCATCGACCTCGCCATGCAACGGCGTGCCCTCGAGTTGTTGTCCAAGGAGCGGCGAGCGGCCCTGGTAGCACTGGATGCGCAATCCGGTGACGTTCTGGCGATCGCGTCGCATCCTGCCTTCGACACGACAAAGCTTGCAGGTCCGCTGGGCGAGCGCGAATGGGCAGCCTTGCGTCACGCGCCCGACGACCCGATGACCCATCGTGCAATCCGCGGCCTCTATCCGCCGGGCTCGACCTTCAAGATGGTGACGGCGCTTGCCGGTCTGAACTCGGGCGACATCACGCCCACCACGAAATTCACATGTGATGGCAGCGTTTCATTCCGGGACCAGTCCTATGGGTGCTGGCGACGGACGGGGCACGGCATCGTCAACCTGCACCGCGCCATCCGGGAATCGTGCGATTGCTATTTTTACGAGGTTGCGCGCCGCGTCGGCATCGAGCGGCTCGCGGCGATGGCCCGCCAGCTGGGCTATGGCAGCGTCTACGACTGTGGCCTGG
>JAYSRP010000156.1:0-5936 GCA_043721015.1 Synechococcales cyanobacterium | reverse complement strand
CAAGCATACGTCATCTTCTAGAATCTGTCAACACTTTTCTTTTATTTTCTTTCTATTTGTTCCTTTTCCTTTGAGATATAGGGTTTGAGCGTGTTTTTCATTGATCGAAATCCAGCTCACTGAGATTCAGTTAATAGATCGGGGGTTTTTCGGGTGATGAGTTTGGGGAAGTAGAAGCTGGCGATGATAGCGATCGACATCCACCACAAAATATTGATATCGGGGCGATACCAGACGGTGTCGAAGAAGCCTTGGACGGCGAGGCCGATCGAACCAGATAGGGCACCTAAGAGCCAGAAGTATTGATGATCTTGGGCTTGGCGGAGGCTGGGCAGGGGGAGAATGCCGTTAAGCCAAGAGACGAAAATCATCCAGAGGAATGAAGCTAGACCAAGGAAACCCATTTCTACAATGGTTTCTAAATAGATGGAATAGGCACTGAGAGCGCTGAATTTGGGGTTGATCTGGAAGATGGGGTAGACCTTTTTGAAGACTCGATCGCCGTAGCCGATGCCCAGTAGAGGATTTTTCTTAATCATTTGGCCGACGGCTTGGTAGACATTAATACGAAAGCTGTTGCTGCTATCGCCGCGTCCAACAAAGATGCTGCTAACTCGTTCTCGCAAAATGGGAATAACCATCATGGCACCACCTACTACCACAACCGTAGAGACTAAGCCGATCAGCAATAACCAAGCTTGCCAAAAGGGATCGAGCTGGGGGCGTACCCAATAGAAAATACCTAAAGCCATCACGAGAACTAATAAAACAGTAGCAATCCAACCGCCACGGCTTTGGGTAGCGTACATGCACCAAAGATTAGCTACCGACATTACAAGAGCCAAAGTTTTGGGGTAAACTCCTGGCCATACAAAGAAAGCGGCCATGCTGAGGGCGATCGCTGGTAACAAATAAGCAGCTAGGACGTTGGGATTCCCCAAATAGCTGAAAGCTCTGGTGGTTTTGGATAACGGGGATTCGGGATCTACCCAGGTGGCTAGAGCTTTAGCGCCAAAGATGGATTGCTGAATGCCGTAGGCACTAACAAAGAGCGCCACATGTAAATAAGCTGTCACGACCCAAGTGCGGAGGCGATCGGAGCGAAACAGCCGCGCCATCATCACAAAAAACATTAAATATAAAGTCAGCTTGGAGATCCCTTCACTAAAGGCGATCAATCTTAAGCCCTTTACTCCCAAGGATTTTTCTGGAGCCAAGGCAGAAGCCAAAACAGCCATAATCCAGAAGACTCCTACAGTCAAATGAATAGGCGTAAAGCCTTGAGGCCCATCATCAGCGAGGGTCAAAATAAACCAAAAAGCCACAATAGCCACCAGCAAGACAGCCAGCAGATTGTTATTGATAAAAGGCGAGGAAGTCAGAATTGCGGCTACGGCAATAGCTCCGATCGACTCTCCCCACTGTAAAAACCAGCTAGTAGATCGCCAACTTTGCAGGCGACCAATCCAGCCGCTAGCAACATAGCTATGTTGCTGCCAATCATTTATTGGCAGATTCTTGAGGGCGAGGCTGTCTAAAAAATAATTCACGAGTCCGAGCAGTTCCAGCAGGTAGAATTGCCCCAGATCGTAGCATAGGGCAGCTATTCTTCTGCGGCTCCTTCTAGAGCACCAGCAATTAAGGGCAGAGAGAGGCAGTGACCTTTTTTACCAACCTGCTCTAGAGTGCCATTGTGAATTTCAGCCAAAATATGTCCTAAGATTAAACCCAATTGAGTGTGGGTAGAATCGACACTCATATTCAAGCCATGGTTAATGTTAGGCAATACTCGCAAGTTAGAAACATTATTGCGACTGGGCAAAGGTTCAATATTGATCGAAAGAAGATTGGCGTGGGTAGCCACATGCAGACCAATTGTTTCACCAGGAGCTGCGGTGGACATCGTGTGCAGCAGCAAATAGTAAATAATTTGACGAACTTTATCTCGATCAAGCAACCAAATCCGGCTGGGGCTAGTTAAGATCAGCTCCACATGCTGACGACGCTGTTTGAGAGATGATTCTAAATCACGAATCGACTGCTGGCAAAGCATTTCAATATCGGTGGCTTTCATGGTCAGCTTGTGATCGAGATGCTCTTGACCTACCAAATTAGTAATTTCATCAACTAAGGCCATAAGCTGCACACCGCTATGGTGAACGACTTCCATGTAACTCTGCTGTTTCTCGTTCAGAGGTCCATAGAGTTCGCGCTGCAATACGCTGGTCATGCCTAATACTGCCGTCAGGGGTGTGCGCAAGGATTGGGATAAGTGACTGAGCAAATTAAATTTGGCCTCGGCCTCTAAGGAATTTGCTCTGTCGATCAAAGCGGGCTGATCATCGGACAAATTAAAGAAACTAGCCACCTGAGCTTTGAGCAAAATTTCTCTTTCTAGCTCGCACATCAACCAAGTGGCAATGGTGGTCAAAATTTCTTGGTCACACTTATCAAACCGATGCTCAACTCTATCCATCACCGCCAAGGTGCCTAAACAATCACCGGCACGGGTTAACAAGGGTACACCTAGATAAGCCACAATTTGCAGCTCTGATCGATCAAAGTATTGACTGGACAACTCTACATCATTAATTGAAAGGCATTGATGACTGCGCTCTATATAGCTGCTACAGCCTTGAATGCCCAACGCACCGATCGTAGATTTGGCAGCAATAGTTTCTAAGCCGATCGAAGCTTGCACGACTTCGGCTTCACCAAATACCGAAAGTACTGCCATGGGCATTTTTAAAATGCTGCTGGCTTTTTCTACGGCTTGTTGATACAGGGGACGACCAGCAACAACTGAGCTTGTCTCGGCAGCAAGTTGTTGATGCTTCCGGGATCTATGATTATTACTTTTAGTCGGTGGGCTGAGGTCTGAATTCAACATGTAACTGTCACTTAGACGTGACACGAGAGAATGGGGGGGATTAAGCCCTTCTTACCTAAGATGCCCGCAGGCAGAAGGGAAATAACAAGTCTGAGCAGCGGGTTTACAAGGTATTATCCCAAGCTGGATGAACCATTAAAGCTGCCATAGTCCGAACTCCTCGAAGCTGGTTAGAAAGCGGCAAATGTCCGCGCGGGGCTACCAGATCCCAGGTGAAACTTCCAGGATAACGAGTCCAGGCTAGTTCTTTCTTCCAGCCGATTTTTGGCCAGAATTTATCCCAATTTCTTTTTGATGCTACCCAGATTTCGCGCTGTACCGAGAAACCAAATTGGCCTTCGGAATGCACTACCCACAGTCGATCGATTACTTGCAGATCGGCTACGGGGATAGATTTAGGATCGGTAAAGTACAGCCACTGCCGCTGTAGAGCTACTGGGCCAGCTAGTTCACAGAGTTTGAGATTGGTGAGTTTATCGGCGGCTTGCCATTGGCGATCGATCAACAGCTTCTGCAACTCTTGGTAATCTACGCCCGCTGTGGACTTGAGCGGAACAATGCCTTCAGGAAAGTGAGCTGCCAGAAATTCTTTACCCGCAGAATTTTCGTATAAAAGCTGGAAAGCTTTGCCCTGAATGATGCTTGGCCAAGCCCCATCTTTTGGCAGCAGGGATTTGAGGAATTCGAGTGCTGAGTCATCAATAACATCAATGCCCGCTAGCAAAGCCAACTGACTTTTTTCGTTGGCAGCATCAAACTTTTGTTTGAGAAGTAAAAAATCTGGTGCAGCGGGAGAGTTAATCATGGAAGTTGACGATAGGATACGAACACCCTGATGAATAATAGGGATTGATTTATCTAAAGACCTCATTCTATCGAAAAATTGGCCTTGTTAGCGCAGTATTAAGTTGAAATCGTTTCAGAGAAAAGATCATAGACTAGAAGAAAATGAATCCCAGACAAAGAGAAAGGTTAAATTTAAAACCACAAATAAAAAACCCGCTAATGCAGGTTTTTTGTTAACAGTAAACAAGTAAAGATTACTTGTTGGGCTGAGGAGTCATGCGCAGGTAAGGTTTAACTTCGGTAATACCTTTAGGAAACTTCTGCTTCGCTTCTTCGGTGGAAATACTCGGTACGACTACGCAGTCACCACCATCTGTCCAGTTAGCTGGAGTAGCCACACTGTAATTGTCGGTGAGCTGCAAAGAGTCAATTACTCGAATGATTTCGGCAAAGTTACGACCAGTGCTAGGGGGATAAGTAAAAACTGTGCGCAGCTTGCGGTTGTTATCAATAATGAACACCGATCGCACGGTCAACTTAGCGTTGGCATTGGGGTGGATCATGTCATAGAGATCGGAGACCTTTTTGTCGGGGTCAGCCAAAATCGGATAGTTGAGCTTGGTGCCTTGGGTTTCTTCGATGTCACCAACCCAGCCGTTGTGAGAAGCCACATCATCTACGCTAAGGGCGATCGCCTTGACATTGCGTTTGTCGAACTCAGGTTTGAGTTTGGCAACTTCACCTAGCTCGGTAGTGCAAACCGGCGTGAAGTCCGCAGGGTGAGAAAATAAGATCACCCAGCTATCGCCTGCCCACTGAAAAAGATCGATATCACCATGGGTAGAGGCTTGGGTGAAGTTCGGAACCGTGTCACCTAGTCTTAGCTGCATAAGGAGTAACTGGATAAACTACATAGAAGAATTTAGAATGATGCCATAAAACGACCACTTTGCCGAGACTGTCTCAATCTTTGTTCACGAATTTTGATACCACAGTATCCGAAGAATTAGGCTGGTGGATGAGCAGCTTGCAGAATTTCGTCATTGTTGTCGGCGACATCGGCCACCAAAGTAATGGCGCGGGATATTTCGCCGGGAGACAGTTCTGCGACGGTGCGGGTAGACATGGCGACGATCGAGCTATCAAAAATTGCAAACCGCGATTCTAAGGTACTAGCCCAGTTCATTTGCAATAATTTATCGAGCAGCTCTGGCTGATTTTTTACGGGCAAGGCCATCACTTTTGACCAAACAGTCAAGACATCATCGTCGGTGTTGCCTGTAAGCTGTACAAACACTTCGATGCTGCCATAAGTGAACTTCCAAATATGGCCACCGTCGCCTTTGCTGACCATGGCGGTGTGGTTAGGATCGAGGCTACCAATAACGGTCTGAATCACTTCAGCATGTTGAATATCCAGCATTTCGTTTAGCTCAGCACTGGTGGGAGCATTAGAAATTTCGGTGTTGACCATGATGATTTAGGTTTGGATGATTTAGGTTTAGTTGATTTGTCTGTGCTGCTAAGTTTAAACCTTTTGTCGATCGCGGAGCATCTCTGAAAGAGAATCGGTTTAAGCCACGATTACCATTGCTTAACAGTGGGAATCTGGGGTTTATTTCATCATGTATTACGCCAGCAAATTGGAGCAAGCCCGCTGTCAGACTAACGATCGAGCAAAAGTTCAGTAGTTTCACGGAGTTAGAAAAGAAATTATTTGGGAAGTCACGTAGATCAACGGTATTTGGAAAAGGGTGATTTGGAGAGAATGATGGAGTCGAAAAAAACACCGCACTCCAAACCACATCCACCTAAACCCTGACTTTATCCCAATGGCTACTCAATCTTCTCAGACCGTAAATTCCGCAGCAACCGAAACTATTCCAGAAAATGCTGCTAGCCAGCGCACTGCTGAATCAATGACTTTGTTGCTTTCTTATCACGAGAATCCCAATGTAAGAGTTCGGAATAAATTGGTTTTGTTAAATGCTGGTTTGGTTAGACAAGTGGCTCATCGCATTAGCCGCCAGTGCGTTGAGACTTATCAGGATTTGGAACAGATTGGGTATTTGGGTTTAATCAGAGCGATCGAACGTTTCAACCCTTACCAAGGATGCGCTTTTAGCTCCTTTGCTGTCCCTTACATTCGCGGCGAAATTTTGCACTTTCTTAGAGACCGCAGTAGCGTTGTTAAAATTCCCCGGCGCTGGCAAGAGCTTCAGAAAGAGGGTGAAAAAATGACTCAGCATTTGACTTTGAT
>JAYSRP010000155.1:0-5949 GCA_043721015.1 Synechococcales cyanobacterium | reverse complement strand
CTCTGGCTCCCCTTCTCCCGCCTTGGGAGAAGGGGCGGGGGGATGAGGGTCTTTCAATGCTATCCCTAGAGTCTTTGTCCCGCTTTAAGTTGCTACCCTGATTTTACAGCATTAAGTTAACAATTCTCAATGCTAATTTTTGCCAAAGTAACCCAATATAAGCATAGAAGATCGATTCTGAAGATTACCAAAAAATGACTAAACTTTCTTGGCTAAACGCTTTCACTGCTGCCACCCTTACCAGTCAAGCCGTTATAATTCCCGCTCATGAACAATCAAGCTATCTCTCTATCCCGGTTCAGGCTAAACTAGAGTCATCTGCTGTTGTGCAAAAGGTGCAATCGCTTATCAGTAGTGGCGATCAGGTTAAAGTAGGCGATTTATTAGTACAAATAGAATCGAAGCGGCTCCAAGATGCTCGTGTCACAAGTCTAGAAGCAGAAAATAACTTTTACCGCAATCAACTAAACTCTAACAATATTAACTCAAGCATTCCGGCGAATATCAATATTCAACCAGAAGTATTAAGCTTAATTAAAAGCCGCACTGCGATGGTGGCAGAAAATAAATTATTTCGGCTAGAACTAAATGACAATACCGAGAATAGTTTAACTGAGGTAAAGAAGCAGATCTTGCAGACAGCTAGTTTGATCGAAAATCGAAAAAAAGAAAATCGCTCACGTAGATTAAATCTAACAGCTCAAATCAATGATATTACAACCATAATAAAGAACAATCGAGATGAAACAAGCCTAGAACTAGCTAATATTGACAAACAAATTACCCAGAACCCCGCAAAAATTATCGCAGCTAGGCGAGCTTTAGCTATAAATATATCTATTTTTAATGACATCAAACCAGCGTTCGAACAAGGTGCCATATCAAAAATACAAGTTGCCAATCAAGAGAGAGTAGTAGAAGAAAAATCACTTGAGCTTAATCAACTAATTCAAGAAAAAAGAAGCTTGCCTATAGAAAGAAAGAGGTTATTAAATGATTATCAAGATATGGCAAAAAGTCAACAACAAACAATTCAAAGATACCGATCTAATATTGCGCAATTAGATGAAGAATTTGTCAGGCTTCAGCTTACAGCAAGGGGTGAAGCTGCGAAATTAAATCTAAGTATTGTCAGCCGTCGAAATGATATCTACACTAGGATTGTTGACAACGATTTAAAAATTGCTAAGATTGATAGTCAGATTAATCGTAAAATTATAGAAAACGAGAAAAAGATTGCTGAGATTCATCGTCAGACTCAGCAATCTAAATTTCATGGAATTTGATCGCCCATTAATGGTGTGATGTTTTAATTCAGCACGACACCCGGATCAAGCGTAAGCGCTAATTCTGGTCAGCCCCTAGTCCAACTTGTGCCCAAGGATAATTTAATCGCTGAAGTATTCATCACTGATAAAGACATCAACGAACTATGTCAAAAAAGGTATGCCAGCAAATGAGAGAATTGACTTTTTTTGGTTATCGATGATTTCTGGCAATAGTCAAGCTCAAACAACAGGCTTTGAACGTCAATGTTTTAATTCAAATGTGTTCTAGATAACCTAAACGTACCCTGGCAGTGGATAACGAACTCAGATCGGCTAATATCGTAAAGTTGACCTCTGCCATGCTGCTATGAAACTCGCCTTCATCATCGACCCGATCGCCAAACTCGACCCCACCCACGACAGCAGCGTAGCCATGATGGAAGCCGCCGGAATCCTCGGCCACCAAGTGTATATCACCACCGCCGAACAACTCGCCGTCATCGACGGTCGCGCCGCCGCTTATCTGCAAACCATCCAAATCGAGCCAGTCAAACTGGTCGAACAACGCTGGATCGCGATCGAGCAATGGTATCAAGTTGGTCAACCAGAACTCATCTTTCTAGACGAAATGCAGGCCGTCTTCATGCGCACCGACCCGCCCGTAGACGTGCCGTATCTATATATCACCTACATTCTGGACTACATCGACTCCCAGAAAACCCTAGTAGTCAACAACCCCGACGGACTGCGCGCCGCCAACGAAAAAATGTTTGCCATGCAGTTCCAAGAATGGATGACCGACACGATCGTCACCCGCGATAAAAAAATCATCAGAGAATTCGTCGAAAAACACCAAGCCGCCGTCATGAAACCCCTAGGTGGCAAAGCAGGCGAAGGCATCTTATTCCTACAACCAGAAGATCGCAACATCAACTCCTTAGTAGAGATCAGCACCCAATGGGGCAAGTACCCCATGATGATCCAAAAATTCTTACCTGCCGCCAAAGACGGCGACAAGCGGATCATTGTTTTAGATGGCCAGCCCTTGGGCGCGATCGATCGCATTCCCACCGGCAAAGAATTTCGGGGCAACATGGCCACAGGTGGCCGGGTGGCTGCTGCAACAATTACTGACAGAGAGCTAGAAATGTGTGCTGCCATGGCTCCCAAGCTTAAAGAATATGGCCTGTACTTCGTGGGCATCGATGTAATTGGCGGCTACCTCACCGAAGTCAACGTCACCAGCCCCACTGGAATTAGAGAAATCGATCGGCTTAATAACGTCTCGTTAGGAAAACAAGTCATTGAATGGGTCGCTGCAAAGCAAGCTTAAGCAAGCTATGATAGAGCTTCAAATACCTGCGCCGACGGTTCGCAGAGTTAAGAAAATCCATGAAACCCCATCGCTGTCTGCATTTAATCTTTAATAACTTAGCAAAAACAACTGCTTGCTGCGAGTTGCAAGCAAACTGGTGGCGATTTAAAACCAGCTACTTTTGGCAACCATATTATTGCGCCTAACAGAATTTTCAACGTACAAAGCACTTTCCACAATTCCCAATTAAATAAAATAACATGGAAGACAAAATTTCCGACGCTTGCATCGACAAGTCCCAAGTACTCGTGACTCCCACTGCCCTCAAGGCCGAATTGCCATTGACTCCTGAATTAGAGCAGCAGGTTCTCAAACATCGATCGGACATCAAGAACATTCTGGATTTCCGTGATAACCGCAAGTTCATCGTCCTCGGCCCCTGTTCGATCCATGATATCTCTGCGGCCATGGAATATGCCCACAAGCTTAAAGAGTTATCAGACAGAGTCTCCGACAAGCTGTTGCTAATCATGCGAGTCTACTTTGAGAAACCCCGCACCACCGTCGGCTGGAAAGGCTTGATCAACGACCCAGACTTAGATGATTCCTTTGACGTAGAAAAAGGTCTGCACATTGGTCGTCAGCTATTGCTAGATATTACCAAACTGGGCTTACCCACTGCGACAGAAGCATTGGATCCGATCGTCCCGCAATATATTGGTGATTTGATCTCTTGGGCGGCGATCGGTGCCCGCACCACCGAATCCCAAACTCACCGCGAAATGGCCAGCGGTCTTTCGATGCCAGTAGGTTTCAAGAACGGCACCGATGGCAGCATTAAAGTAGCGCTGAATGCTTTGCAGTCAGCAATGCAGCCCCACAATTTCCTGGGTATCAATCAGGAGGGACAAGTAAGCGTGTTCCAGACTATCGGCAATGCTTATGGCCATGTGATTTTACGCGGTGGCGAGGGTCAGCCCAATTATGATTCCAGCAGCGTAGCGGAAGTAGAAGCAGCTTTGAAGAAGGCTGGTCAGCAGCCCCGGATTGTGATTGATTGCAGCCACGGAAATTCCAACAAAGATTATCGCTTGCAGCCGATCGTGTTAGAAAATGTGGTGCAGCAAATTGTGAACGGCAATAACTCGATCGTTGGTCTGATGCTGGAGTCGCATTTATCTGAAGGCAGTCAATCGATCCCGGCTGATTTGAGTGAGCTGAAATATGGGGTTTCGGTGACTGATAAGTGCATTAATTGGGAGCAGACTACTGAGATTATTATGGCGGCCTTCGATCGGCTCTAAGCTAAAATATGTGAAGTATGAGGTGGCTCCATTTTTAATGGTGGAGTTGCTGTCGCCGACTAGAACTTTGGCAACAGGGTAATCGATCGCCTCTTCCAAAGCCTTTTTGCCAGCTTCTTTGAGAGCATGGATAGTACGGCTTTTAGGGTAGGATTCTTTCTAACTGTGAAATCCTATTGTACCGGCTTCAACTACCGATCGCCAAATCTGCCATTCAAAGCAAGCAAAGCAGCACCATAAGCAGCTTCTTTCTGAGAGGCAGGAGAGATAGCTTCGCTTGCACCGGAGGTGATTGGCACCCCTATCAAATTTTGGCGAATAGTTTGCCAAGTAGGGTTTTGAGCACCACCACCTGCCGTATAGATCTGGGTCAGCCGATCGGCTCCCAGCTCCTGTAAAAGTTGATAACCCTGAGCTTCAATGCGAGCCATGCCAGTCAACATTCCCTGCAAGAAATCTTGATCTCGATCGGGTCTAGGTTCCAGTCTAGGTAACAAATTAGGATCATTGATCGGGAAACGTTCACCGGGCTTTAGCAATGGATAATAATCTAACTCTGAGATAATCTGCGGATCGATTTGCTCACTGAGATCCTGCAACTCGGCATTACTAAAAAACTGTCTTAGCACAGCACCACCAGTATTGGAAGCCCCGCCCGCCAACCAAAGATTTCCCCAGCGGTGGCTATATACCCCCAGACTGGCATTCTGGACTGGCCGATTACTCAATAGCTTAATCACCAAAGTAGAACCCAGCGAAGTCACCGCCTGTCCGGGCTGATGCGCGCCCGCAGCAGCAAAAGCAGCAATGCTGTCCGTAGTACCGGCGCAAACTAGACATGCGGGGTTGATTTGATATTGGGTAGCGATCGCCGGTAATATCTGACCCACTACTTCACCAGGAGCCAGTACCTGGGGCAATAAATGAAACTCTGGGATAGATCTCAGCCACTGGGGATACTGCAAATTCACCGGGTCATAGCCCAGCTTCAGGGCATTATGATAGTCGCTGTAGCCCAATCGGCCATGGAGCAAAGAAGCTAGCCAATCTGCCTGATGCAGCAAATAATGGCCAGCGGCAAAATAGGGCTGCTGAGCGTACCAATACAACTTAGCCAAACCGGAGGTAGCACTGATCGTGCTGTGTTCCACCGGCGCGATCGATTTCACCATCTCCAGCACAGACTTAGCCCGATCGTCGTTGTACATCAAAGGCTCGGCCACAGGTTGACCAAAATGATCACAGAGCAGCACCGTGCCAGAGGTGCCATCTAAGGCAATGCTAGTGAGCTGTTTCTTGAGATCGATCGGTATTCTACCTAGCAGTTCAAACAAGGAGATCGACCACTGGACATCCTTTTGGGCAGCAGTTTGAGCCTCATAGCTAGTGCTGTCCGACCAGCAGATATTACGATCGTTGTCGATCACTATTAATCGCGCACCAGATGTGCCAAAATCTATTCCCAGGAACAACTTCATAGATTTTGTATCTTAAGTTACAAAAATGCTAATGATAGAAGTGATACAAGACTTCTAACCCTAAACACGAATTTTAAGACCTTGTAGGTAATAAAGGAATATTTATGAAAAAGATCGAGGCAATTATTCGCCCATTTAAACTAGACGAAGTAAAAATCGCATTAGTTAACGCCGGAATCATCGGCATGACCGTCTCGGAAGTTCGAGGCTTTGGTAGACAAAAAGGGCAGACCGAAAGATATCGTGGCTCGGAGTATACCGTTGAGTTCTTACAAAAACTGAAGGTAGAAATTGTCATCGAAGATGCTCAAGTAGATATGGTAATTGACAAAATCATTGCTGCTGCCCGCACTGGTGAGATTGGTGATGGCAAGATATTTGTCAGTCCTGTAGAGCAAATCGTGCGCATTCGTACCGGCGAAAAGAATACCGACGCTGTGTAAATAGCCGCCCAAATCGACCGCCCTCTAAAGTTATGGGGGCGGTTTTAGCTTAAACAGCAGAAGCCCCGCATCCCATCTGTACCCAGATGGATGTCGGGATGAATGCGAGCGAAATGAAGATTCCGCCTAGAGCGAAACTTT
>JAYSRP010000154.1:0-15018 GCA_043721015.1 Synechococcales cyanobacterium | reverse complement strand
TTTAGTCACCATTTTAGGTGTAGCCCATGCTGTTAGGCCGTGTGGGTTTTTTAGGATCTAAATTTAGGAAGTTCTGATGACCAGCAAAGTTTTTCTGGTGATGACGGTCTACAATCGCCAAAATTATTTACCCCAAGCTCTGGAAAGCATTCTTGGCCAAACTTATCCCTATTGGCAGTTAATTATCTGGGATGATGGATCGATCGATGATTCTCCAGCAATTGCCCGTAAGTATGCTCAGCAAGATCCGCGTATCCACTGTATTGCTGCACCCCACACCGGTAGACAACATGCTCTAAGAAGTGCAATTGCCTCTCTTACTAACTATGACTATTTGGCTTGGATCGATAGTGATGACTACATTGCCCCAGAAACTTTGGCGAATACTGTTGCTGTTCTCGACAAACACCCTCAAGCAGGGATGGTCTATACCAATCATTGGATTATTGATGAACAGGGAAAGGTTTTAGGATTAGGTGCCAGATGTCAAATCCCCTATTCCCCAAACCGGCTATTGATCGACTTTATGACTTTTCATTTCCGTTTAATCCGGCGAGAGATTTATGATTTAGTCGGCGGAATAGATTTAGAGTTTCCCCAAGCTCAAGATTATGATATTTGCTTAAAGATTGCAGAAGTCACTACAATCGCTCATCTTCAGGAACCGCTTTATTTCTATCGCACTCACCCCGATACGATTTCTCAAGCTCAAAAATCAAAACAAGTGGAGCGATCCAGCGCCGCAATCCGCAATGCTCTAGTCCGCCGAGGCTTGGCTGATCGCTACTGTTTGAATATTCTTGAGGGCGATCGGTTTCAAATAGTCCGCCGTGAATCACCACCTCCTAATACTGACTAGCGAGATCTCTAAAGCCACGGCAACCTTTTTATTAAATGCAGTAAAATATGGGTTGTACAGACACCTGATGGATTTGTAATGGCAGCCACCCGTATTGAAGAATTCCAGCAAGCGTTTCGCAATTTGCAGTTGCAGCCTTTGATCACACCAGAGGAAATTGCCAATTTTCGGGTGAAATACGGTGATGAGTGGCTGGATGATTTGGAGCAAATGGTGTTGGATTGCTCAGATTACAATAATCAGTTGATTTTTGCAGGTCATCGGGGTTGTGGAAAATCTACTCTGTTGGCGGAGTTTGCCCAGAAACTCTCCGATCGCTATTTTACAGTGGTTTTCTCAATCTCTGATCTGATTGAAACCCCAGATATCAACCATATCAATATTCTGTTTGCGATCGCTGTGCAACTGATGTCCAAGGCTGAAGCAGAAAGTATTGATATTGAGCAGTCTCAAAAAGATGCTTTTTTCAATTGGTTTAAAGAGCGCACTAAAACAGATGAAATCAAGACAACTGGTGGATTAGAGACGGGGTTTGATCTGTTTGGGATAATTAAAGCCAAGCTGCAAACTGACAAGGTAATGCGTGAGACGATCAAAGAAAAATTCACTAGAAACCCTAACGACTTAATTGATACCCTTAATTTAATTGCTAAAAAAATCGAATCGGCTTGCCAGAAAAAAATAGTGGTAATCATTGATGATTTAGATAAATTGGAGTTAGATTCTGTAGATAGGATATTCAAGCAAAATCTAAATTCACTTTTGAAACCGACTTTTACTATTATCTATACTATTCCTATATCGACAATACGTGATGGGGTTTTAAAAAAGCATATTGAAGATGCTGTGAGCAGCCAAATTTTTGTCATGCCGGTTTTGAAGTTATATATCAAAGGAGAAAGTAGGCAACCAGACCCTCAGCCAGTCACAGATACGACCGATAAGCTACAAGAAATTTTATTGAAAAGAATCAGTGATGACTTAATTACAGAAGATATTGTAATTGAGATCGCTAAATCCAGCAGTGGTGTGGTGAGAGAGCTGATTCGGATTACCCAAGAATGCTGCCGTTTGATGCTAGTACAGTTACGAAAAAAGGTTAGAAAACAAGAATCGATCGATGGACTTAGAATTAATCAAGATATTTTGACTCAAGCTTTAGATATTCTGCGGAATGATATGATGATTACGTTAAATAAGTCTGATCGTGAAATATTGAAGCAAACTTATGATAATTATCGTCCTGATAATCCAAAACACCAAGATTTCTTGGATTTACTCCATAATATTTATGTGATCGAATATCGAAATGCTGAGAGCTGGTATGATCTTCATCCTTTGGCAATCAGGCAACTGAAGCAGGAGCAGATAATCTGATGACTAATGCAAATGCTAAAACGATTCTTGAAGCAAATCAAGAAACCTACGATCGATTAATTGTGTCGATCGAAGCAGGAATTGGTTCATTGCGAATATTTCTAGCAGTATGTGATGGAGATGATCAAAAGGCAGAAATAATTCGTCGCTATGAGCAAGAACTTTATCCCAGAATTCAATCTTATCAAGTTTATCTTGATCCACAAGAACCAAGTTTACGCCAAACTATTGCTGATGCCATAAGCTCTTTTGAAAATACAATTGTGACTGTCTTAGGTGCAGAAGCTCTAGGGTTTTTAGAGCAAGATGAACCACTAAAAAAGTTTTTTGGGTATCTACAATGGACAAGAGAAGCTTTACGAGAACTGCACTTACCAATTATTCTATGGATACCCATGAGAGTTATGAAGTTGGTTGCTCAGAAATCACCTGATTTTTGGAGCTGGTGTAATGGGATTTTTAAATTTCAAATTGAGTCAAAACTTGTTTATAACCAAGCGCTACAGAACGAGTGCAGAGTACTGCAATCACATGTTAAACAAAAAACAAATGTTGTAAATAATTTGAAAAAGGCAATGAGTATAGAGATTAATGCAACAGAAAAACTTCAGTTGGAACGCAGAATCGAGTTGGAATGGAATGAACTGGAGGAATTGGCGGATCGATTAGATAAAATAGAGATAGCATTGCAAGGTAGAACAATCATGACATCTGAACTCAATTTTAATCAAGGTGATTATTAGAAATCGTACATTACGAAACTGCAAATTCTGTTGTTTCTCTTCGAGGCAAGGCTTTAAATCCTAAAACAATATGCTCTTTGGGAATACCGGCCTTAACTAAATCATAGGCTATACCTTCCTCTGTGCCGTCCTGCTGAATCCAGACCTTGCCATTAATAATATCAATATGAATAATCGCACCATAGATTCGACGATTGTTTTGCCAGCCGGTTTCAACTAATAAAAAGTGTTTTTTATCTCGATCAAACACCTGCTCTTTCTGGATTTCAGGTTCAGAATCACCAATGTATTCAACATATTCTTGCAGAACAGATTCAATAATGTTTTGATATTTTAGGTCATCCATTGTACAATTTCCTCTTTTTCAGGATCAAAGCTAACAATGCGAAGTAGGTTATCTTCTAGTAGTGTTGCACCTACTTCTTCTTCAAAACAGACTGTCTTACCAGTTCTGGTATTGCTAGATAAAGTACTCGATCTGGTTCCTGCCGACTCAAAAATGTTGTGTAAAAAATAAACTGACCAAGAGCATCTTCTAAATCTTTAATATCAGAGGCTCGATGGAATCCTTTGATTTCAATAGCAATTTTTTGATTACTGCGCTCTGCTGCAATGAGCTGCTCAGCCCCCAAATCGATGTAAAGTTTTTTCTTGGAGAGCCTCAAGGTCAAAGGATCGTGGGTGATTGTCCAGCCATCCTTAATCAAGGCGTTCTTAACAGTTTCATGGTAATGATCTTTGGCAGACATATTGTACATACTTTTCCAATATCTCCATTCTGTCTGATCCCTCATATGATGTCAACCAATGGAATACTGGCAAATATTCTTAGAACTAGCGAAAAATCAAACCGTCAACAGCTAGAATGGTGAAAAGCTTTCCCCTGTTCAATCTATGAAAATTCTGCATGGCACATGGATTCCTAGCTCCAGTGATGAATTTATTCAAGGAGGCGAATTTTGCCTGTGGGTAGAAACCGATACTCCGGAGCCGCAGAAGCGCCCAGCTAAAGATAGTCACCCTCAACAGCTAGGCAGACATGAACTTTGGGCGTTTCTCAGTGATGAGTTAGGTGTTGGCAGTTCTGACCCCAACGGATCACAGCTTGCTACTAAGTATTTTATTCTACCCAGTACCAAAACTGAGCCATTGCCATCGCTGGAGCTGTCGCGCTACCTAGAAACTGAGCCGCCAGAGCCAACTACCTGGAAAACTTGGTCGATCAATTGTTACTGCACAGACTCGATCACCAAAACCCTCAACGAAATTCATTTTTGGTGCCTGTATCACGCCACCGAAGCCCAAATTGGCTCCGACCTGCTCTTTTGGTATCACTATAGTCAGTCTTTCCAAGAAGTTATTCGCAAAGATCGCTATATTCCTGCTTTAAAATACCGCGAAAAAGTTGTCCCCAAAAGCAAGAGTAAAAAAGCCCTTCCTGCCCATGAAATCTATCCCGGCTGGGAAATTATTTCCGAATCCTATGAAGCCAAGATCCATCAATACCTAGAGTATCTACCTCTTGTCTGCACTGGTGGCTTGGACAAATCGGATGCAGCAATAGAATTCTATGATCCAGAAACTCTGCTGCGGCATTTTTCAGAATATTTATTACACAATATAGTTACCACCATTCCGATCCCTGGTTCTTTCGAGAAAAAAATTGACAATTCACGATTATTAAGCGATTGTTTAAATCCTCAAGGCTGGGGTGTATCAGCTTGGACTGATTCTCCGGCTTTAGAAATCTATCAACAGTGGCAAGCTTGGAAACAAAAGCTAGTTGCCGCCCAAGACAACTCTGATTTTTATCTCTGTTTTCAGCTCCAAGAAGCTACTGCTAAATCGCCTAATGATTGGCAGATTAAATTTTTAGCTGCTGCCAAAAAAGATCCTTCCAACAAACTTGAACTCAATGATTACTGGAGCATGGGAGTTAAGGCCAAGAAAGACTTACAGAAACAGTTTGGTCAAGAATTTGAGAAAGGCTTATTGCTCAATTTAGGCCATGCTGCCCAAATTTATCCATCGATTTGGCAAGGCTTAGAAACCGATAAACCCATTGGCTTTAACCTGAGTGTTAATGCGGCTTTTGAGTTTTTATCAGAAACAGCCTGGGTGCTAGAAGATGCTGGCTACAAAGTGAGTGTACCTGCTTGGTGGACACCCCAAGGTAGAGCCAGAGCAAAGCTCCGATTGAAAACATCGTCATCTAAAAAAGCTGGAGGTAGCAAAGTTAGTAAAGGATTGATGCAGCTAGATAACTTAATAAATTACCACTATGAACTAGCGATCGGTGACGAAGCTATTACTCCTCAAGAATGGCAAAAGTTAGTTGATGCCAAAGCGCCTCTGGTGCAATTCCGGGGTCAGTGGATGGAATTGGATATTGCTAAAATGCAGCAGATGCTCCAGTTCTGGCAAAAAAATCAAGAGGCTCAGCCAGAATTAACGCTGTTAGAACTGATGCAAAAAGCTGCTGGAGCCAACGAAGAATTTGAGGTAGACACTGACGAAAGCTTGGCAGCAATGATGGATAAACTGCATGATCCGAGTCATTTAGAGCCGATCGAGAACCCTAAACTATTAAAAGCTACTCTGCGAGAATATCAAAAGCGCGGGGTAGCCTGGATTCAGTATTTAGAGCGCCTAGGTTTAAATGCTTGTTTAGCCGACGATATGGGCTTGGGTAAAACGATTCAGGTGATTGCAGCCTTAATTAAAGAACGAGAAACTAGCAAAAAAGTTGTCCCTACTTTATTAATTGCACCGACCTCGGTAGTGGGCAACTGGAACAAAGAAATCGAAAAATTCGCGCCTCATCTAAAAGTAATTGTGCATCACGGCAGCGATCGAATTAAAGATGTAGCTGTATTTAAAGCAGCTAGCAACAAATGCGACATCCTGATCACCTCCTACACCTTAGCCCGCAAAGACGGCAAGCTCTTACAGGCCATGAACTGGCAGCGAATAGTGATCGACGAAGCTCAAAATATCAAAAATCCGGCGGCAGAGCAAACCAAAGCAATTTTAAAACTAAAATCCACTCACCGTCTAGCTTTAACTGGTACTCCCGTGGAAAATCGGCTGTTAGATCTCTGGTCGATTTTCAACTTTCTTAATCCGGGCTATTTGGGCAAAGAAGCCCAGTTCCGCAAGTCTTTTGAACTACCGATTCAAAGAGAACACAGCGTTGTGCAGTCCGAAACCCTGAAGAAGCTAGTGCAGCCATTCATTCTACGGCGGGTGAAGACCGACAAAACTATTATTAAAGACTTGCCAGATAAAGTTGAACAAAAGCAGTATTGTAACCTCACCAAAGAGCAAGCCTCGCTGTATGAGGCTATTGTTAAAGATGTAGTTGAACAGCTCAAAGAAGTAGAAGGCATTCAGCGCAAAGGATTAATGCTTTCAACCATGATGAAGCTAAAGCAAATTTGTAATCATCCCCGCCAGTTTCTGCAAGACAATAGTGAATTTACCGCCGTCCGCTCTCATAAACTCCAGCGCTTGGATGAAATGGTAGAAGAAATTACTGCCGAAGGACAGAGCTTGCTAATTTTCACACAATTTACGGAAATTGGTGAGGCACTGCAACAATATCTCAAGCAGGTTTTGGGTTATCAGACCTATTATTTACATGGCGGCACATCCCGAAACAAGCGCGAAAAGATGATCACAGAGTTTCAAGATCCTGAGACAGAGCCAGCGGCTTTTGTCTTGTCACTAAAAGCTGGTGGGGTGGGGATTACGTTGACCAAAGCTAACCACGTTTTCCACTTCGATCGCTGGTGGAATCCGGCAGTAGAAGATCAGGCAACCGATCGGGCTTTTAGAATTGGCCAAAAGAACAATGTGTTTGTGCATAAGTTTGTCACGTTAGGCACCTTAGAGGAAGGCATTGACCAAATGATTGAAGATAAGAAAAAGATTGCTAATTCGATCGTGGGAGCCGATGAATCTTGGCTCACTGAGCTAGACAATGAAAGCTTTAAGAAATTGATTACACTGAATAAACAAATGGTGCTGTGATATGATAATTATATATTCAGTGAAAATCTTCGACGCGTAGCCATCTAGACTATTAAATTATCTCTGCACAATAAATTGGTAAAGTTATGAATAGAATTACTATACCGGACATACTAACGTTAGAAGAAATCTCAACCTATTTACGCATACCTATCGAAACAGTGGAGAATCAAGCATTGAAAGGAAATATACCTGGTCAAAAGATAGAAGGTGATTGGAGATTTCTAAAAACAGCAGTTGATGATTGGTTACGAGCTAAAAATAGTAGATTAACTCTTATTAGCCAAGCAGGTGCCTTTGCTAATGATGATTCACTTGTTCAAATAAAAGAAATGATTTATCAAGACAGAGAACGCCCAGAAATAGACAATTGCTCAGATATATAGTTTATGTACTTGCTTGATACAGATACCATAACACATCTCTATTTTGGTAATTCTAATGTTATTGATCGCTTAACTTCTCTGGAAGATGCAGAAATCGGAACCACCATTATAACCAAGGCTGAGATTTTAAGAGGGAGAATTGATTATATGCTCAAAGCTGAAACTGGAGGAGACTTACTAAAATCTCAAGAACTCTTCTTCCGTACAGAAGGATTTCTCAGTGATTTATTGATTATTCCTATTAATCAACCTGCATCAGTAGAATTCGACCGATTACGAGCAATATCTAAGCTTCGTAAAATTGGCAGGGCAGATTTATTAATTGCTAGTATAGCTATTGCTAACAGAGCCACCTTAGTTACCAGGAATTTACGTCATTTCAAACAAGTACCTAGTTTATCGATAGAAAACTGGGTTGATTAACTATTATTTGAGGAATTACCATGGCACAGTTTAGCAGAACCTGGTGGGGCAAACGATTCATTGAGGCTTTAGAGAAATTTACTGACTCAGGCAGACTAGGGCGAGGACGAGCTTATGCCAATAATGGCAAAGTCAAAGAGCATCAAATTAAAGATGGCAAGGTTACAGCCAAAGTCCGTGGTTCGATCAATGCTTACTTTGGTGTGACTAAAGAGCCTACTTATAATGTGTCGATCGAAATCAAAACAATTTCAGCGGCGGACTGGTCAAAGATCATCGCCAAACTAGGCACCAAGGCTAGTGCAATCTCTAAGCTGCTCTTGGGCGAAGTACCCGACAATATTGAAGCTATTTTTAGCGAAATGAATGCCCATTTGTTGCCCCACAACCGCCAAGATTTCAAGACCAAATGCTCTTGTCCAGATAGCAGTAATCCGTGCAAACATATCGCGGGAGTTTATTATTTAGTAGCAGCGCAGTTGGATCAGGATCCTTTTTTGCTCTTTGAGCTGCGGGGAATATCTCGATCAAAGCTGCAAGAAGAACTAGCCAAATCAACTTTGGGCAAGGCTTTGTCGGCTTCATTAGCAGAGGGTGAGTTGTCGATCGATGCGAAAGAATCTTATTACACCAAACCACGCAAAGTAGCTATAGATCTGCCTCCGACTCCTAGAGACTTTTGGCAGGGCAAGAAGAGATTACCGCAAACAGTAGATCTTGGAGAAATGGCTACTATTCCGGCGGTGGTCGTGAAAAAGGGCGGAGATTTTCCGGCTTTTTGGACACAGGATCAATCTTTCTTGGGAGTAATGGAAGAGTTGTACGATCGGGTAAGAAAGAAAAATACTTAGATTGATTGCCACAAACTGCCTAATCCGATCGCCACTACCGCGCCAATCGCCGTATTAATAAAATTTACCAACTCATTGGTCAGCCAGGTATTTTTATCTTGAAAGGCTGCTCCAATTAAGCTTTCGGCAGTTGTAGCTACAAAAGCCGCAATCAAACAAATTACCAAACCCACCCCCGAAATTAGCCCCAAAATATTAGCGACGATCGCTAGCACTAAGCTACCTACCACCCCGGCAATGCTTCCCTCTAAGCTTACTGCACCCTCTGTGCCTCGGGGAACTAGCTGGAGAGTGGTAATCAGATAAGTGGTTTTGCCATAGGCTTTGCCCACTTCACTCGCACTGGTATCAGCTAACTTGGTGGCAATGCTGGCCACATAACCCAAGATCAATAGTGGCAGCCAGGGATGGTCTATCGATTTCCCGGCTAAAAAGTAGGCCAA
Organism: Synechococcales cyanobacterium; assembly: GCA_043721015.1. Lineage (GTDB taxonomy): Bacteria > Cyanobacteriota > Cyanobacteriia > Cyanobacteriales > Chamaesiphonaceae > JAAFHZ01. Next base: position 5,904 of record JAYSRP010000154.1, on the reverse strand, counting down.
CAACGCACAGATCGTGGCGGTAGCTGCCGAACCCCAAACATTTTCTGGTCCTCTGGCACCCGATCGCTTCTCGGCAATGCCAGCAGCTTCTTTTTCGGCCATGCCAATCCGGGTGACTAACGATCCACAGAGAAAATAAACCATCATCACGGCGTAAGCACGCCACCCCAAAGTCGCCCACAAAATAACCCCCAAAGCCCAGGCATGAAGATGACCGGCGGGAGTCAAAAGCTTTTTGGGTAATACATAGGCCACGCCCAGTAAAGCGCAGTTCAATAAGGCTCCACATAGCCAAGGCTGCCACCAGGGAATATTGGCTGTTAACTCTGGGCGGGCAAATAGAAATTCAAGCATCCCAGGTATCTCCGTTTACTCTTCAGTGGCTGATAGATCTGCCGGACTGAAGTTAGACCATAGCAACTTGCCAGCCATGATCAAGAAGCCCAGGGCGGCCACACCTTTGAGGATTCTGGGTGGAAATAAAACTGTAATGGAGCCACCGGCTAAGACTCCGATCGCGCTGGCTAGCAACAATGCTGCCACGGAGCCAAAAAACACTGCTTTGGGGTGCTTGGAACTACCGCCTATAGCGATCGCTGCCAACTGACTTTTATCGCCAATTTCAGCAATAAACACTGTGACAAAAGTTACCCCAATAAGCTGCCAATCTATCTCCAAAGCCGCACCAAACCGCAATAATTAAAATGAATGGAAAACCACAACGCCGTCTTACCTCAGTTTATGACCTGGCAAAAGCCAGGTGGGCGCATTTGATTCTGGCTGCTCAGTTTCTAGGTACTTGCCTAGTATACCGCAGCGAGAATATCTCAGCTCCCGAGTAAGTCAAGCATAGATCAAAAAACATTATTGGCAGTCACCAACGCCGCAGTCAATCCATTCATAACCTTATTATTACCAAAATCCTTCAGAAATCAACCAAGATCCATAAATTTCGCAACAGTATTTACATCCTTATCGCCCCGACCTGAGCAGTTGATCACCAGCTTTGGGCTACCAGTCAGCGATGGACAAAGGGTTTCTAGGTAAGCCAAAGCATGAGCAGTTTCCAAGGCCGGAATAATCCCCTCAAGCTGAGAAGTGAGCTTAAAGCCCGCCAAAGCCTGCTCATCGGTCACACTGTAATATTCTGCCCGCGCCATATCTTTCAAGAAACTATGCTCTGGCCCCACGCCGGGATAATCTAAGCCCGCACTAATCGAATGAGCCTCAGTGACTTGACCATCACTGTCTTGCAACAGATAACTCATTGCCCCATGCAGAACCCCTGGCTTACCCATGGTCAGCGTCGCCGCATGTTTATTGGTATCTGTCCCAGAACCAGCCGCTTCCACGCCAATCAACCTTACCGATGGCTCATTCATAAATTCATGGAACAAGCCCATGGCATTGGAGCCACCACCCACACAGGCCAATAAGATATCTGGTAAGCCGTTCCACTTTTCTTGGGCCTGCCGCCGTGTTTCTACTCCAATCACCGCATGAAAATCTCGCACAATCATGGGGTAAGGATGCGGACCAGCCACTGAACCCAAAATATAATGAGTAGTCTGTACATTCGTGACCCAGTCCCGAATTGCTTCTGAGGTCGCATCCTTCAAAGTCCCGGAACCAGCCGTGACTCCCCGCACTTCTGCACCCATTAAACGCATCCGAAAAACGTTCAGAGATTGGCGCTCCATATCTTCTACGCCCATATAAATAATGCACTGCAAACCAAAACGAGCGCAAACCGTCGCCGTGGCCACCCCATGCTGACCAGCTCCAGTTTCGGCGATCACCCGCTTTTTGTTCATCCGCCGAGCCAACAACACCTGAGCCAGGGCGTTGTTGATTTTATGGGCACCAGTATGGTTCAAGTCTTCGCGCTTTAGATAAATCTGCGCACCGCTGCCATCAGGTTTGGCATAGTACTCAGTAAGGCGTTCAGCGAAGTATAGTGGGCTAGGACGACCAACATAGTCGTGAAGCAAGCCATTTAGTTCTTTTTGAAATTCTGGGTCTTGAGTATGCTGATAGTATGCGGCTTCTAGCTCAGCCAGAGCTGGCATCAGAGTCTCTGGAACGTATTTGCCACCAAATTTACCAAAGCGTCCAAGTTTATCTGGCTGAGCTGAAGCTTGAAAACTGGTTTTGGGAGAAAGAGGAGTTTGAGTCATAATATTTGCTAGGCCGAGTCTAGAGCAGGCTTAAAATCAATTGTTCCTCATTCTACTGAAAATTATGGCTGGCAAGAAACAAGAAGCTGGAAAAGTTGTCTATCGGGAGTTTGGAGTTAATGAAGCCGAGGAAGAACTCGAACCCATAGATCTACCCCCACAGCAGCATAATCTCAAGATTCAGGCTACTCGCAAAGGCAAGGGAGGCAAGACTGTTACTGAGGTGACTGGTTGGCAGGTAAGTGATGAGACGCTGCAAAAAATTGCCAAGCAGCTTAAGAATCAATGTGGCAGTGGTGGCACAGTGAAGGATGGATTGATCGAAATCCAAGGTGATCATCGTCCCAAAATTTTGGAAGTGTTGGTGGGTCTAGGCTATAAGGCTAAGACCAGCGGTGGTTAAAATATTATTTAAAAATTGTCACCGTTGTTTTCTAGTCGCATCATGCGCTGATTTAATCTGCGATTTTTTCTAGCAAGATCCTCGGTATTGTTTTCATTGCGAGCTAAGTCAACATCCAAATCGGTAATATATTTCTTGAGAGAGCTGAAGCCATCGGTCATAGCAGTTAATAATGTGCCCTCCATGCTATCCGTCCGATTCTGCATGGCCGTCATATTTTGCTGCATCACAGTCATATTCTGCTGCATCACAGTTATGGTCTGAACAACCCGATCGAGTTGATTTTCAATGCGCTCTAATCTTTCTTCTGACATGAGGTGTCTCCTGAACTTACTATAAACCGAAGTGATGGAATTCATCCGTAATTATAACATTGCCACTCGTTAGATATGAAAGACTATCTATAAGATTATGAAAAATCGCTAACGATCGACTCGATAAAGATCTAGCCCTTGCTCAAAAATCTCCTGAATCGATCGCATTTCACCGCCAGTCGTCATGAATTTGTGATCGATCGTTGCTTTGATTTTCGATCCATCTTCCAACAAATACTCCATTACCTCTTGCTCGCCTCGTTGATGCCACTGAGCAATCGGCTGAGTATATACATGGCCTTTTTTATCGACACTAAATACCGAGCACTGTAGTTTTTCTGAGACAATTTTGTCGATCAACACTGCCCCATATTCCATTGTCAAAATCTTAGTATCTCCACTCAAACAATACTCGGCAAACAGCACCATCTGATCAAACAACTTATCAGCAATTTCCGTAGAAATTCCATTTTTCGCTGAACCATCTAAGAAATTAGTGCGCTGTTTTTGCATTTCATCGGCTTTCTTTTTCCCCATCGCCCGTCGCAACAAATCGGCCTGACCCAGCGAATAACCCGCCAAATCCTGCGCCATTTTCATGATCTGTTCTTGGTAACATAAAGTTCCGTAAGTCTCTTCTAGTATGGGTTTAAGTAGTGGGTGATCATAGACGATCTCTTCTCGTCCGTGCTTTCGATCGATAAAGTGTGGAATTAACCCTGCATCTAACGGGCCTGGACGATACAGCGCCAAAATCGAAGATAGATCTTCAATGCAAGAAGGGCGCAGTTTCGATACTACATCTAACATCCCGGAAGACTCTAGCTGAAAAACCCCCTCCAAGTCTCCAGCGCTGACCATTTTATAGGTTTTATCTACCATTGGTGGTCGTTTTTTACCACCAGTTTTACCCTCATTTTTACGCTGAATAGAAATGGCGCGGCGTTCTTCAAAAGTAATTTCATCGGGGTCAATTACATCGCCCTTGTTTTGAAAAATTAAATCTACCGCATTCTGAATAATTGTCAAATTTCTCAGACCCAAGAAGTCCATTTTTAGCAAACCTAAAGCATCCAAATCTTCCATGTAATATTGAGTAATTACCGAGCCGTCATTGTTGCGCTGCAACGGCACAATTTCATCTAAGGGCTGCGCCGAAATCACGACTCCAGCGGCGTGAACTCCAAAGGTTTTATTGGTGCCTTCAATCCGCATTGCCATATCAATCCACTGCTTACCTGAGATAGTTACACCCGGTACATTGGTCTGAAAAAAAGCTGTTTCATAGGCTTGCTTAAACTCCATTGCTGGCGTTTTATCTGAAATCATCACCCCCAATTTAGTCGGTTTACCCCGCACGGTTGGGATATATTTGGCCATTTTGTTGGAATCTGCATAGGCAATATCTAACACCCTTGCCACATCTTTTAGCACCGCTTTGGAGGTCATCCGGTTAAAAGTAATAATCTGCGCCACTCGCTCAGTGCCATATTTTTTGGTCACATATTGAATCACCTCATCCCGGCGCTCGATGCAAAAATCGGTATCAATATCGGGCATTGACTTCCGTTCCGGGTTCAAGAAGCGCTCAAATACTAAGCCATGATGTACCGGGTCAATATTGGTAATACGCATAGCATAGGCCACCAGCGAGCCTGCTGCTGAGCCGCGCCCTGGGCCGACGGGAATGCCTCGATCGCGGGCAAACTTGATGTAGTCCCACACCACCAAAAAATAGGCCGAAAAACCCATCTGCTCGATCATCTTCAGCTCGTAATCTAGTCGATCGCGGTATTCTTGGCTGATATCTTGGAAGTTTTTGACTTTCTGTAAGGTTTTTAGGCCATTGTGGGCAATTTCTTCGACATAAGTAGCCTGGGTATGACCGGGCGGCAGCGGAAAATCGGGGATGCGGGGTTCACCCAACACGTTGTAAGGCTGGACTTTATCAGCTACTTTGAGGGTGTTGGCGATCGCCTCGGCAATCACATCTGCTGGCAAATGATCCCGGAACAGCAGCGCCATCTCTTCTGCCGATTTCAGGTACTCGGTGCCGCTGTAGCGCATCCGCTTGTCTTCGCTGATCAGCGTATTGGTCTGAATACAGAGCAGGGCATCATGGGCTTCTACGTCTTGGCAAGAAATAAAGTGAGAATCGTTGGTGGCAATAATCTCAATATCTAGTTCTCGGGCAATTCGCACAATCTCGACGTTCACAATCCGGTCTTCTCGAGAGCCGTGATCTTGAATCTCCAAGTAAAAGTCTTCGCCAAAAACTTTTTTGTACCAAGCCGCCGCCTTGCGGGCATAGCCTAAGCTTCCCGCCATAATCGCCTGAGGAATCTCACCCCCCAAACAGGCGCTAGTCACCATTAAGCCTTCTTTGTACTGCTCTAGCACCTCACGGTTGATACAAGGACGGGCAAAGATACCTTTACCCTGAAAGCCTTCGAGGTGTGAAATGGTGGTGAGCTTTACTAAATTTTTATATCCCTGGGTATTTTTGGCTAGCACCACCTGATGAAACTTCTGGCGGCGCTTTTGCTCCCGGTAGTCCCCCTCGATCACATACATTTCGTTGCCGATGATTGGCTTGATGCCTTTGTTGCGGCAGACCTTAATGAGTTCGATCGCCCCATACATTACCCCGTGATCGGTCAGCGCAATAGCGGGCATCCCCAAGGCCACCGCCCGATCAGCCAGCTCGGGCAATTGACTAGCTCCGTCGAGCAGGCTGTAATCGCTGTGAATATGCAAGCCAACAAAGGTCATAGAGAATCCACGAAGTCTAATATCCACATTATCTATAGTACCCAAGAACTAAGTATAGATTCTACTTGGCTCAAAAATACTGTGGGGTGGTTTCAAGATTAGCACCAAGATCTTAAATTGCCATCAAAGAATATCTTTATTGACTGGTATTAATTGATACCATTGGCCGTTGCCTGCAATGTCAATCCCCAAATCTGGCGTAGCAGCTCCGAGTGAAGCCCAAGTTGGCACACTATAT
>JAYSRP010000153.1:0-15032 GCA_043721015.1 Synechococcales cyanobacterium | reverse complement strand
GCAGGCATCACTATATTAGCTAGCAACCTGCTCGATCGAGATCGCGCTTGGCTTGCCCCTCCGATTGGCATCATCTCTGTGGTGCTGCTCACTATCACTTTCCTCATCTACCAACGTTGGCGGTTCAGCATTTTTGGTGTGAATGCTCGCAATGACAAGGGACGGCACAGTACATAACCAAATTAGTCGGTGTAGAACGACTGATGGGCAAAGCCTGCGCCAGAATCTGCTCAATGACTGAATAGATCTGATTACCTCACGAGATTCTCACACTTTAAACCTAAGATGACAAGTATCGAGGGAAATGAATCATGAAAGTTGCTGTTTTTAGTACTGAGTCATACGATCGCCAATTTTTTACAGCCACAAATACACAACATTAACTAATATTTCTAGAATCTAATCTCGTTGGCAGAGCCTCTGCCTTGCGGAGAATCGACAATCATTATTTAGAAAAAATATTATGAGTAATATAATTAACAGATTTACAAAGCAACTTGTAAAAATTTAGAAGCAGCCGATCCAAATACTGATATGAACACTCGATTCTCTTGCAGAGAGACTACGTCAATGAACATCAAAACATCCAAAGTCGAAACCCTTGCTAAATTTTACCTAGAAAGTGAACCTGCCCAAATTTCCGATGCAACGCTTTCAGAACTGTGTGAATGGCTTTGGGTCGAGTTTGAGAGCACTCCACTCAATCTAGAATTCTCATGGTACAAGCGTTATGACAATGCCGCCGAGATGTTTGCCGATATTAAGCAAAGTCACCTGTGGGTGTCTGCCGAAAATTATGATACAACTTTGGGACTTAATCCCATTTACAACTTCATCTTTCAAGCAGTACACGACAACGATCACTATCTTACCGATAGTGATTTTAGCTTAGAAGGTGAAATCGCAACTTACAATGCCACCGCCAAACGTGTGCCAAGTTTAGCTATCCAAAAGATTATGTATTCTGAAAGTGTACTCCGACCTGCTGCATATCTATTTCTAGGACATGCACCGATCTCCAAAATTGTCTTTCCATAATTTATGACGTTTAATCCACGAGCGTCTCTATTCGTATTAACCTCTCGCTACTAACGAAATAATCCCATGACTGAGATGATAATGTCCTCGAAAACTGCTGCGATTCTCTGGGCAGATGTTATTGAATATCCTCAGACTAGAGTTAAGAGCAAGATTTTATTAGAAGATGCTAACTGTCGATATATGCTAATGATGCTGGGGGTGGGAATGCACATTGCCGAACATACTAATCCGCGTAATGCCACTGTTAATGTAATTGAAGGGCAGGGCATATTAACATTGGCAGAAAGAGAGCTTGTTTTGGAAGCCGGAGTTTTTATTTTCATACCTGCTAATGCACGTCATGCCCTTAAAGCAACGACAAACCTTGCTTTTTTGCTAACACTTTCCGAACAGGATATTAAATCTCGCAATTGACTTATGATGGTGGGTGCCATAGCACTTCGTCTATGGCACCTATCTTAACCAACAATCCGAATTGTTAAAATGAATTTTACTGAAAATATAGTGAAGGCAAAAGTGTCGATGTTTTAGTCCAAACTAATTTCAATCATTCAAAATCTTTTTGCCGACTGATTCCCCAGCAGCATCCAGGTCGTATACGATCGGGACACCTGTTGCCAGTTCTAGTACTGTTACTTCATCTGGAGTTAACCTGTCGAGCATCATGATAATCGATCGCAACGAGTTACCATGTGCGGCAATCAAGACATTCTCACCTGCGATCAAATGGGGCAAAATTTGGCTATTAAAATAAGCAACCACCCGCTGTTGAGTCTCCTCCAAACTCTCCCCACCAGGTGGTCGAACACTATAAGATCTGCGCCAAGCCTGCACCTGTTCCTGACCATATTTAGCAGCAGTATCCGCTTTGTTTAAACCCTGCAAATCACCATAAAACCGCTCGTCAAGGGCAGCATTCGTAAAAATAGGTAGTTCTTCAGCCCGATTTCCATCATAGTTGTCCCAGCCTCGCCAATCTGCATCAGATTGCTCATGTTTAATAATTGGAATTTTACCACCGCAGATATCATCACGTTCGGTCAGACAGATTGTTGCTGTTTCGATCGCCCGAATTAATTTGCTCGTGAAGCAGACATTCACTCGATAACCACTGAGCCGACAAGAGGCGATCGTCGCCTCAGCACGACCGCGTTCGCTTAGGGGGACATCCACCCATCCAGTAAATTTGTTGAGGGCGTTCCAAAGGCTTTGACCATGCCGAACCAAAATAAGTTTAGCCATTATTTTCACCCTTTGTTATTGGCAATCTACCACCTAAACATATAGCAACCTCACAAGATACTCACAGTGAAAACCTAATATTGAAGGCAGTAGCTTATGATTTCCAAACTCATGAAAATTTAATAACCATAATCAGATTTTATGAAAATTTTAAGCCCGACCGATAATTCTGTGAATTCATCCAACGCACTTATCGATATCGCCCAAAAAGACGTGGATGGAGTTCTAAAATTATTTGATACTTCACTGGAAGGGCTAACTGAGACAGAAGCTCAGCGACGATTGACAAAAGCTGGGCTAAACGAAATTGCCCGCGAAAAGCCGTTGAGTTGGTATGTTCAACTACTGAAAACGGTGACAAATCCCCTCTCGCTGCTCTTGATTGTACTAGCGATCGTTTCTTTATTAACTGGCAGTCCGACAGCCGCCCTGATTATTACCGTCATGGTGATTTTTGGTGGATTACTGCGATTTTCTCAGGAATTCCAGTCGAACAAAGCCGCCGAAAAGCTGCGGGCTATGGTCAGCATTACAACAGCAGTGAATCGTCAAGGTAACAAAGCCGCAGCAAAAGAACAGCAGGGTATCGTTGCCGGAACTGAAATTGCAGTGAAGTTACTAGTACCTGGAGATATCGTCTTGCTATCAGCCGGAGATATGATTCCCGCCGATATTCGGCTAATTGTTGCCAAAGATTTATTCTTGAGTCAATCGACCCTCACTGGCGAATCTCTCCCTGCCGAAAAACACGTAGACCTCATCGATCGGCAAGAGCAGAATCCTTTGGAGCTAAGCAATTTTTGCTTTATGGGCACCACCGTAGTTAGTGGTTCTGGTACTGCTGTCGTAGTTGAAACTGGCACTCATACATATCTATCATCACTAGCAAAAACGATTGGTGAGACCAGAGTTCGTACCAGCTTTGACAAAGCTGTGAATAGTGTAACGGCACTGTTATTGCGGTTTATGCTAATTATGGCTCCACTGGTATTTCTCATAAATGGTATCGTCAAACACAATTGGGTAGAGGCATTTACTTTTGCTTTATCGGTAGCAGTAGGATTAGCTCCTGAAATGTTGCCCGTGATTGTGACCGCAAATTTGGCAAAAGGGGCGATCGCCATGTCTGACAAAAAAGTGATTGTCAAAAACATCGATGCAATTCAAGATTTTGGCTCGATGAATATTCTCTGCACCGACAAAACAGGCACTCTCACCCAAGACAAAATTGTTTTACAACGGCACTTAGATCCCTATGGTAAAGAAAGTTTAGAGGTGCTTAAATATGCTTACCTAAATAGCTTCTACCAAACTGGATTAAAGAATTTACTGGATGTGGCAGTATTAGAGCATAAACAAGAAATTGCCTCTTTGGATATCGATCGAGACTACCACAAATTTGACGAAATCCCCTTCGACTTTGTGCGCCGCAGGATGTCGGTGATCATCGCGGAAACGGGCAAAGAACATGTTCTGATTTGTAAGGGTGCCGTTGAAGAAGTCCTTAAAGTCTGTACTCAACTCCAAGTCGATGACAAGATTTTGCCAATGGATAACTCGGTTCATCACAAAGTTGCCGATTTGCAACAAAAGCTCAATTCTGATGGTCTACGGGTTATTGCAGTAGCATACAAAAAAATTCCATTAGAGCAAGCTCACTGTGCGATCGCCGATGAAAGCGATCTGATTTTATTAGGTAACATTGCCTTTCTCGATCCGCCTAAAGATTCTGCGGCCCAAGCACTCAAAGCACTCCAGCGCAATGGAGTTGAGGTGAAAATTTTAACCGGGGACAATGAAATTATTACCCAGAAAATCTGTAGGGATGTGGGTTTAACCGTTAAAAATGTTTTATTAGGTAGCGATATTGATTCTTTGAATGATACTAAATTAGCTGAAGTTGCCGCAACTACTACCATTTTTGCTAAGTTTTCGCCCACCCAAAAAGCTAAGGTAATTCAGGTATTACGCAAAGCAGGTAACATCGTTGGATACATGGGTGATGGCATCAATGATGCTGCTGCTTTACGAGAAGCAGATGTTGGAATCTCTGTCGATACGGCTGCTGATGTCGCCAAGGAATCGGCAGACATTATTTTACTCGAAAAAAACTTATTAGTCTTGGAATCTGGAGTTAGGATCGGTCGCCAGACTTTTTCTAATATAGTTAAATATATCAGAATGGGCACCAGCTCAAACTTTGGTAATATGTTTAGCGTTTTGGGTGCGAGTGCGCTTTTGCCATTTTTACCGATGCAGCCAGTCCAGATTTTAATTAATAATCTCCTATACGACTTTTCTCAAACGGGTATCCCTTTCGATAATGTCGATAAAGAAGATCTAGTCAAGCCGCCCCAGTGGAAAATTAAGAACATTCGGCGGTTTATGATTTTCATTGGACCGATCAGCTCTATTTTTGACTATGCTACTTACGCCATCATGTGGTTTGTATTTGGAGCGAATTCCGTAGAAAACCAAGCTTTATTTCAAACGGGTTGGTTTGTCGAAAGCCTAATGACCCAAACCCTCATCGTTCACGTTATTCGGACTGCTAAGGTGCCTTTTTTCCAGAGTCGAGCCTCTTTACCTATGCTGTTGATTACCGCGACCGTGATGTGTATCGGCATGTATCTACCATTTTCACCGATCGCCCCTAGTTTAGGATTCGTAGCACTACCAAGCATTTATTTTCTCTGGTTAGCTGGCATCCTGACTTGCTATTGCATACTAACTCAACTGACCAAAACTTGGTTCATCAAAAAATATGGCTATAATTAATCAAGTTTCTTAGGTTTTCTAAAATATAATCAGTCGATAGAGTGGTCAGGCATACTGAGTCATATGACTGCAAAAAGATCATCCAAATGGTAGAGAACTTATTCGATCAAGTGTGTGAAAATTGTTTGGCGATTAATGGGTGATCCTAATCAACCCCATGCTTTTGTCGGCTTACTAGAGAAACTGTTTTAAACCACGATCAGCCTTGCTGTACCAGAGGTAATCCCCATGACAACGCTATTAATTCAAACCGATAATGCACCCCTAGCAGTCAACTTTCCGGCAATCGTCAAAATGACGCAGGCGCAATTCCATGAATTTTGCCAAGCCAATCAAGAGCTACGGATCGAGCGCACTGCTCAAGGAGAAGTCATCATCATACCACCTGCTTTCTCAGATACAGGCAACCGCAATTTTAATATTGCCGCGCAGCTTTGGGTCTGGGCAGAGCAGAACGGGATGGGCATTGGCTTCGACTCCAGTGCAGGTTTTACTCTACCCAATGGAGCTACCCGCTCTCCTGATGCGTCTTGGATTAAATTAGAACGATGGAATGCTCTGACAGCAGCAGAACAAGCTTCATTTGCTCCAATTTGTCCAGATTTCGCGATCGAGTTAAGGTCAGCGAGCGATACCCTCATTTCCCTCCAAACCAAAATGCAGGAATACATCGACAACGGTGCATCCTTGGGTTGGTTAATTGATCGTAAAAATCGCCAAGTTTACATCTACCGCCCAGATCAATCTCCTGAAGTTTTGGAGCAACCCGAACTTGTCACGGGCGATCCAGAGTTATCTGGATTTGCGCTGAAGATGGCAAAAATTTGGTAATTTGCGGGATTGATCAGGATCGGTTTATCACAGATTTGGTCATACGATAGGTATATCCCAATGTCCACAGCAACATTAGTTAATTGGTTGGAATCAGATACCGAATTAGGCATGTTGCCGAGTGACGTTTTAGAATTGATCGCCAGTGAATTAGAGGTATTAATCTTACCTCCAGGTTGTCGAGTGACAATTGAAAATACGCCTGTTACGAAGCTTTATATCTTAGAATCTGGACAAGCAGAGCGTTATCGTCGTCAGAAAGTGGGACTGATGTGGGCGAGTGGATTATTACCAGGTGCGGTAGTAAATTTATCGGCATTACAGCGAGAACAACTGACAGACAGCCGGATTATAACACTTACAGAATGTCAGTTTCAGACGATCACTGTCGATCGATGGCAAGCATTAATCACCCAATATCCTCAGATTACCGCCGTTTATGCCGATCGATTGGCAAGTAAACTAGTCCAACTCGAAGGTGAAATCGTCTACGAACATGATAGACGAGCCGCGCTACGTCCTTATTTAGTGGCACAAGCCAAACGAGGAATTATTGGTAACAGTCGTTATGCAATCAAGTTGCGTCAACAAATTCGCATTGCAACAAATGACGATAAATCTGTTTTGATTTCGGGTGAACCAGGATTAGAAAAAGATAATATTGCCGCGCTCATTCATTTTGCTTCCAAGCGTCGTCATCAACCGATTATCCGTCTCAAAAGTGCCCTCATTACTGCCAATGGTGCAGAATTATTTGGACGAGTGGGCGGAAAACCAGGGCTGTTAGAATGGTTGGGTGAAGGAACATTAATTTTGAATGATGTGCAGGAGTTACCACGTGAATTAGCACCTCAGATCGAACAGTTATTGACTACAGGCAACTATATGCCCATTGTGCGTGAAGGGCAAACTCCAGTGCTAGCCCGTCCCAGTAATGCTCGTCTAATTCTCATCTCAGAGAGTACTCAGCCAACTTTTTGCAAGGCAATTGAGCATCAAATTAAAGTGCCAGGATTGCGGGTGCGAAAAAATGATTTAGAGGCTCAGGTTAACTATTATATCAACATCACTTGTCGTCAAAAAAAGTTAGCCAAACCTCAGGTTACACCAGAAGCAATTCGTCGGTTACAAACTTATGATTTCCCAGGTAATTTATTAGAATTGCAGAACATGGTAAATCGAGCATTGTTGCAGGCACAAGGAAGTAGCCTCTTAACGGAGGAAGTATTTTGGGCGCAGGCGGCAAAGAAACAGTTATTTCGCCTAAACTTATTAAATGCTTATCCTTGGTTGCGGCAGTTTTTGAATAGCGACTGGTATCCCGATCGCATTAATTATGGTTTTACTGCTTGGGTATTTCCACTGGTGGTAATGATTCTATTTATCGCACCTCAAGATCGCCAACATAATTTCGCACTCAATCTATTTTGGGCGTGGTGGTGGCCGCTAATTTTATTGTTATTCCCAATAATTGGCAGATTGTGGTGTGCTTTTTGTCCATTCATGATTTATGGTGAAATTGCTCAAAAACTCTCACTTAAATTCTTTCCCCGCACACTGCAAAAATGGCCGCGTGAAACTGCCGAGAAATGGGGCGGTTGGTTTCTATTTGGTTTGTTCGTGCTGATCTTTCTCTGGGAAGAACTATGGAATCTAGAAAATACAGCGTATTTATCTAGCTGGTTATTATTGCTGATCACTGGTGGGGCAGTGGTTTTCTCGCTGATGTTTGAACGGCGATTTTGGTGCCGTTATCTCTGTCCGATCGGCGGCATGAATGGTTTATTTGCCAAACTATCGATAGTAGAGTTACGCGCCCAACAAGGTACCTGTGCGGCAGAATGTACGACTTATCACTGTTATAAGGGTGGCATAGGTTTTGGCGAAGGTGCAACCACTAATGGTTGTCCGATTTATTCTCACCCAGCCCAATTGACAGATAATAAAGACTGTGTATTATGTATGACTTGTCTCAAAGCTTGCCCCCATCGATCGGTAGAATTAAATCTCCGTCCGCCAGGAATCGAACTGTGGACTACGCATATCCCCCATGGTTATGAAGTCGCTTTATTATTTCTATTGTTGGGAGGTATATATCTCCATCGATTACCAGGGATTAATCGCTTATTAGGCTTACAAATAGATCTAACCCAATTTTTGCCTCATCTAGGACTATCGATCGTAGCAATTATTATACCTGCAATTATTCCATGCTTAGCCTATGGTGCAATGCAAGGATTTTATCTACTAAGTAAATCGCAATTCATCCCCTTCAAAAGCTGTAAACCATTACCATTTATCAATCTTGCTTATGGCTATTTACCTTTAGTCCTAGGTGGGAATTTAGCCTACTATTTTAAGCTAGGTTTAGAAGAAGGTGGACAAATTATTCCTGTCACCTTTGCTACCTTCGGACAAAACGGCGATAATTTGCCCAGCTTTATTGCTCATCCAGCAATAATTACATTCCTCCAAGGAACGACTTTAATCGTGGCATTATTAGTCACATTCTTTCTAACTCAAAAAATAGCCAAACGTCCAATTCGCTCGATCATCCCTCAACATTTGGCTAGTATTTTGTTAGTAATTACTCTGTGGATCTTGATCGTTGGCGTAGCCTAAAGGGGGAATCGATTTCAGTGGCTAATTACCATAACGTGTTCGCAATTGCTGCTGTTAACCTTTAGCAAGATACCACCGCGCAAATAACTTCTCCCCTTCAATCCAGATAAAGATCAGTAAGCTACAACCAAAACAGACTCCCAGTTCAAATAAACTCAAAGCCTGGGTGCCAAAAAATGATCGCAATGGAGCAATGTAAACCACAGCCAACTGCAATAGAATCGTACCCAAAATCGCACATAACAACAGTGGATTACTAAATGGGTTGATTTCGATAACGAGTTTGTTTGCAGAGCGTACAGCCAGAGCGTGACCCATTTGGGCAATACAGAGCGTGGTGAAAACGATCGTTTTCCACGTATCAGGATCACCCATATAATCAACAGCATGAGTACGATCGAAAGCCCACTTCATCAACCCGATTGTGACGATCGCAAAGACTAATCCAATCCTGATGATATAAGCCCCCAGCCCCCTAGCGAAAATGCTTTCATCGGGCTGAAAAGGTTCTCGCTGCATCACGCTCGCATCCCCAGGCTCCAATGCCAGGGCGACCGCTGGCAAACCGTCTGTGACTAGATTCATCCATAAGATTTGTAGCGGCGAAAGGGGCACAGCACCCAAACCCATCAGCGGAGCAGCAGCGATCGTCAAGATTTCGCCGATATTGCTGCCCAGAATGTATTTAATAAATCGCCGAATATTAGTATAGACAATTCGCCCTTCTTCCACCGCAGCCACGATCGAAGCAAAATTATCATCCAATAACACCATATCGCTAGCTTCTTTGCTCACATCTGTACCAGTAATTCCCATTGCCACCCCGATATCTGCCTGCTTCAGCGCCGGAGCATCGTTAACTCCATCTCCCGTCATGGCCACCAACTCACCTTGCTGTTGTAATGCTTTGACAATACGTAACTTATGTTCGGGGGCAACGCGGGCATAGACATTGACTTGATCGATTGTTTGTGCCAAGGTGCCGTCATCCATTTGGGCAATTTCATTGCCGCTGACAACTGTGCTATCGGCCTGAGCAATGCCCAGATCTTTAGCGATCGCCTGAGCAGTTAAGGGATGATCACCAGTAATCATCACCGTCCGAATCCCAGCAGCTTTGCAGGTAGCAACAGCCGCCCGCACTTCGGAGCGAGGCGCATCTAGCATACCCACTAAACCTGACCAAATCAGCTCTGATTCTGCTATGTCTACACTTGGGAGATCGGTGAAATAGCGATAGGCAAAACCCAACACCCTCAGCCCTTGAGACGCTAGATGAGCATTTTGGGCGAGAATTTGCTGTCGATCGAGTTTGGTCAATTCCACATACTGCTGATTTTTAAAGGCGTGGGTGGCTCGATCGAGAATGGATTCTGGCGATCCTTTGGCAAATAGCAGATAGTAGGGAGTTTGTTGGCAGATAATACTCATCCGCTGCCGATCGCTATCAAACGGCGATTCCTGAACCCGAGAATAGCTCTGGGGCGACACCTCAATTCCGGCTTTGTGAGCCAGGACTAACAAGGCTCCTTCGGTGGGATCGCCCAGAATCTGCCACTGATTATCAGTGTATTGCAATAGCGCGTCATTACAGAGAGCACAGCCCCACAGCAAACTCCAGAGTGCAGAGTCGTCAATAGGGTTAACTCGATCGCCGTTGAGTTGAAATTCTCCGGTGGGAATATAGCCTTCGCCATTAATTTGGTATTCAGCCCCCAAAGTGGCAACTTGTTGCACCACCATTTTATTTTGAGTTAAAGTGCCTGTTTTATCAGAACAAATAATCGTGACACCACCCAGGGTTTCCACTGCCGGGAGTTTGCGGATCAGGGCTTGGCGTTTGACCATCCGCTGAGTGCCCATCGCTAAAGTGATGGTGATTACAGTGGGTAATCCTTCTGGTACTACTGCTACTGCCACACTCAGAGAGGTTTTGACCAATTCTTTTAAAGTAGCAAGATTAAAAGAGCCGACCAGTAAATCTGGCAACATCCCCACCGCAATGGTTATGGCCACGATTGCCAAGGCTCCAATCACTAACACATTGCCTAAATGAGTTAGTCGTTGTTGTAGCGAAGTAGGCTGATTTTCGACACCTTGCAAGAGAGCAGCAATTTTGCCCAGTTCGGTACACATTCCGGTATTGGTGACAACAGCAATGCCATGACCCGTCGTAATTTCAGTCCCCTGATAAACCAAATTCACTCGATCGCCCAAGGGCGTATCAGCCGCTAATTCGGCCTCGGCACTTTTACTACTAGCTGTAGCTTCCCCTGTCAAAGCTGATTCGCGTAGTTGCAATTGTACCGCCTCCACCAACCGAGCATCTGCTGCTAATTGATTACCGGCTTCCAGATACATCATATCGCCTGGGACTAATTCACTGCTATCAATTTCGCTGATTTGACCATGACGCAACACCCTTACTTGAGGTGCCGCCATGTTTTTAAGTGCTGCTAATGCCTGTTCGGCGCGGCTTTCTTGGAAATAACCTAAAACCCCATTAAGAATGACGATCGATAGAATAGCAATGGTATCTTTGAACGGCAATCCATTCGTCTTTCCAGCCTGAATCTCCATAAAATCAAAGATCCCAGATACTATGGCCACCACTAGCAACATCACCAGCATAATATTGGTAAATTGCTCAAACAAAATCTGCCACCACTGCCGAGCAGCAACGGCCACTAGTTCGTTGCTGCCAAACTGCTGTTGTCGATCGGTTACTTGTTGATCGTTTAAACCTATTTTCTTGTCTGTCCCTAATTCTGTTAATGTCTGAGCAACAGTCAGCGTATGCCAAGTAGGAACTAAATCGGTAATTACTTGGTGATGAGTCGGTTGTGCGATCATAAGAAAATAAGTAAAGAATTATTCAAGGATTCATCATTAAGATCTGCAACCAATGATTGATTAATTGCCAAATCGCGCCAGTAATACTTGCAAAGAAAATAGTTGTGGCAGTGGTCATAGCATAGCCAATCAAGATAAACAGCCCATCGGATTCTAGTAAGCCAATTGCTAAAAATAAAATAGTATAAGCAGGCAAAAGATTAGTGAATGGAATGGGCAAAGGTAGCGACATTAACAAAGCATTCCAGGCCAGACAGATCCCAATAATTCGATAGCCCCACCAACTGCCACTAAATCGAGACAGCCGATGTCTGGCGATCCGCTCAATCGGCTGGAGCAGCCGATCAATATTCTTGAGTAATTTTTGGGAGGCATCTGGCGATAGTTCTAACCGATCAATCTTCTGAGGCAGAGATGGTTGATCGTAGCCTAAAGCCAGTTGACACCCTACCAAAATAATTCCACTGCCAAATAATGCCGAAAACCCGGCTAAGGGGATCGGGCTAGGAATCAGCATCGGGATGGTTAGCATTCCAGCAATTGTGCCAAACCCATTATTACCTGCTTGTTTGAGTAAGGCGTGAAAGGGTAATGGTCGATCGGCATATTCAACCAATAATTGGGAAAGTGTTTGAGATAGCTTCATCTATGCTCGTTTTTCCACCACAATTGTTAGATGAGCAACCATGGCTCCGATCGAGCCAATCGCAGCCATGACCGGAAATAAAGCCGCACTGAGTACCCCACCGACGACTCCAACAGTCAGGGGGATTTCAATTAAGGTCTGTCCTTCTTCGTTTTTGAGGATAATTCGACGAATATTACTCTCATGCAAAAGTTCTTTGATTTTGGCAACTAGGGCATCACCATTGATGCTAAATTCTTCTACTCCAATCTTTTCCTCTAGTTCCGGGGTCTTCTCTCCAGTGGCTGTAGCTATTAGCTCAGATTGGATCTTTTCGACATTTTCTTGGAATGTATCATTTGGTACGCTCATATCGATAACTCTCTATTGATGGTTATATTTGCAAATTTAGATGAAAATGTTGAGGAACTTGTGAAGCTGTTGGAATCTCTATTCTGATATGTTACCAGCCATGTTCAAATACCAGGATCTCTCACCTGACTGATTTACTTGATACTAATTTAAGTCAATAGATAGAGAAGATTCAGATGCTCGCTGTTTCGACAATCAATCCATCGAGCATCTGAATTGTGCGCTTGGTTTTGGCGGCGACGTTAGCATCGTGGGTTACAAGAGCGATCGTCGTACCCTGTTGATTTAACTCGGTGAGCAGTTCCATAATCTCTTGAGAAGTCGTAGAATCTAACGCCCCAGTCGGTTCATCGGCTAGCACCAAAGCCGGATTATTCACCAAAGCCCGCGCGATCGCCACCCGCTGTTGCTGTCCACCCGAAAGTTGATTAGGGCGATTTTGTAATCGATCGCTTAACCCCACCTGTGCCAAAGCTTCGGTAGCTTGCTTAATTCTTTGGGATCTGGATACATCAGCATAAATCATTGGCAGCATCACATTGGCCAGTGCCGTGAGTTTTGGTAGCAAGTTGAACTGCTGAAACACAAACCCAATGTACTGATTGCGAATATCAGCCAGTTCATCATCACTCAACGTAGTGAGATCTGTGCCAGCCAAAAGGTAATGACCACTACTAGGCCGATCAAGGCAACCAATAATATTCATTAATGTCGATTTCCCTGAACCAGAAGCTCCCATAATTGCCACATATTCCCCCTCAGCGATCGATAAATCCACATGTTTGAGTACCGGCACATCGATCGTGCCCAAATGATAGGTTTTGGTAATATCAGTAAGAGAGATCATCACTGTCATAGTTATTCAATCTCCATGTAGTGCCAAGATCGGGTCTAACTTGGCAGCATTACGGGCAGGAATGCCTCCAGCTAAAACACCCACAATTAGCGATAGGATAAACCCCAACACTACCGACCAAACAGATACCACAAAGGGGAATTTGAAAATGGTGGCGGCTGCAAAGGCCAAGCCGATGCCTAGAGCAATCCCGATCAGACCACCAATGCTAGAAATAACCACTGCTTCCATCAAAAATTGGTTGAGGATCGATCCACTGGTTGCCCCGACAGCTTTGCGTAAACCAATTTCACGAGTCCGTTCCATTACTGATACCAGCATAATATTAGCGACTCCAATGCCCCCCACTATCAAAGAAATTCCGGCGATCGCCGTTACCATCAGCGTCAATGATCCCATGATATTCGTGAAAGTCTTAATCAGATCTACTTCATTGGTGACGGTAAAATCATCCTCTTTGGGTGGACGAATATTATGGCGAAGCCGGAGGACATTCGTCACTTGAAATTCTGCTGCTTCAAGTTGGTCGGGATTACTCGACTTTAGCCAGAAGCCATTGATCGCCACACCTGTGAGTGCATTGTTACCAACAATCTCGGCGGACATATTAGTCAATGGCAAATACACCACATCATTCATATCTTGCAATCCTACGGCTCCTTTTCGCTCCATTACCCCCACCACGCGATAACGTTTACCCTGAATCCGAATATCGCTGCTGATCGCCGTTTCTGATGGAGTGAACAGATCGTCTCGAACTTTGGCACCAATTACTACTACTGCTTTGGCAATATCTAAATCCTGCTGCTGAAAAAATGTTCCTAGTTGCGGCTTGACATTTCTTACCGCTGGAAAGTTTAAATCCGTACCGAGGGCAGTTATCGAAATATTGACGTTACCTCGTACCACCTGAATACCTGGACGGTATAAGAACGCTGATACCGCTGTAGCATCAGGAACTTGTTTGGCGATCGACTGAGCATCTTCCCAGGTGAGCGTACTCGCAGAACCAGCACCCTGACTGATGCCACCCGTTTTCGCTGCTGCCGCTGACACTTGAAGAATATTGGTGCCTAATGCTTCAATTCTTAACTCAGTTGCTCTTTGTACGCCTTGACCGATCGAAGTAATGGTAATAACTGAAGAAATGCCAATAATTACCCCTAACATTGTCAAAGTGCTACGAATCTTGTTACTCCACAGCGTTTCGATTGCCATTAACAATACTTCTAGCAATGAGGTATGGCGCTTAAGACGACGAGAGCGTCGCAGTAGTGCTTTAAGTGGACGCTTTATTTTCATATCAGTTTTGAGGATAGCGAATCTGTTTTTTCTGACAGCATGAGAGCAATAGCTATCCGCCACTAGTATTTATCGAAGAAGCTTTGCGAGTACCTGTCGGAAAACTGAGTAGGACTTGCTCTTTGCCAGTTAAGCCAGACTTGACCTCGGTCTTATCATTAACCGTAGTACCAACGACGATCGGCATAAATATCGGGTCACTATTTTTTTGAGATACAAAGACTCCCTGAGCGCTCTTCTCTTGGACAATTGCAGCCGTGGGCACGATCAAAACCTGTTTTAGTTCGCCAGCTTTAAAGTCGATCGCTACGTTCATACCCTCATGGAGTAGTCGTTGGGAATCAGTAACTGCTACTTTCACTTCAAAGCTAGTAACATTTTGCTGTACCAACGATTGGGTCGCTACTTGTGTTACCTTACCTTCAAAGGTTTTGCCAGTGTAAGCATCTACTTTAATCAGTGCTATTTGACCAACCTGAATTTTAGCAATACTGGCTTCGGCCACATGTG
>JAYSRP010000152.1:0-15079 GCA_043721015.1 Synechococcales cyanobacterium | reverse complement strand
AGTCTATCCCAAAGACTGTGGAGTTACTACCAAAGGATACCGACGGGCCAACTTGGATTGGTCTATATTGTGCTGATGTGTATGGTCTGTAGCGCTCTGGAGCTGGTTGTGCCTGTGCTGAACTAGCAAGGCTAAGAGCAGTAATGCTCAGAGCTGCAATGGCAATTAGTTTAATATTCATGGTGTTGTTTCTGGTTTCTATTGTGCAGAAGCACTTGTAGTTTCAACACCTTAATAATATCTGAATTATTTGAAATCCTTGTCTACTAAAAGGTCTATCTATTGCTACGCCAATTGATATAGTCCTTTAGCAAGAGTTAACTATGCTTCACTTCTATTGATAGAGAAGTTAACAACTATCCTGTATTTTAATCATGATGCTAAATATTTTATTTGTTGGTTTCTAAGATACCTCGCTCTTTAGATCAGTAATTGCTGGGCCATGCAGTACCCCTCCGTCACAACCAAAGCGAGAACCATGACAAGGACAGTCCCAACTTTTTTCGGCATTATTCCAAGCCAAGATACAGCCCAGATGCGGACATACTGCTGATATAGCGTGAATTGCTCCTTGTTCGTCTCGATAGGCCGCGATTTTTTCACCATCGATTGTTACTAGCTGCCCGGCACCTGCTTCTACTTGCGCCAGCTCAGATATGCCTAATCCTTTAAACCGATCACCCACCCAGTGCATTCCTACCTTAATAGTTTGCTTAATGCCCTCTGGAGTCACAAATGGCGTGATCCGAGTGGAGTCATATAGATTTGCCCAGGGGTTGGTGATACCTAAAATCATGTCTGAAAGCAACATTCCGGCAAGTGTACCTTTGGTCATTCCCCAAAGGCTAAAACCAGTGGCCACATGGATGTTTGGGGTAGTAGGGGTGAGATTACCAATGTAAGGCAATTTGTCGAAAGACACCATATCTTGAGTTGACCAGCGATAGTCAAAAGTATCTATGCCAAATCGCTGGCGAGCAAAGTCTTCTACCTTTTGGTATTGCTCTTCAGTATTAATGACTTCACCAACTTTATGGCCGCCACCACCGATTAGCAGTAACACCCCATTTTCATCGGGACTCTCTCGATCGGGGGTAGTCCGAATAGAAAAGTATTCTTTACCGCAACCAATAAACATGCCTTCTGGTGCTCGATCGGGGTTAATGCGCGCACCCACAATGTAGGATCGCTGTGGATAAGTTTTCGCAAAAAAAAGTCCACTATCTAGAATGGGCAAATGGGTGGTAATAACGACTTGTTGAGCGGTAATCACACCTCGATCGGTAGTTACTTGGCAATAGGTTTTTCCTGATTCAGCATTTGTAACTTTGGTATCTTCAAAAACGTAGCTGCCGTCGCCTTGAATGCACTGGGCAAGGTGTAATAAATATTTGCGAGGGTGAAATTGAGCTTGATGATCGAACCGAATAGCTCCAGTCACAGGGAATGGTAAGGGAGTTTCTTGCACAAAAGTAGCCGGTAAACCAAGCTCTAGAGCGGCCGTCACTTCCTCTTGAATTTTTATTAATCCATGTGCCGATTCGGCGAATGTATAGGCGCTCCTACGACTAAAATCGCAGTCAATGTTCTCTTCTGCGACAAATTTGGCTATTTGTTCTAGACCAGCCTGATTAGATTCAGCATAGGTTCGGGCTTTATCTATGCCTAAGTTTTCAAGCAGATCAGCATAAATTAATTGATGAAGGGAGGTGATTTTGGCGGTGGTGTGGCCACTGACTCCCTCTGCTATTTTCCTGGCATCAATAACTGCTACGGTCTTACCGGCTTTTTTTAGCAGCATGGCAGTTGTCACTCCAGCGATGCCGCCGCCAACAACTGCCACATCTACTATCAAATCACCGTGGAGAGGTGGAAAGACAGATTCGGAGGTTGAGTCGATCCAGTATGAAATTGGTTTGATAGTTGAGGGCTTCATAGATATATTGATAGTTATGGGTTTACGGAAGGAGATTGGCCAATACCTTTTTCTGCGAAATAGTTGTTTAAAAAGGTGCTAGCAAATGACAAGATCACTGGCCCAAAGATGAAGGCCAGCAAGCCGCTGACCACAAAGCCTGGGACAAATAGAGATGCCAACCAGAAGCATACGCCGTTAACAACTAGTGAAAACAGTCCTAGGGTTAAGAAATTAATTGGTATAGATAGGGCAGAAATAACTGGCCGAATTGCAGAGTTGACCACTCCGACTGCGACGGCTGCTAACATTGCTGCTGGAAAGTTGGCAATGTCTACGCCCGGTACAGCTAGATCGACTACTAGTAAGCCCAGCGCTGTTGCTAAGGTGGTAACTAGATATCCGACGATGTTGGTGTTCATGTTATGTAAGTTTGCAGTGATGGTTAACAGTTGATGGAAAATATTGATAGATTTATTTAGATTTGGTTGTTGGGGTTGTCACCTTGCTTAGTGATCGCCCAGACGGCGTGGATGCTGCCGGGGATCCAGCCAAGAAGGGTCAGCCCGATGTTAATAAATAGGGTTGATCCAACTCCAAAAGCTAAGAAAACGCCGATCGGTGGAACTATTACGCCAAGAATAATTTGCAGTAGTTTCATTTTTTGAACTCACTATTTTGCTAGAAATTGCGCAATCACTCTTCTTTTAGATGAAGTGAGTAAGCGCTTAGATATTTTTGAAGGTACGCCATAGCTCTTTTAACTGCATTTTAATGACGCCTTCTTTTTGAGCCGTCGCTGAACCAGCTTTAGCAAGCTGACGAATGACTTCGGATTGTTTTTGCTCCAGCGGAATGGTTCCACTGCTTTTGGCCTCAGATTTTTCTTTTTCATACCAGTCTTTTGCGTGGCCAAATTGCTGTTTAAAGTTGTTATAGCGATTGCCGTAACGCACGGTTAATCTTTGGTTCAATTTAGAGAGCCATTCAACGAACCGGGCATACTGCGATCGAAGTAGTTCGGGTATATTAATAGTTAACATCAGGTATTATGTCCTTAATGATTGAGTGGATAGCTGTGAATATTCATCACAGTTCAGATTTCATTAGTGCCCGAATCACATTATCTTTAACCATAAGTTGGCGAAATGCCTCGATCAACATTTCCTGTGCCTGCGTTTGGCCTACGCTGGTGACTTGTCTTTCATATTGCATCAGAGCAAACTCTTGCTCTAAGTTGAGTTCCAGCTTTGATATGTTCATTGCTTACTCCTTGGCTGTTAGTATTAGGGGTGGCTTTGCGCTATCTGTATTAACTACGGTCAATTGCGCTATATATGAACGATACTAGAGTTGAATGACTTAGACATCTACTAAACGATTGATTTATTTCTCTCTCGATCGAGGTAGATCAAGTCGTCTTCGTTACTGTCTCCTCACTTTTTGGAGTTATTGCCTAACCCAGAAAAGTCTCGTTGCAGCTTTTGCAAGTCTTTTTCTGAGGAATTCTCGATATCAATGACTTCGTTGCGGGCGGCATCAATCGATCGAATCAACTCATCTAACTTTATTTGGACTGCTTTAGCAAGGATCAGGAGGTTTTGTGCTCTTTAATATTCATGGCTGGCTTTTGATATAGCGATGGATAGGTTGATAGTCTGGACAGTTAATGGCTTTTTTACTTAATGCTATATCAGGATGGACAGTACACTTAAGGTTTTCGTCATCTGTACAAAAAATGCAGCAATAGCATGGAATTTGCTGTTTTTTATACAGATCAATCCAGTTTTTTTTAAGAGCAGCCCACTCTAGCAAAACAGATTGTCCTATTGTGATTATAAAATAAGCTAAAATCAGTGAAATAGATATTAGGAAAGCTACCCTACCAAAAAGTAGAGTAAGCTCTAAAAGATTTGAAATGAACATAGTAGTTTGCTGGAATAAAAGAAGATCAGACCCCGACTTTGGCTTTATTGGTAAGGCCAGCTCGATCGCCTGTAGCCATCACAGCCTCGCCTTCAATGAAGGATCTCATCATCCAGGCAATCTGCTCATGTTGCTCCATTAGACCAGTCAAGAAATCTGCTGTGCCTTGATCATGAAAATTATCACTGCAAAGATCAATGTGATCACGCAGGTTACGAATGACGTGTTCGTGGTTTTCGATCAGAATATCCACCATTCCGGTTGCCATGGGTACATCACCAGGATGCTCGCTGAGCGAGGTCAATTCTAAGAAGCCCCTCATAGTGCCAACCGGATAACCACCAAGGGTGCGGATTCTTTCGGCACAGGCATCAATATTGGCCGTGAGCGTGTTGTAGTGCTGCTCCCACAGTTTATGCAAAGTAAGAAACTGTGGCCCAACTACATCCCAGTGAAATTTTTTGGTTTTGACTAATAGTAAGTAAGCGTCGGCTAGATCGTGGTTAAGCAGGTCGATTACACCATTTCGCTGTTGTTCGGTCAGGCCAATATTAATTGCACGCATGTTTATCTCCAATGATTACTAAATTTATTTGCCGAAAAAGTCTTTGACTGTTGTGGTAGCTTTGTCTGCACTGTTTTTGACTCTGGCTGCACCACCATCAACGGCAATTTTCGCCTCGTTCAAGTCATCTTTGACTTTCATTTTCATATCTCTGTTTTTGTCTTCCATTACCGACTGGGCTTTCCCGATCGATTGCTTAGCATTGCCTTTAATTTCTTCGGTTTTACCAGTTACTTGCTTAGAGATACTACTAGTACTAGTAGCCAATGAAGGAGAAGCAATAGCTATGCTTCCAATGCTTTGCCAAATCATAGCAGTTATTAGCAATGTGCTCGCAAATGCCACTATATGGTGTTGGAGATCGGAAACTATGGTTTTCAAATTAAATCTCATGGTGTCAAACTCACTGTGGGTTTACTCTTTCTATTTATAGTCGAATCTCATCAAAAAAAAATCAACCGATCGGCAGATTTTGATTCTTACCTTCAGGTATTCTCTCTATCAATAGGAGGAGATCTATTTGTAAGTATGTCGATCTAGATATGCCTTTCTTGAACAGATAACTTAACAGAAGGCTCTGATAATCTATGTCTTTAGGGAGATGTCTTAGGTAAATACAATGGTTAATCTTATTTTTATGCTCGCTTAATAAATTTCATAATCTGAGATTGCTAGAGCGAGAGTCCTTTATGCAAGTTAAACATTATGGCTTTTCCAAGTACATTTTCGGGAAAAAATGCTTTTTCGTCACGTCGCAACCTAATGAAGCTAGGGCTAATTAGTTTAGGGTCGCTCATAGTGATAGGAATTCCGAAAGTATCCCTTTCTCAACCCAGTAACCGCGTCAAGCAATTAACATTTAATGCAGATGATATTGGCATCCTCAACTTTGCTTTGTTATTAGAAGAGCTGGAGGCAGCATTCTATCCAGCCGCGATTAAAAGTGGCAGGATTACAAATGCAAAAGAACTGGACTATCTGAGAGCTTTGGGCAATCATGAAGCTACTCATGTCAAATTTCTACGTGATGTTCTGGGCAAAAATGCTTTATTTCAAACTAGCGAATTGAGTTTGAATCGATCGGGGTTAAGCGCACTTTTGACTGATCGATCAAAAATCTTAAATACGGCTGTGACACTAGAAGACTTGGGCGTTCATGCTTACAATGGTGCCGGACCAAGCCTGAAGAACCCCACTTATCTTCTAGCCGCAGGTTCTATTGTTTCGGTAGAAGCTCGTCATGCCGCAGGAGTAAGGGCACTACTGGGACGACCTTCCACTGAAGCGGACAGTGAACGGTTGGTGAGCGATGCTAACTTGCAAGCTAATTTAAACCCACTGAAGGGGCGAGCTTATGACGAACTCTATACACCCAAGCAGGTTGTCGCTGCGGTTGGCTCGCTCAAGATATTAAACAATTTAATTGATGGCTCATTAGTCGCTTAATCTTAGGAAATATTGAACTATGAAATCCTCTTCTAATCTGATGGCACAATCAACAGATAATCGCCACTTTTTCACACTTTTACTTAGTAAATTCAACCGCATTTTGGAGCGTGCTTTGCATCCAGCTATAAGAATGATCCTGATTTTGCCTCTATTGTTAGCATCCCTAATACTTGCTCCTGCCGCCCCGGCTGCCGCTGCTGAGAGTGCAACACTTTCACCACGACAAGTAGTAGAGTACGCCTTAACCCTAGAAAAACTCGAAGCTGATTTTTATCGTCGCGCCATTGCTGCGACTAAAGGCGGCTCTCTATCACAAGTGCCCCAAACTGCCAAAGCAATATTAGTTTCCTATGGCAAGGATGAAGCTCAACATGTAACAGATCTGTCAGCCGTGCTAGGATCTTTAGGTGGCAACCCTGCGGAAATCGTCATTCCTGTTAATCCAAATTACCGCGCTATTTTAGGTCGTGATCCCTTTGCTAATCCCGCCGATCTGCTAATGGCAGGACAATACGTGGAGGATTTGGGAGTAGCTGCTTACAAAGGACAAGTGCAAAACTTACTTGCTGCTGGTGAAGCAGGTAAAACTGTTTTAGCGGCAGCTTTAGAGATTCATGCAGTAGAAGCTCGCCATGCCGCAGGTATTCGGTTCCTGCGACAAACACTACTCAATGTGAGCGTGCGCCCCTGGATTAGAAATCCTCAGGAAGTAATTTACAACGAAAATCGCAGTAGCAATCCGATTCCCTTTAGTTCTGAGGCATTTGATGGCTATGCCACTAGAGAAGAGGTGTTAGCTCTAGTTGAACCAATTCTCACTGCTGCCATAACACAATAGATAAAACGAAGCGCTGGCAAAAGTTTGATCATCAACAAATTCACTCCAATATATGAATAATGCCTTCTATTTATGATAAAAGGCATTGTATATGTGTGTTTTCAAGTTTATAATGTGCTTTTCCTTGCTATTCTTTTGAGCAGCAAGGAAAAGTACTACTAACTTTATTTAGTCGCCAACAGGAACAACCATTCCCGGCATTGGCTCGCCGTCTAGCTCAAAATCGCTTTTCTTAGCACCACATTCTGGACAAACCCAGTCGTCGGGAAGTGTTTCAAATGGGATACCAGCTTCGATACCTGATTCAGGATCGCCGATAGCGGGATCGTAGATATGTCCACATGATTTACAAATATATGTTTGCATTTTGATTCCTAGGTATGATAAAGGGTAAATTGATTTGCTACAGGCCAGTTGATTGATCGTGAGGACTAGAACTGGGGTCAACGCCCATAGTTGCCACTAGATCGCGCAAGACTGTAATCTGTTGAGAATGATCGAGCTGTTGCAATTTTTGCAGACACTGAGAGGCTTGGGGTTCGAGGGCATAATTGTCTGGCATCGGAATAATCTCAGTGCGATCCATCCCCTGGGCTAGTAAGTACCAAAACAACAATTTAGTCGTATCACTGAGTGCGCCATACTCTCGACTAACTAAGTTATTTCTGTGCTCGACAAGATCGCGCTGAACTTGTAACTGCTCTGAATGAGGCATTTCTAAGACTTGTTTAAATAGTCCTTCGGCGATCGCTGGAGCCGCTGTACTAGCCCCTGGTGCAGCAGGTGTAATCGACTTACCAACCTCTTTGTAAGTGAACCAGAGTAGTGCGAGTTGCTGGTCTGTTGATAAATCTGTAAAGGCCGAAGACATTTCAGCATTTATATTGGGAGTCATCGTTGTCACAGTAATACCTTGATTGAGTATGACTGATGATATAAATGATTTAAGTAACTTAAAACTTACTTTTGAGAGATCTTATAATCAGCCAAAAGATAGATCTAAATAAACAACATCTGTGATTTGATGGTCAGGTCAATATTTGCTATTAATTTAATTATGAAAAATTCGCCTTCAATCGACCAAAATATTTTGATACCTATAGAAAATATTGGTGAGCCGACCATTCACGAATATTTTGCAAGGTTGAATGGCAATAATTTCACCGAAGCCGCTGAATTATTTACAGAAGAAGGATACTTAAAACCACCATTTGAAAAGCCAATCAAAGGTAAAAAAAAGATTGCAGACTATTTTGAAAGAGAAGCCACTAGTATTACCTGTTATCCAGAAAATGGACAATTTTGGAGTCATAGTAAAGACATTATGCAACAGGTGATATACAAGGAGTATCAGATTCAGGGGAAAGTGCAAATTGGTTTATTTACAGTAAATGTGCAATGGTTAATACAACTAAACCACGCGAATGAGTTTATGGCTGTGGAAGTAAAATTACTGACAGCTCTAGATGAATTGCTGAAACTCAATTATATCTGATTCGGACAGAGTAAGTATAATAGAGTCTCATATATGTTGATCATTTATGATCATCGAAACAAATGCATTAACGACATAGCATAGCAATTCCGTCTTGGATGAAATGCTTTCAGATGGCTGTAAGTCTCTCTGAGCAACGATGAATTACATCACACTCGAAACGGAAGCAATATAATTCATCAAAGTGTAGATACTATAAGTATGCCATTAGAGAGATGATCAATCTATTACTATACTTTACCTTTAATGGATACAGTTCGTTGAAAACTAAAAGATGAACTCGTAAGCAACCAAGGAGCACACAAATGTCTATAGCGATCGACGATTCTAAACGCACGGCAATTGCCTGCAAGCTAGCGGATATCAAGGAAGTACAAAACTTATTAATTTCTAACGAAGAGAAGTTGATTTCGGCTTGTAGTGACCAAAACATCCGCGATCGATTAGGAAGCATGTTGGCAGATGATCGGAAAAACCTTGGAATTCTAGACACTGTATCTGTCCAATATGGTGTGCAAGGTAAGCCGAGAGAAACAGTCAGAATGATGGTCGAAAAAGTTAACGAGTTGATGGATGGCTCGGAGCTTTCCTTGTACGAAAAAGCTGCTCAACATGAATTGCTCAAACATGAACAATTTATGTCAGGTGTCTTGGTTCATAAAGCTGCTCAAGTAGTAGGAGCTGATGTGGAAGCCGCCATCACTCCTCTAAACACTGTTAACTTTGAAAACCGTGCTCACCAAGAACAACTCAAAGGGGTACTAGAAGTTTTAGGTGTGCGAGAATTAACTGGCCAAGAAGCAGAGCAAGGTTTATGGGCAAGGGTACAAGACTCAGTTGCAGCACTCTCTGGTGTTATTGGCAGTGCTGTAACCCAGACCAGTGATAAATCTGACATGAGTATCTTAGATGTAATCCGAATGGATCACGATAAGGTTAATATGCTGTTCATGCAAATTGAAAAGAGCAACGATCCTCAAAAAATCGAAGAATTCTTTGGCCAAATTTACAAAGATTTGTCTGTTCACTCTGAAGCTGAAGAGCAGGTTGTTTATCCAGCGATACAATCTTTCTATAGCGAAACAGAAGATCTTTATGAGGAGCAGGCTGAGATGAAGTCGATGTTGGAACAACTGAAAGCTTCAAATGTTTCAGCCAATGATTTCTTAGCTAACATTGAGCATTTGAAAACAGCAGTCACTGCTCATGTTGGCCAAGAAGAAACCACCGTTTTTGCTGCTATTCGCGTCAATTGTAGTGATGAGCAACAAGAGCACTTAGCTACTCAATTTAAGGCTGCTAAGAGTAAGCTGCAAGAGCAGTCTCTGGCAAAAGCTGCCTAACACTTTTCCCTTTGTCAATATTAAAGTAGCCGTAGGCTTTGCCTACGGCTACTTTTTGCAGATTTTTTACAACAAAATTATCTTTTTCTCTATCTTTTGACAGATGTTAAATTATAAATCGGTTTGATAAAATCGCTGAAACCTAGTGGATGAAAGATCTCATGGAAACTAACCCTCAGCCCCGACCACCCGCTCAGGAAACCAATGAAGATACGTCTAAAATTGGTGGCGGAATGCACGTTATTGAATATTGGGCACAGCAAACAATATCGCCCAAAGGCTCAAAGCTCTGGAAAACACTGCTGCACAAAAGCGCCTGCCTATCTTGCTCTTGGGGGACAGGAGGACAAAAAGGTGGATTAACTAACGAAGAAGGCGAAAAACTTCAGCATTGAAGCGGCTGAAGCAGGAAAAGTAGATAGTCTGCTCTGTGTCGGCGGCAATATTTATGGAGCTAATCCCAATTCAGCCCAAGCAAAGCGTGCTTTGGGTAACATAGATACGATTATTTATCTCGCAACAAAACCCAACATTGGACATTTTAATGGATTAGCAAAAACCAACACAATTATTATTCCGGTGTTGAACCGGTTCGAGCACCCCTATAAAACCACGACAGAATCAGGCAATAATTTCGTGCGTCTCAATGATGAAGGTGAAACCCATTTGAAAGATGCTGATCTGGTTGCTGAAACTGAATTTATTACCAAGTTGGCACATAATTTACTAGGAGAAGCCCCGATTCAATGGCGTAAGTTGCAAGACCCTTACTATGTGCGGCAACTAATTGCTACAACCATTCCAGGCTACGAGAAAATCGCCACTATTGATCATACCAAGGAAGAGTTTACCATTTCGGGACGAATTGTAACTGAACCTCATTTCAAAACGCCATCGGGTAAAGCCCAGATGCGTTGATGTTCTACCCAGAAGTAAATGTGATTTTCAAGGCAAGCGTTGAACCGCTAACCGGCACACCTGCGTATAAGCGCGTACCTGTAGTTGTTTATGCTAAGTAAGTGTTAAAAAACTTAATGAAATCAACAGCTAAAAAAAAGTAGCCATGTAAATCGCAGTGATTTACATGGCTACTTAATAAATTTTAGAGCGTACTGAGACTGTTAACAGCCATGACACCGGCGATTGCCGAAGCAGCCAAGGATGTCAGAGCTGTGCCAAACAACCACCAAGCCGCACTCGCTGCAATTTTTTGGGTTTCGATCGCCTGCTGCTGAGCTTGTTGCTTAACTGCCTTAAAGCGTTTTTGGACTTCTTGCTGTACCTGCTGTGCTTGGTGTATCAAGCGATCGCGGGTTTCTTCGACTTTTTCGATAATTCGGTTAGCATCTGCCTCAGAGATATCATCACGAGAACTCAAGACTGCTACCAGGGTTTCTCGATCGAAGTGGCTAAAACGGTCGCTAAGTGCCTCAAACCCAGCTTGGGGGTCGTCAAACACCTTACTAAAATCTTCTTGCAGACCCTCATAGCTAAGTTCAGGACGTTCTAACGAATTGAGGTAGTCTCGCACCTTGCCAAACAAGCCATCGATCGCTGACTGGAAAGTTTGCTGTACTTTCTGAATTTGTTCGGTCATTGAACGGAATGTTGATTCTACTTGGTCGGCAATTCGGTTGGCTTCTTCTTCACTCAAGTCTTCGCGCTGAGAGAGTAGTGCGACAAAGGTTGATCGATCAAACTGTTCGAGTCGATCGCCTAAACTGCCAAGTCCCGCGCTAGGGTCTTTCAAAAGTAGTTGCAAGTCACGCTTGATACCTTCTGGGTTTAGTTCTTCCTTGTGAGTATTGCGCAAATAGCTTTCTAAGTTTGTTTCAAAGTCTGCCGCTTGTTTTTGCACTCGATTAGCCAACCGCCGTGGTGCCTTGACTATGGACTGAATAGCCGACTGTACTTGATCGACTGTTTTGTTTACTTGCTCTTCAGTCAGATTGCCTTGCTGAGTAAGCAGTTTAACTAATGTGTCTCGATCGATCTGCCCTAACCGATCGCGTAGGGCACCCGCACCTGCTTGTGGATCATCAAAGAGAGTTGTTAAGTCTTTTTGAATTCCTTCAGGATCAAGTTCTTCTAGATTGGTCTTGCGCAAGTAATCAGCAATTGCAGTAGTTGTTTTTTCGTACTGAGCTTTGGCTTGCTCAGAAACCTGCAAAATACTGTCTTGAGCCTGCCCCTTTAAATCTGGCGATTGGGCGGTTGATTCGGCCATCTGAGCCGAATCTAACACCTCTGAACGCACCTCTTCTAAGTAATTAGAGAGGTTGTCGATGCTTTCGGGCTTTAGATCATCTCTTAGTGACAGCGTATTGACGAAATAGCTGCGATCGATGTGCTCTAATTCTTGACGAATGACCGCTGGGTCTGCCTGAGGATCGTAAACAACATCTTTAAATTCTTTTTTTACTGCTGTTTGACTTAGTTCCCAAGGGGGTGAAAACAACAAGTAATTTTCTAAGTCTGCCCGAATCACACTAAATGACTTGGTTTTTGTATCGGACTGAGATTGTTCAGAATGTTCTGCTTGACCACCCAGCACCGATGTTTTTAGCTTTTGCAATTGGCCAGAAACCTTTGCTACATCTAAATCCGAGAAGTTGGTATTCTGCACTACTTTACCCAGGAGTGCACTTAAGCCAAGTTGCAAAACCTGACTGCTCAATGTCCCGCCGTTGCCGTCTTTTAGGTCAGATCCCTTGATGAGCTGCTGTAGTTTATTGGCCAATTTATCTGAATTTAAATCTTCTGGTGTGGCAGATTTCAACAGGTCACGGAGCTGACTGGGAACATCTTTTTTCTCTTCTTTACCGATCAATTGCTGCCAAGTGCTTTCGAGTCGATCGGCAATCTGGTTAATATCTTTTTTGGAAAAATCTGTTCGATTACTAATTAGGTCCACAAAACTCTGTCGATCGATGTTGCGCAGTAAGTCGCTATCTGCGATATCCTTCAAGTCAGATTCTTTCAGCAGTTTCTCGAACTGACTGCCAATTTCGTCTAGATCGAGATTGGGTAATTTTAAGCTGCTCAAAGAATTTTGTAGCGTCTTTTGAATGCTATTTGCATCTATACCAGATGTTAGTTCACGACGCACAGTGGCAGTAATATCTTCGGCTGTAGACACCAATTGATTTTTGGCAGCATTTGCACCCAATGCAGTAGTCGCGGTACCTACGATTCCTTGTAGGCCAGAGGTAGCCGTACTCATAATTGAACCAATGAGAGAGCCAACTGCGCTTGAACCTAGCCATACCATTACAGAAAAATAGGTAGACCATATTACGACTCCAATGATTGCCCCCAGAAAGGAGTTGCTGACTAGGCTGAGTTTGACTGCCAAAAAGCAAGCTGCAAATAGTGCAATCGTCACAGTTACTAGTGCCCCTACTCCTACCTTTGTTTCGATGCCACGGAGCGTAGAAATTAGACCATCTGAGTCGTGATCTGAATCGGGCAAAGCCCCTGGAGAGGCAATAAAGGCTACAGAAAGGTTGGTTAGCAGTAGCTGAAAAGCAAATGCCATCATTAGTCCAGATAATAATGACACTAAAAATTGCGGACTGGAAAAATTTTCTAGCAGCATGACTTGCGGCTCAGTGATGATTGCTGGGTGTAGTGATTGGCTACCCAGATTAAATAGAAAATGCAAGTTTACAAGCATGGTCTTTACCTTGATAAGCTTAAAATCTATTTGCTATTTTGTAAATGCAAAAATTAAATTGACTCTACTTAGTAGCTCATAGCTATAAAGTATCCTAGCAATAATTTATATGCCTTGATATCTCTCAAATGGATGATATTGAGGCTATTAGTTATTGTTCGGGTTAGGACTACTAGTCGGTGAGGGATTCACAGATTCAGGACTTTTGCTTGCTGAAGTAGAAGGAGCTGTAGAACTTTTAGGAGTAGAAGAAGGTGTGGAGCTAGATTTAGGACTATCTGATTTCTGGGCTGTGCCAGGGGTCATGGGAACAGCGAAAGGTTTAGGTACTTCGATAACCTTAGTTTCACCAGGTACTAAAACAGGCTTAGGAACTTCAATGATTTGAGGCGGTGCCGGAACTGGTTTATCTATTTGGATAACTTGTGGTGGTGCGGCTTTCTCAATTGTACGTTCAATAATTTTAGTTTGTTTTCCGGGTGCTGGAGCCACAGGACTAGAGCTAGGCGGATTGTTGATGATGGTAGTAGGAACTGCCGAGGACTGATTGTTAGAGTAGTAATAGGCTGCGAATCCTCCTAAACCTAAAAGTGCTGTAAGCATACCGCCAATCAACAGGCCATTATTTGCACCGCTATTTTCTGCTGCCCGCTCGCGTTGATATTGGATATTTTCATCTCGATTAGATTGCTCTAGAGGAGTGAGGAGGGGATTATGGGGGTCTTCGTTACCTTGTGGATCGTTATATTTATTAGGCATTGTACTTTTTAGATTGTTGAGTGGGTCTCTACGGACACAATATTATCTGATCGCATCTCTAGAAGCCTTCTATTAAAAGGAGTAACTTTTGATTTTGATTTCTCTCTCTAAAGGTAGAAGTTCAAGGAGTAACAAAAAAGATGAAAATCTGATTAATCCTTCATTTCTATTTTTAAATTTGGCAATCCATCCAAATGCTCTACTGGTTGCAGCTCTGCTGTTTGAGGAGCGAAAATTGTCAGGCCGCCGGGGATACACTCTACTTCGATCGGAGTTGTTCCAATTAACTCACCATCTAAAACTACTTTCTGGGGAGGTTTGGTGGTTATTTTAAAGCGCTTAGAGCGCAAAAAGCCCACATCTTCTCGTTGCGATGCGGTACCGCGCAGAGTCGAACTCAACAAATCGTAGGAAGTGGCGATCGCACTCAGTGGATTAGCCGGAGACAAAATTGTTAAATCTAGTAGGCCATCATCGAAAATAACCCCTGCCGAACCCTGCGCCAAAATAGAACTAGCCGGAGCGGCATTTGCAATAGTGATTGCCGCTGCTAAAACCGTGATAATTTTATCTTCTGTCTCAATTTCAGCTTCAAACTGCTCAAAGTTTTGGAGTTGACTGAGTCCGGCCAAAACGTAAGCCAGCATCCCAAAACGATTTTTAGACTCCCGATCGGCTAACGCTACTGTCTCGGCTTCAAACCCAACCCCGGCAAGTAATACCATTGGCAAACCATTACAAAGAGCCATATCTACAACTTGAGTGGCACCGGCCAATATGGCCTCACAAGCAGCAGGGATAGTAGTGGGCAGCCTTAAGGCATTGGCAAAAGCGTTGGCGGTGCCGCGCGAAATTACGCCGAGAGGAATGTTGGTGCTCACCAAAGCAGCAGCTACCGCCGATAATGTTCCATCACCCCCCGCAGCAATGATCGATTCTGCCCCTTGATCGATCGCTGTTTTCGCCAACTGACCAATATCAGTTTCGGCAGTAGTCATCACCACATCTAAAGTGATTGCTGGTTCTAATAAAGATTTTATTAGTTCGAGATCTTCTTCAGGGTTGCCCTGTCCAGCAATGGGGTAAAAAATCAGACAGGTTTTATTTTTCATG
>JAYSRP010000151.1:0-6007 GCA_043721015.1 Synechococcales cyanobacterium | reverse complement strand
AATCTTAATCGGACCGGCAACCTGACCAGCAACTTCGCCAAAGTTGGTGACAATCTGGGTTAAGCCTTTGACAGTTAAGATAACGACCTTCTCGAATTCCTGTGCGCCTTTGCTGAAAGCATCGACAACTCCAGTCGCCTTTGATCGCACCACGATCGCATTTGGTGCTAGCTTCACTCCAATTTGGCCTTTACCAGTAGTGCCGCCTTCGGGGATTACATCGATCGACAGCAATTCGCTGCCTCGCTGCACCTTCAAATTCAAATTCTGACCAACGTGAGTCTGAATGCTATCCATCAACTCATTGATCGCTGTGGCTTTCGCCGCCAGCTCTACGCCACCCACCGACATCACCACATCATTGGGTTTTAGGCCAGCTTTAGCAGCAGCGCTGCTCAGGCTAGCAGCAATATCATTAACCACCACTCCGGGCTGATAATTGAGGCTAGGAGTGCCGATGAAGCCGACTTGGGTCACTAACAAAAAGTACGCAAATAATAAGTTAGCAATCACCCCAGCGCTAATCACGATCGCCCGGTCTAAAATTGGCCGATTGCTGAGCAAATTGGGGTCTTCTGGCGGAATGCTGCTTTCGGGGTCGTCATCGGGGAAACCGACAAAGCCGCCTAGAGGCAAAGCGCGCAGGGCATATTCGGTCTGCTCGCCCTGGTACTTCCACAAAATGGGGCCAAAGCCGATCGAAAACTTATTAGCGTAAATTCCTTGCAGTCTGGCAGCCATAAAATGGCCTAGCTCATGGACAAAGATCAGAACAGCGAGAACAGCAATGGCAGCCAGAATGGACATGGGCGAGATAGTTAATTGTGCTTACTAGTCCCATTCTAATGGAGAATCTAGCCATCGCACAGCAGCCAGAGAATCAAGATGACTGATTTTCTCTGACTGTTTCGCTAATATATCGATCGCCACCGCACCTATTACTTGCGCGGCTTGATATCTATCTTGCCATCGGGGCGATAGACCACAGTGTATTGCGCCAGAGGCTTGGTTCCAGAGGCCGCTTCTGCATCATATTTAGTAACGGCTGGCAGCGGAGTTTCTTTTTCGTGATCAAAAGCAGCCCCGTTTAGGGGAGCGTAATCCACGATTTCACCACTTTCGTCAGCAGCTACTCGATAGGTCAATTCATTTTTAAAAGTTGGAGCAGTAGCCAGCTTCACTTTACCTTCTAGATCTTTGGCTAGGCTTTTTACTCGATCGGCATCAGCAAGCGGCTTCCCATCAGTTATGTTACCTGGCAATGATTTGTCGCGTCTAATTTCGATCGCTCCATTAGGAGTAAAGCTCACACTAAAATCAGCGGTCTTTTTGGCCGGAGATTCACTTGCTTCAGATGTTTCAGCAGCGGCGGGCACCATTTTTGACAACGGGATTATATCTTTATTGCTTTCAGCCACCGAATTTTTTGGTAGATAGCTGACGATTTTACCTTCCTCATCAGCAGTCAAGGTGTAATCTAACTTATTAGAAATTCCTTTGCGGTCTTCCCACTTTTGACTGATTTCACGGCGCAGCTTGCGCTCAATAAAGGCCACCTGGGTCGGATTCTCATTTGCCTGAGATTCCACAGCCGATCGCTCCACTGGTTTCTTGCTTGCAGCAGGACTAGGGCTATTAGTTGGACTCGCGCTTGCCGATGGAGTACTCACTGAGCTAGTGGAGGGACTAGCAACAGGACTGGTCACAGGAATGCTTTGCTTGGCACTGACTGGGCTAGCTGCTGGAGTTGAAGGTTTATTAATAGGCTTATCTGATGTTTTACTCACAGGAGCGGTGTTTGCCGCTGGAGCTGGAAGGGTAATTCTGGCCGGAGAAGGCACCAAATAAAAGGCCAAAGCAGTGGCTGCTAAACCAGATAAACCAAGGCCGATCGGAGCAGCCTGAGCTGAAATGACACCCTTAGCAGCGCGAGGAGCGGGCTGAATCCCTACGAGCAAAGTAGGCAGCGTCGAGCCATCAGCCAAAAACTGATCGATCGCCTCGGTTAAATCAAACAACTGCACGGTGCTGAGCTGCCAATCTACATCGCCCTGTTCAGACTGGGCAATTAAGCGGTGTTCTTGGCCTTTTTCGAGGCGCACTTTACCCACCTGCTGTGCGGTAGGAGCATTCACCACCTTACTGAGCAATTCTTGGGTATAGTTGCTCACGGCAGTTATGAGCTGCTGAAAGAACTCCATCCCGCCACTCAAGGGCTTCTTTTGGCCAGAGATATGACACTCAGCATTCACCAAGGTAGACATCAGAGGTCGTACTTCGTTAGACCTAGAACCATCGCTGATGCCGTCTAAAATTAGCGTGCAGTTCGGCAGGCTATATTGTCTTCTGATACTCATGGTTACTTCAACTCCCCATCAAATAAACTCACCCAAAACCTTTCCATACCGGCAGTGCCAGTACAAAATAACAACTTGCTAAGCAAATCGATCGCCAGCTCATTTAATTTATCATTATCAGCATAGGTCACAACCATCGATCGCCGGGGATTCATGCGGCTGCGAAAGTGCGATCGAAACAGGTCTAAATATTCGGAGAGGCGGAAGTTACATTCTGGCGGCAAGGACTTGCCGCTGAGCATTTGCTGCTCGGTCAATAGCTGCCGAATTGTCACCGTATAGCGGCGAGACAACTGGCAAGCCACAATGGTTAAGGCTTTGGCTTCGTTCATCCCCAAAAGCCGCCGACTGTGGGCACGGCGCAGGGGATTAGTCGATCGCATTCGCCAGAGAGACAAGCGATTTTTAATCACGCTGTCTAGCCCCAGCTCTTTGGCCATTGCTAATACCTGCTCGGCACCGCCTAGTTCAAGGGACTCGATCGCCAATAGCAGCAAATCTATTTCTAGTTTGGCACGGCGAGGACAGCCCACTTTATCAAGGGGGATATCTGGCAACCGCCCCAAAATATAGGGAGTCATGTCGCTGGTTTGGAGCGGTGGGCTGGCTAGGGTGGCATTCATAAGGGAGGCGCAGAGCTGACAGACAGCAGAAAAGCTTTAATATACATTAGAATACCCGACTTCTAGCAGCAGCTTTTGTGCCGGAGTCTGAATTCACCGTATATCAAAGCTTCACTGCCTTAATCTTTTAGATTTCGACAAACAGTTCTTGGCCTTCTTGGCTAACCGCAAAGCTATCAACATCGGTAGGTGGTTTACCCGCTTTGATAATGTTGGTTGCCCAGCTTGGCGCGGCCATTCCCATTACTGAGTCTACCCAGACAACGTTTTTGCCGGTGCAAAGATCAAATTTTGAGCCATGGAAAGGGCAGGTAATATTGCCGTCTGCTACTTTGCCTTTGGCTAAGGGCAAGCCCAGGTGCGGGCATTTGTTGGCGATCGCGCAATATTTGCCGTCTTTTTGACTGACGATCAAGGCTTTGCCGTTGGCAGAAACTTTGGTTACGCCGCTGGCGCTGATATCTGAGGCATTAGCAATTTTAGTTTTGGTCACGATGAACCCTCCTGTTTTAATTAGCGATTTTTTAAAATTCTGACGAAGAATTAACACATAATAGCAGGCGGGTTGTCAGATAACTGTTCGATCGCTGCAATTCCTTACGTTTCGACACGGACAACAGCAAAGCTATCAAACCCTGAGAGTTAGAGAAAGCTCTGGCCTCGACAAAATATTAATTTCTTTGCGATTAAGCCGCATTACCCAATGAAATTTAATTATTGCCGAAGCGATCAAGAAATAAATCAAAAGCGGTGTGACCAGCCAAAATCAACGTAGGGGCGGGTTTATCCAAAATCCCCAATACCTACAAAATCTATCAATAAAAACCCGCCCACCTCACCAGTCAACCACCGCACGTCAATTCCGCTGACAAAGAGATAATCGATCAACAGATTTCCTGATCGATCGAAATCATCCACACCCAATGATCATTGGCAATAACAAAATCGCTCAGCAAAGTACAATTTATGAGAATCTTCGATCGTCTGTGGTATCAGTGAAACTGGGCGTGGGTTGGTGTGATGATGGTGGGCAGTTATTTGCTGGTGGGGTGGGCAGGTTTTTATTGGGAGATTTTGTTGCTACGCTTTGTTTTTGGATAAACCTGCCCCTACGTTGATATTGATCTGCCCACTGGGGGAATTGGAATCTGCCCAAACCAATGTGTAAAAGCAGATGTATACTTGCGCCATTGGATCGGAAATTTTATTCCAGTAAATCAACAATAGTGGCCACTACTGGCTCAAGAAACTGAGGTCTTCGATCGAACCCTGAGGGCTAGAGAAAGCTGTGGATTTTGCAAAATCTTCGTCTCTCTGAGCTTGGGCTATATTACCCAAACCTAAATAAGCCAGACCTCTCACCCGATAGGCACCGCTAATAAACGGATTGATATTAATTGCTCGATTAACCTCCGAGATGGCCATATTGTATTGTTGTTCACCCACCAATGCCTCAGCATATTGCACCCGCACCGCTGCTGAATTGGGGTTCAATGACAATGCTTGCCGAGCATAGCGGATGGCAACTTGAGGAATTTTACGTTTTCCATAAACTGCACTCAGATTACTATAGGCATAGTAAGAGTTCGGATCTATTTCGATCGATCGCAGCAAATCGCCTTCCGCACTACCTAAATCTTGCAAAGAGATTTTCACGGCACCTCTAATACTGTAGGCAATTGCCGACTTTGGAGCCAGTTCGATCGCCCGATTACAATGACCGATCGCCTGTCCATAGTTTTTAAACTCATTCAAGAAAAAACACTTGCTAGCGTGTGCCGTAGCATAGTTCGGAAAAATTTTCAATGCCTGATCAGTGTCATCCATTGCTGCCCCTATCCGGTTTTGCATAAAATTAGCCGCGCCTCTCGCCAGATATGCTCGTAAATAGTTCCGATCTTTTTTAATTGCCTTATCCATTAGCTCGATCGTGCCAGACCATCTACCCTGGCGAAATAAGTTGACTCCTTGTAAGAAAAAATCATCGGCTTTTGGTGTATTTGGTCGGCTAACAATCACCACTTTATCTGACGAATTGAACCCCCAATTACTGGCTAACTTTAAAAAAGTAGAAGTAGTAATGCCTAAATTAAAGCCGGTCTTAATGCGCACATTTTGATTGATGTTCGACACTTCACTACTTTCTTGGGTGTCACCCCGGCCATGAATTGCAATTAGCTCACCAGCATCATTAAAAACTGGCCCGCCGCTCATGCCAGGGAGAGTGTTGTTGCTATAGACCAAAGAATAGCCTTCGGCTAAGGGCCGGTTGGCATTAGCAGTTACTTTACCTTCGGTAAAATTGTAAATTGAAGAACTAATAGCCTGAGTCGCCAGCGGAAAACCCGCAACATATACCGTGGAACCTTCTGGCGATCGAGCCGAATCTCCCATTTTGGCCACCGGATAGTTAGTAGTACTCTGAAATTTGGCGATCGCCAGATCTGTGCCGGGAGTGGTTTTGATGTTGGTTAATTTATAACTATTACCGTCAGAAGTAACGAGCATAAAAGCACTTTTGGGATTGCGCAGTACATGTGCAGCAGTGACGATGATGTAAGTGTTGTTATTTTTTTGGATAATCACCCCGGAGCCAGGAGAATCGACAGACTCAATATTGACGGTCACTGATTTGGCAATTTTGGCTACTTCTATCGATGATGCTGCTTGGGCGGAGGGAGCTACAAGGAAGACACTAATTAAAACCAGGCTAGGAGAGCAAGCTACTAAAAGACCTAAAGAAATCCGATCAGAAAACCAGTGATGCTGCATGGTGGTAGAACTTTCCTTTTAATTTTTTATAATATGCCCGACACAAGTTTATTTCTCGCAAGATAATGTAATGCCTGATACAGCTTACTTTAGCCAGATTTGCTATCATTTATTTCTTGAGAAATCAAGCGCGCTTTAGATTGTGCCAAATAATCATTAAGGATTAATAATCTACCATGACTTTTGGAGTATTTAACAAAGAAAACTGGTTTAAGTTAACCAAAATTAGCATAGATAAACGTTGCCCCAAATGTG
>JAYSRP010000150.1:0-6008 GCA_043721015.1 Synechococcales cyanobacterium | reverse complement strand
AAACTTTGGAGCGCGGCGAAAAACTATTGGCCGAAGTAATCACTACAGTCAAATCGCAGCAGCAAACAGTGATTCCTGGTGCTGATGCTTTTAAGCTCTATGATACATTTGGGTTTCCGCTGGAATTGACTCAAGAAGTCGCCGAAGAGCAAAGACTGACGGTAGATGAGGCTGGTTATAAAGTTGCTATGCAGGAACAAATCGATGCAGGGCGAAGTGCTGTACAGGAAATTGATTTAACCGTGAAAGGAGCGATCGAAGAGCTTGCTAAAAACCTTAAACCTACAAAATTCTTGGGATACGATCGAATCCAACATCCTGCTATTGTCGCTGGCATTGTAGTTGCTGGTGCCATCAGCGAAGAAGCAGAAGCTGGCAGCAAAGTCCAGATTTTATTAGATGCTACGTCTTTCTATGCTGAATCTGGTGGTCAGGTAGGCGATCGAGGATTCCTGACGGGCGAAGATCTGTTAGTCCAAATCGAAGATGTGCAAAAAGAATCCGATTTCTTTGTCCACTTCGGCACCATAATTCGCGGCAGCCTCCGCCAAGGCGACCAAGTAAATGCCCAGGTAGACGGCAACTATCGCCGCCGCGCCCAAGCCAACCACAGCGCTACCCACTTACTGCAAGCTGCTCTCAAACAAGTAGTAGACCCCGAGATTTCTCAGGCAGGATCTTTGGTGGACTTCGATCGACTGCGCTTCGATTTCAACTGTCCCCGACCATTGACCAGCAAAGAAGTCCAAGCCGTCGAAGATTTAGTGAATACCTGGGTAGCCGCTGCCCATGGGGCAGAAGTGGCGGTGATGCCGATCGATGCCGCTAAAGCCAAAGGTGCGGTAGCAATGTTCGGTGAAAAATATGGTGCCGAAGTGCGGGTGGTAGATTTCGGTGGAGTTTCGATGGAACTCTGCGGTGGCATTCATGTAGATAACACCGCCGAAATCGGTGCTTTCAAAATCATCTCCGAAGCCGGGGTAGCTGCTGGCATCCGCCGCATTGAGGCGGTAGCTGGTGCCGCGATTTTGGATTATCTGAATGTGCGAGAAACGGTGGTGAAGGAATTGGGCGATCGGTTTAAGGCCAAGCCCGATGAAATTGTCGATCGGGTTACTGCTCTGCAAGAAGAACTCAAAGCCAACATTAAACAGTTGACTCAGGCTCAAGGCGACTTGGCTATCTTGAAATCTGAACAGCTTCTAACTACTGCCGAAAAAATTGGTAACTATGCTGTGATAGTGGCCGAACTTGGTAATGTGGATGGGACGGCTTTGCAAACTGCGGCTGAACGCTTACTGCAAAAGTTGGGAGCGGGGGCAGTGGTGTTAGCCTCGGTGCCTGCACCAGATAAAGTGAATTTGGTGGCAGCTTTTAGTAAAGAGGTCAACGATAAAGGTCTACAGGCTGGTAAGTTCATTGGTTCGATCGCCAAGATCTGCGGTGGTGGTGGTGGTGGTCGTCCTAATTTAGCTCAAGCCGGTGGCAAAGATCCTAGCCAAGTGACTGCGGCTTTACAGCAAGCCAAAGCTGATTTAACGGCCGGATTTCAGTGAATCAAATAATTAGTGAGCCTTGTGCGAGGTCAAAGCACTACTCACTAATTATCTGATCCAGTCATAGTATCTGATTGTTTTCATGAAACTTCCATGGTGATTCAGAGTATCAATACCCAATGATTTTATCAAGATTTTTGCTAGCATCACGGTTTGAAAATACACCAAATGCTAAGCTTTCTTTAGCTTACTTTTATGCACCTGTTTTATGATTTTTGCAATATGTCTCACTTTGTGATACATTATTTTAAGCTAAAGTATTGTTGCTCTTTTCGTTTGTTATAAAGCCTGAAATCATAAAGGAGCAAGGTGGCTTGTTTAGGGGGTGCCTATGGAATATGTGAAGTCTGGTTGTGTCAAGCTACCATATCTACTTGATCATAAAATAATTAAGATTCTTGAAAACGAATCTAAAATTTTGTTGAAAGGCAAATTACAAACTTGCCAAGCAGCTTTAAGAATTCTTGA
Source organism: Synechococcales cyanobacterium (assembly GCA_043721015.1). Lineage (GTDB taxonomy): Bacteria > Cyanobacteriota > Cyanobacteriia > Cyanobacteriales > Chamaesiphonaceae > JAAFHZ01. Next base: position 3,984 of record JAYSRP010000150.1, on the reverse strand, counting down.
ACAAGACGTTTGGCAAGATATTTTATTTACAAATCACCAAGGGATTGTGATCAGGCAAAATTTTTTAGGCCAATCACCTCAGTTGGATCAAGCAATAGAGTCTGTCATCACGATACCTGCTATTGAAAAAATCCTAGCAGAAACCCTTGGGTCAAACTATAAGTTATGGTTGATTCAAATACGTCAGGCAAATTCTTTCTCGAATTGCTTGCGAATGCATCAAGATCGTCCTGGTCAAACAACTTTACAGATCTTGTTGGATGATGTGCCTTCTTCAGCAGGCAGTACTGTGATTCTTCCCGGCTCAAATGATTGGCCAAGAGTAATTAACTCCTTTCCATTTGTTAAACCAAAATATATCCTGCCTTATCTTAAAGCTTTGAAAGGAAAAAAAGGAGATATCTGGTTATTTTCACCAACTATGTGGCATGGAAGACATGAATCAGATGAAAGATCTCAGACAGTCTTAATGATGAGTTTTGTTCCTTTTGATTCAAAGGAAAGGTTGAGAATTCCACCACAAAATATCGTTGAAGAATTGGGATCAAGTTTGTCTACCGTATTGCGAAAGAAACAGTATGTTGTGAATTTTCAACCTGCCGCAAATATCGAATTGCAAAAGCTCTTGGAAGCTAATCCGCAATTTAAACTATGGAGTCCTTGGCAATTGGTGATAATTATTTCTAATGCCTTTTTAATTGTCTTATCAATTTGGCGGCTTTTCAGAGAAGAATTGATTCGAATAAAAAAGCTAATTTTGGGTGAGTAGCTATCAAAAGTTTCGGAATATCTCTTTCTCAGAATAGTTGGTAATAATATATTTCATGATATCGCTAGCGATATCATGAAATATCAAAGATCTGAAGAAGATGTTGATCGATATAGAGTGTAATCTCTTTGGAGTTAAGCTGAGTTGTCGCACTTATGTTATCAGATTCGTTATGATAGTATCAGGCCAACTTGCCAGAGGAAAGCATGACGAACCAACCTATTTCCTGTCTCAATTATATCGACGGCAAATGGCAAGCCGCCAGTAACGGCGGACAGATCGAAAGCCGTAATCCAGCTCAATGGAACGAGATTGTAGCGATCGCCACCAACTCCGATCGAACAGACGTAGACTTGGCAGTCCAGGCTGCTCGGGAAGCCTATCGGCACTGGCGACTGGTGCCCGCCCCGGTGCGAGCCGAGAAACTATTTCGGGTCGGGGAATTATTGCAGCAGCGTAAAGAAGAATTAGCGATGCTCATGAGTCGAGAAATGGGCAAACCGATCGCCGAAGCTCGGGGCGATGTGCAAGAAGGAATTGATTGTGCCTTTTACTACGCTGGCGAAGGTCGGCGGTTATTTGGCCAAACCATGCCGTCTGAGTTGAGCAATAAGTTTGCTATGACCGTGCGGATGCCGATCGGGGTTTGTGCTCTAATTACGCCCTGGAACTTTCCGGTGGCGATCCCCTGTTGGAAGTCGCTGCCCGCTCTAGTCTGTGGCAATACTATCATCTTGAAGCCCGCTAGAGACACCCCGGCCTGTGTCTCAGTGCTGTTTGAAGTCTTTGCTGCCGCTGAATTTCCACCCGGTGTGGTGAACCTTCTTCAGGGTTCTGGCGAGATTATTGGCTCCGCCTTGGCCGAACATCCCGGCGTTGATCTGATTTCTCTGACCGGTTCTTCGGCCACCGGGGCGAAGGTGGCCGAAATTTGTGGACGCACCCACAAGCGGTTATGTTTGGAGCTAGGGGGCAAAAATGCCCAAATTGTGATGGAAGATGCCAACCTAGAGCTGGCACTGGAGGGCGCACTATGGGGTGCTTTTGGCACGACTGGACAACGTTGCACTGCCACCAGTCGCCTTTTGTTACATAGCGACATTAAGGCTGAATTTACGGCACGATTGTTAGAGCGGACAAAAAAATTAAAGATCGGTGCTGGCATTGAACCAACTACTGACATTGGCCCTTTAGTCAATCCGGCACAGCTAGAACGAGTCAAAGCTTATATCGACATTGCCCGGAATGAGGGTGTCCAGGTTTTGATTGGCGGGGCATCGATCGATAACAAAGAGCAGGGCTGCTTTTTTCAGCCGACCATTTTAGATGGGGTGACTCCGACTATGCGGGTAGCCAGGGAGGAGATCTTTGGTCCGGTTGTAGCGCTGATGGAAGTTACCTCTTTTGAAGAGGCGATCGAGATTCTCAATGACACTTCCTATGGGCTATCGTCTTCGGTTTATACTCAGGATATTAACCGGGCTTTTCAGGCGATGCGCGATATCGAAGCGGGTATTACCTATATTAATGGCCCAACGATTGGAGCTGAGGTGCATCTACCTTTTGGCGGGGTGAAGCAAACTGGTAACGGACATCGGGAGGCTGGGAATGCGGCATTGGATGTTTTCTCGGACTGGAAGAGCGTTTATATTGATTTTTCTGGCAAGTTACAGCGCGCACAAATTGATAATCGCTAAATATGTAGTTTTAGTGACTGAACATAGTGCAATTGCTACACTAAGAGAAGGATAGTTGACCAATCGGAGGCATCATCCATGGAAAAAGCAATTTTTTCCTTACCCCGTATTCCTAAACTCCAAGCCGACCTGCCTGGACCAAAGGCTGCTACTCTCATTGCGCGCGATCAGGCGGTTACTTCTCCTTCTTATACCCGTGGCTATCCCCTAGTGGTCGCTAGAGGTCAGGGCTGCATGATTGAAGACGTGGACGGCAACGTTTTTCTGGATCTAACAGCGGGCATTGCTGTTGCCAATACGGGGCATTGTCATCCAAGAGTTGTTGCGGCTATTCAAGCCCAGTCTAGCCAGCTTATCCATATGTCTGGTACTGACTTTTACTATGAACCGATGGTAGAGCTGGCTGAACGATTGGCGCAGTTGGTTCCTTTTCCCTTAAATGAACAGGGCATTCGCGCCAAAGTTTTTTTCTCGAATTCTGGCGCAGAATCTTTAGATGGTGCTTTGAAACTGGCGCGATATGCCACTGGACGATCACGAATTATTTCTTTCCTGGGAGCTTTTCACGGGCGCACCTATGGAGCCATGTCTCTGACCGGATCGAAGGCTGTGCAATGCCAAGGTTTTAGCCCGCTGGTGCCCGGAATCACCCATATTCCCTATAGTCATGCTGGATTAGACTATTTAGAAACATCGCTGTTCTCCACTGTAGTTCCGCCCTCCGAAGTTGCCGCGATTGTGGTAGAAGCCATTCAAGGCGAAGGTGGTTATATTGTCCCTGAAGATGGCTTTTTGGCACGCATTCGCCAAATTTGCGATCGGCATGGCATTCTAATGGTGATCGATGAAGTGCAATCTGGAATGGGTCGCACCGGCAAGCTATTTGCGATCGAGCATTGGCACGTGCAGCCCGATATTATCACTATTGCTAAAGGTATCGCCAGTGGCTTGCCACTGGGGGCATTTCTGGCTCGTCCAGAGATCATGACCTGGCCGCCCGGTGCCCATGCCACTACTTTTGGCGGCAACCCAGTGGCTTGTGCAGCAGCCAACGTCACCTTAGATTTACTACAAGAAGGATTGATGGACAATGCCCTGCTGCGGGGAGCAGAACTACAGGAAGGCTTAAGGCAGTTAGGAGATCAGTTACATAGTCTTTCTACGCCGCGCGGCAAGGGATTAATGGTGGGCATAGATGTTCTGGATCGAGAGGGACAGCTTTCTACTAAGCGTCGTGATGCAATTGTAGAACAGTCTTTCTATCATGGATTGCTGCTGCTGGGCTGCGGCAAAGCTGCCATTCGTTTTTGTCCACCACTAGTGATCGATGCCGACCAAATTCAAACGGCGCTCCAGATTTTGGCTACGGTTTTGGCAAAAAACCCGGTATGAGTCTAGCCCGATTTTATAAGGAGTTTTTATCAATACTCCGGACAGATTTACAACTATCTCGCTGAAACCCGCATTCCACCGTTACTAGGCAGGTAAATCGAAGAGGCTGAAAGCCTTGTCCTACCG
>JAYSRP010000149.1:0-15177 GCA_043721015.1 Synechococcales cyanobacterium | reverse complement strand
AATCGCCTGCCAAGCGGCAATAGGTTAATGCTGCGAGTAGTAAAGTCTTGATCGATAAAATCATAAAGCTCAGCAATCTCGGCTAACTCTAGCTTCCGAGATTTGTACTGAGTCTGACCGGGCAACCAATAACGCAGCTCTGCCAACTGTCGATCGGCTTTGGCGCTAGCAATTTGCTTCAATTCCAGGCGTACAACATTCATCGAGCTACCGTTTCACTGACATTTCTATGTTAGCCGCACCACATCTACTTCGCCAAGAAAATTGAGTAAAAACTTAAACCAGGATAAAATAGCAGGAAATCACGCTTGCTCTAACCTTCTGCCACAATTATGTTCTGACATCGATCGAAGCTACCCCAAGAACACTAAATCTCACCAAACCATGAAAATCCAAATCAAAAACTTAGGACCACTAAAAGAAGCTGAGTTTGAAGTTGCAGATTTCACTATAATTTGTGGTGATAATAATACCGGCAAAACTTATGCTACTTATGCACTGTTTGGATTTCTGCATACTTGGCGAGAAATGGTTACTATTGACATCGATGATTCTGTAATTCTCTCGCTTCAACATAATGGAGGAGATTCTATAAACATAGAGAAATATATTAATCAATCCCAGGAAATCATCAACAGTGCTTGCGAAAAGTACAGTAACAGAATAAGTGATTTTTTCGCCACTTCTCCACAGGCTTTAAAGGAAGCTAAATTCAACATTATTGTCGTTCCAAAAGACATCGAGTATTGGAAATCATTTGTTTATGAAGATTTCACGGATTCATACTACTATGATATACCCGGAACTATTGAAATCACAAAAAAGCAAGGGAGTTTAAATATTAATGTCAATTTGTTGGCCGTGTGGCATGTTCCTGACATGGCTAATTTCTGTCTTTCACTAATTTCTAAAAGCATTGAAGATATTCTATTTGCAAGATACTTCCCTACCGTATTCATAGCTAGTGTTGAGAGAACGGGAGTGTCTATCTTCAGGAAAGAGATTGATTCAGCAAGAAGCACATTATTAGATAGGATGTCAAAAGCTCGCAACTCTGTGCAACAGCTAAGTCTTTTTCAGAGTAGATATCAAGACTACCCATTACCAATTCAATTTGGCCTAGATTTCAGTCGAACGATTGGCAGGAGATATAAAAACACTAGTTTTATTATGAAAAATCATTCAAATATTCTAGATGACTTTGCTGACATTATAGGTGGAGAATATCATTTTGATGAACATGATGAAATATATTATGCTCCCAAAGAAAATTCAAATGTGCGATTGTCCATATATGAAAGCTCTAGCACTGTTCGATCTTTGCTAGATCTTGGATTTTATCTTAGAAACATTGCAGAGCCGGGAAGTTTACTAGTTATAGACGAGCCAGAACTCAACTTGCACCCGGAAAATCAAAGAAGAATTGCCAGGCTACTTGCTAGACTTGTAAATATTGGCATCAAAGTTTTTATCACTACCCACAGTGACTATATAATTAAAGAACTTAACACCCTAATCATGCTCAACCATGACAAACCACATCTCAAAAAAATCACTGAGGAAGAGGGCTACAGACCAGAAGAATTAATATCCGCAGAACGCATCAAAGTGTATATTGCCGAAAACTCTACCCTAGTCCCAGCGAACATCGATCCAGAAATGGGCATCGAAGCCCGCAGCTTCGACACCACGATCGAAGACATGAACCGTATTCAAGAAGCCATAGTCTGGGGCGAAGAATGAAAACAGACATCGAAATCCTGCGGGAAATGTTCAAAGACTCGGCGATCGAACCGCTACAAAAGAAAAACAGCCAAAAGAATCAGCTTATTCTCAGCGAAACCGGCTTAGATTACAAAGTGATCATCCGAGATATGCCCGAAGACTATGAGGTAATTGCCATCAAAAGCGACAAATTCACATCTCCAGGAGCAGTTTTTAAAGGCGAAAATGGAGAATGTAAAAGGTCAGACTATGCAATTATAATCAACACAGAGAAAAAGAAAGTAATTGTCTATATTGAGTTAAAAGCTACAACTACAACATCAGCCAGAGGCAACATTATCGAGCAAATGAATGGAGCTGAGTGTTTTCTATTCTACTGTCAAAAAATTGGCCAACTATTCTGGAAAAAAGCAGATTTTTTGACAGATTATGACACTCGCTTCATTACCTTCGCCAAAATCAGCATCCCTAAGCAAAAAACCAGAATGTACCAAAATCAAGATCCTGGAAGGCATGATCGACCAGAGCGAATGCTGAAGATGAATTTTGGGGAGCATCAGTTCAATCGACTCATTGGGCGTTAAGATCTGTGATGATCAGATCAGTTCAACTTATAAAAAAATAGCTACTTTTTTATAAGTAACTATCACTCGGCTTATTACTTTACTTTAATTTTTTCTTCGAGTTCAACTTTGTTATTTTTCATACAATTGACTTCATTTATTCAGAATTTATTTTATGAAGTTAGCAGAAAACAAAACCTCTCCCAGATTTGGCAGAGGTTTTGTTAACGTTACTTAGCTGCCACCAATCCGCGCGACATCGCGGGCATTTTCTTCAAAGGCTGCATTGAGGGCATCATCACCACTCAACCCCGAAGACAAGGCATTCTGAATTGCCTGCAACACCCGCTTATAATCACGCGGCATCACCTTCACGAACTTCGGCACCACCACATCCCAGTCCGCCAACAGTCGTAGCGCCTTGGCACTCTTCGTATAGTCAGCGTGTTTCTGAATCGTTACTCGCACCTCGGCAATCTCTGAAGGATCAGTGAGAGTTTCTAAGCCCACCATCTGAGTATTACAGCGAGAAGCAAAATCTCCCTGCTCATCTAGTACATAGGCCACCCCACCGCTCATGCCCGCTGCAAAATTGCGACCGGTTTTGCCCAAGATAAACACCTTGCCGCCAGTCATATACTCACAGCCATGATCACCGATCGATTCCACCACCGCAGTCACCCCAGAGTTGCGTACACAGAAGCGCTCCCCGGCCATGCCATTAATGTAAACCTCACCGCTAGTAGCACCATACAGCGCCACATTGCCCACAATCACATTCTCTTCTGCAACAAACGTAGAGGCCGCTGAAGGATAAAGAATTATTTGGCCGCCGCTCAGACCCTTGCCAATGTAGTCATTAGCATCGCCCTCTAGCTCCAGGGTTACACCCGGTGGCACAAAAGCTCCAAAGCTTTGACCTGCGCTACCTTGGAACTTTAGATGGACGGTGTCTGCGGGGAGTCCTTGCCAATGGCGCTTGGTGATTTCATTACCTAAGATCGTACCCACGGCACGGTTGACGTTTTTGATTGGCAGTATTGCTGTGACTGTTTCTCCATGTTCGATCGCCCCCTTGCACAGCTCCAATAAAGTAGTCATATCCAAAGACTTCTCTAAACCGTGATCTTGCGGAATCTGGCAATAGCGACCCACTTCTGGCCCAGCCTCTGGTTGATAGAGCAGACTGGATAAATCGATATTCTTGGCTTTCCAATGATTAATCGCGGCATTAGCCTCCAAGACATCAGTGCGTCCTACCATCTCATTGAGAGTACGGAAACCGAGCTGTGCCATTAGTTCGCGCATGTCTTGCGCAATGAATTTCATAAAATTCACCGTATGCTCAGGATCGCCGACAAAAGTTTTGCGGAGTTGGGGATCTTGGGTAGCGATACCGGCTGGGCAAGTATTTAGGTGACAGACTCGCATCATAATGCAGCCCAAAGTTACCAGGGGTGCGGTGGAGAAGCCAAATTCTTCAGCCCCAAGTAGAGCGGCGATCGCAATATCCTTGCCGGTTTTAAGCTGACCATCAGTTTCTACTACAATCCGGCTGCGCAGGTTGTTAAGAACTAAGGTTTGGTGAGTTTCGGCTAGTCCTAACTCCCAGGGCAAACCAGCATGTTTAATCGAGGTCTGGGGCGAAGCACCCGTGCCACCATCAAACCCCGAAATTAGCACTACGTCTGCGTGGGCTTTAGCTACCCCGGCGGCGATCGTACCTACTCCGACTTCTGATACTAGCTTGACATTAATTCGCGCTGCCCGATTGGCGTTTTTTAGGTCATGGATTAACTCAGCAAGATCTTCGATCGAATAAATATCATGGTGCGGCGGTGGCGAAATCAAGCCCACCCCAGGAGTAGAGTGGCGCACTTTGGCAATCCAAGGGTAGACCTTCTTACCGGGGAGTTGACCACCTTCACCAGGCTTAGCTCCCTGTGCCATTTTAATCTGGATTTCTCGGGCTTGGGAAAGATACAGACTAGTTACGCCAAACCGGCCAGAAGCAACTTGTTTGATGCCGCTATTTTTAGAATCCCCCCGCTCATTTGTCCAAGTGTAGCGCTCAGGGTCTTCACCGCCTTCGCCAGTGTTGGATTTACCACCAATCCGATTCATGGCGATCGCCAGTGCCTCATGGGCTTCTTGGGAGATCGAACCATAGCTCATCGCGCCGGTTTTGAATCTTTTTAGAATGGCTTCGATCGGCTCGACTTCTTCGATCGGAATAGATTGACAATCTTTAAATTCTAACAAGCCGCGCAGAGTAAAATGTTCCTGGTCTTGTTGATTGACCAAAGCCGCATATTTTTTATATAGCTCATAATCACCCAAGCGTACTGCTTTTTGTAACAGATGAATGGTTTCAGGGTTAAATAGGTGTGACTCACCATCCTTGCGCCATTGATAATCACCGCCGACAGCCAGGGTTTGGCCTTTGGCTGGCCGATCGGGGAAGCCATAACTATGACGAGCTACGGCTTCTTGGGTAACGACATCAATGTCAGCACCAGCAATCCGCGATGCAGTGCGGGTGAAGTATTTATCGATGATCGATGAGTTTAAGCCGATCGCTTCAAAAATTTGGGCACCGCGATAGCTTTGAATTGTAGAAATCCCAATCTTAGAAGCAATTTTTGTTACGCCCTTGGTGGCAGCTTTAATATAGTTTTTCACAGCAGTCTGTGGATCGGTATTTAGCAGTAACTTCTGTTCGATCATGTCGGTGATAGTTGCAAAAGCCAGATAGGGATTGATTGCCCCGCAACCATAGCCAATCAGCACCGCAAAGTGGTGTACTTCACGGGGTTCACCAGATTCCAAGACCAATCCCACGCGGGTACGAGTACCTTGCCGGATTAAGTGGTGGTGTAGACCAGCCACTGCTAACAGTGCCGGAATAGGAGCTTGCTCTGGATTCACGCCGCGATCGCTCAAAATCAGAATACTCACGCCATCCGCGATCGCCTGATCAGCCTGTTGACAAATTTGAGCCATCCGCGCTTCTAAGTTACTAACGCCTTCTTTGGGGTTAAACAAAATTGGCATAGTTACCGATTTAAAGCCTGCCTGATGCAAATTCTTGAGCTTCGCTAAATCGGCATTGCTAAGAATCGGTGAATTCAAAGCAATTAAATGACAGCTCTCTGGCTCAGGCTTCAATAAATTGCGCTCCGACCCAATTGTAGTTAACGCCGAAGTCACAATCTCTTCTCTAATCGAATCGATCGGTGGATTTGTCACCTGAGCAAACAACTGCTGGAAATAGTCGTAAAGCAGCTTGGGTCGATCGGACAACACTGCCAAAGGAGTATCAGTACCCATCGAACCAGTAGCTTCTACTCCATCCCGTGCCATCGGAGCCATTAGTAACCGCAGTTCTTCAAAGGTATAACCAAAGGCCATCTGCTGTTGAATCAGATCTCCATTATTATCGTTAGGAATATTGGCAGCCGCTGGTAACTGTTCTAGTTTCACCAACTGCTGATCGAGCCACTGACGATAAGGGTGCTCATTCACAATTTGGTCTTTAATTTCTTTATCAGTAACAATGCGTCCTTTGGCCGTATCGACTACAAACATTTCACCGGGTTGGATGCGACCCTTGCGCAGAACTCGTTCGGGTTCGATCGGCAGCACTCCAGCTTCTGAGGCCATAATTACCAAGTCATCTTTGGTCACATAATACCGAGAAGGTCGCAGACCATTGCGGTCTAACAAAGCGCCGATCATAGTGCCATCGGTGAAGGCGATCGAAGCGGGGCCATCCCAAGGTTCCATTAAGCAAGAATGGTATTCATAAAAAGCCTTTTTCTCGGCACTCATCGATTCATGAGCGTTCCAAGGCTCCGGCACCATCATCATCATGGCGTGGGGCAAGGAGCGACCAGATAGTGACAATAATTCCAAGGCGTTATCAAAAATCAGCGAGTCACTACCATCGATGTTAATCACTGGCTGAATCTTTTCCATATCGTCGCCAAATAGATCCGAGGCAAACATTGATTGTCGTGCCTGCATCCAGTTAATGTTGCCGCGCAGGGTATTGATTTCACCGTTGTGGGCGATGTAGCGATAGGGGTGCGATCGTTCCCAGCTTGGAAAGGTGTTGGTGCTGAAGCGAGAATGCACCAAGGCCAGGGCGCTTGCCATATCTGGGTCTTGCAGTTCGGGGAAATATTGCCCAACCTGCTCAGGCATCAGCATTCCTTTGTAAACCAAGGTGCGACAAGAGATGCTGGAAATATACCAGCTAGTATCAATCCCGGTGGGCACGATCGCATTGTGGGCGAGCTTGCGAATCATGTAGAGTTTTCGCTCAAAAGCCAGGTCATCAGCTAGAGACGGATCTCGCTGGATGAAGGCTTGCTGCATGAATGGTTCGCTGTCTTTGGCAGTGTGGCCGATCGAGGAATTATCAGTAGGTACGTCCCGCCAGCCTATGACTTTCTGACCGGCGGCAGCAACAACTTTGGCAAATGCTTGGCGGCTGGCAGCACGCTGGCTAGGGTCTGGGGAGGCGAAGATCGCACCTATGCCGTATTTTCCGGCGGCGGGTAAGGTGATCCCTTCAGCTTTGGCAACCTTCTGCATGAATTTGTCAGGCACCTGCATCAAGATCCCGGCACCGTCTCCAGTGTTTGTTTCGCAGCCGCAGGCTCCCCGGTGGTCAAGGTTAACTAAGATGGTCAGGGCTTGGGCGACGATCGAGTGGGTCTGCTGGCCTTTCTGATGTACGATGAACCCTACGCCGCAAGCATCATGTTCAAACTGCGGGTCGTATAAGCCTTGCTTGGTGGGTGTTTGGTGACTGTTCATGAGAGGTATGTCGAAATCTGATGATGATTGCTAGCCTGTCATTCTCTAACATCTGAGGCTCTAAGGCGATCGGCTGAAACAAATGTTATCCTTGACCAAATTTTAGCAAGGGGGGGGGTAAAGATGCGATCGCCTCTGCACACCAAGCCAACCATTCCGTCTCCAGTCGAATCCCCTGGCGCAGAGTCAGGTACTGATAACGACGATTTACATCGAGCTGACAGGCATCCGCAAAAAACCGTTGCTCGATCGATTTAGAGTTGTGATTGTTTAAATTCTGGCAAGATTAAATCCCAGCAGATCTTGGGGATCACAGTTACATCCTCAAAATAATGGGAATAAAATATGTTTTACAGCCGATCGAGCATTCATTAATAGGAGATAATTTATTCGAGACCTCTTGGTGATCTGCAATACAATAAATAAAACAGTAATTATTGCATTAAATGTGCTGAATCATACTATTTGTTTATGGGGGATTAGTATTCTTTAGATTAGTGAAAAACTTTTTTATCTTTGCACAGCAGGGGTTGTAGCGGGGATCATAGGTAAAATTTGCCAAAGTATGTTTTCTTTGTTAAGATATCTTTACAAGTGGTTCTTCCGGATACGTTGAATCTTATAAGGAGGCATAAAACATGCTGCATTGCTCTTTCCAATCACTTCTTTGTTTCGGCTATTGATTGAACTCTTGCATTTTAATTTTTCCGCAACTGCACAACTATGTTGTATCTGAGCATCTGTTTTACTTAGATTGTTTAGGAACACATCGCAGCAAAATGCGCTGTATTCCTGACTAGCTGCTGATGCTTTTTGTCACCCTAACTTAATGGATAGGGCTAGATTGCAATGCCGAAAACAGATAACCAGATAACCTCACTTGAAGAAATAGGGAGTCGAATCATGGATCTTAAAAATAAAACTGTGTTAGTTACTGGGGCTTCGCGGGGTATTGGCCGTGCGATCGCCATCGAACTGGCTCAAAGCGGCATTAAGAGACTAATTGCCGTCGCTAGGAGTCGAGACAATCTCATTGATCTTTCCAGAGAAATTTGGCACATCAATCCTTACGTTGAGGTGATTGTCGTGCCCTTAGATTTAACCTTGCCGATCGAAGTCAACACCGCGATCGCCAAAACCTGGCGAGATCATGGACCAATTCACATCTTGGTGAACTGTGCCGGGGTGGCCAACCAAAAACCATTCTTGCAAACCCGTTTCCCAGAAGTACAAGAAGAGATTTCTCTCAACCTGCTGGGACTCTACGCCATGACTCGCTGTGTAGCAAGGCGAATGGTTTCCCAAAGAGAAGGCACGATCGTCAATGTTTCTAGCCTCATGGGCAAGGTAGCTGCGCCGACGATGGCCACTTACTCTGCGACTAAGTTTGCCATCTTAGGCTTTAGTCAAGCCCTGCGCAACGAGTTAGCCGCCGATAACATTCGGGTCGTAACCTTCTTGCCTACTTTGACTGATACCGATATGGTGCGGGATTTGAAACAATTTCGCTGGGTGATGGCCATGACTCCCCAACGAGTTGCCAAAACCTTAGTCAATGGTTTGCGCAAGGACAAGACAGAAATTTTGGTGGGCTGGCAGAGCTACTTAGCAGTTTTCTGCCAAAACATTGCTCCTTGGCTAATGGACCGCATTGTGATGCTGTCAATGTCTTCGGCTTAATGCTGACAAATTGATCTAACGAAGATGTTTTTTGATCGCCCTGGTAATTTATCAGGGCATTTTTTTACTTTGGTAGCCTGGGCAATTACAATGTTGTTATTCAAAGATTTTGGATCTACTTATGACTATTTCGATGTATCAAGCTTCGCTACCGGGATTAATTCGCTCTTTAGGCAACCTAGCAGCTATTTTAGTCAAGGCCGATGCTCATGCTACCGCTAAAAAAATTGATCCCACCGTGCTAATTAATAGTCGCTTATCACCCGATATGTTGCCCCTCAGCAAGCAGGTGCAAATTTCTTCAGATGTTGCCCGCCGAGGTGTGGCTAGACTGGCTGGTGTAGATGCTCCAGCCATGGAAGATAACGAAACTACTTTCCCAGAGCTGATTGCAAGGTTAGAAAAGACGATCGATTACCTCAAACAGTTCACCCCAGAACAAATCGATGGCTCCGAAGAAAAGGAAATCACCTTACCTGTAGGCAAAGAAACCATGAAATTTGCCGGAATGCCCTATTTGCTCTACTTTATTTTGCCCAACGTCCATTTTCATGTGACCACCGCCTACGGTATTTTGCGGCATTCTGGCGTAGAGCTAGGCAAAGCAGATTTTTTGGGTAAACCTTAGAAATAAAAGGAAGGTGTTGCTCTTGTTTTGCCCTAACCAAATTATCTGCATCGATTTAGATAGCCTGCGGCTATTTGCCGAAGTTATTCAAATGATCCCCGATCGCGATCGACTCTGGGCGAGACCTTTGGCATTGGCAGAGCAAGAGAACTACGACCTAAGGCTGCTCCATGATCTGCGAGAAGCCCCCCAGCTAATTTTGCCCCCAGCATTATTCCGCGAAGCTTTAGATACCGAGGTAATGCCCTTGATGACTGAGCTGTTTCAGATAGAAGCAGTCGCTAAACCAGAGCCAAACACTGAAGTTTTGGGGCGGCAAGCCCTACAAGCTTTTATCCGCAACCTGTTGCAGCCAGTTGTTTTGTGAGAGCCGATAGAGGCAATGCTCGCGTAATTTACTGTCGATCGGTTTCCAATTCAATTATTTGAGTCATAAAATCCCAGCGTATTCACAGCAATAAATCATAGATCAATTTGTAGGGGCGGGTTTATCCAAAAACAAACATCCCATCCAAAATCAAACAATAAAAACCCGCCCACCCCACAAATTGACCACAGCCGAACCCAAATAAAATCAATAAATCCAGTATTCGATCGATGAACACCGCAAGATTGATCGATTCCGTAGAAGGGCAGGTTTTTATTTGATGATTTTCAATTTTTGCTACGTTAACGGATAAACCTGCCCCTACGTTATCGATCTGGATGGAACTATAAAACCTGTTCGTTTACTGCTGATGCAGAGTGCCCAAACAACTTAGGAATCAGCAAGCCTGAGTTGTTTTTGTAAGCAGCGAATTCTGGATACCGTAACAAAGAGCGATCTTTTTTGAGCATATTGGGCACAAAAACCCCCGCGAAGAAAACGCCCAGGATTACGAACGGCAGCCAATGCTGCGCCAAAATTGCAAACCCCAGATAAATTAAAATCTCGCCCAAGTAGTTAGGATTCCGACAGCGGGCAAAGAAGCCCTCGGTGATTAAGCCTGATCGATACTTCAAAGTAAAATGCTTTTGGGCATCACTACCAAAATGTAGTAAAACTCCAAAAATGTTGGTGGTAATCGCTAAAGCAATCACCGCTGCCGATGGCTCAGAGCCGCTGCTAATCAGCAAAAATGGCGCAATCCAATAAGTCCCCAGCAAAAAGAACGTACTAATTCCTATCCCCAACGGCATTTCATTTTCCCACTGCCGATCGGGAAACACCACATCTTTCACCAACCACATCAATCCATAAGTTCCATGCAAAGCCAGGTAGACCCAAGCCGCAGTGCCAAAGTTGCCATAGGCAAACATCATGCCTAAGACGGCTGGAGTGGTTAGACCTTTATGTAAATTAATAGGGTACTTGATTTTCATAGATGCTAATGGTAAGTGATAAAAACATTATCTCTAATTAAGAACCCCCAACAACGTCAATTTGTCAGGGGAATTTATAAAGCAGGTTAGGCTGAGATTACGTTAGAGCGTTGCTGAATAAGGTCAATTATTGACATCTTCTCTACTAAGCCCACCAAGGAGCCGTCAGATTGAATCACAGTTAGCTCTGACAACTGGTGTTTTTCTAATTGCTCGATCGCCGCCATCAAAGAACTACCAGCCTCAATAATAGTAGTTGGCTCGATCGGCTCCATCACTGCACCCACCTTCTTACTAGCCCATAGCTCACTGGAAATATTTTGCAGAACATCTACTGTAACTTCACCAACTAATTTACTGGCAGCATCAACCACCAGAAACTTCCGCCAATTTCCTGGATGCAAAGTCCGCAAATCCACAAAATCTCGCAGCGAGGCATCCGCTGAGATAATCGGGCTATTGGCACTTACCGCATCAATCACCACCAAACCATCTAAGCGCGACTGCACCCTGGCAAACTGTCCGGCACTGCGAGCATTTTGAATCAAGAACCAACCAACTAAAATATTCCACAAACGATTAGGATTGCCATTTAGTAACGGTATTAATCCAGAAAGAATGGCCAAGGCACCAAAAGCCTGACCAGTCCAGCTTGCCACCTTCACACCTTGATAGGGACTACCAGTGATTTTCCAGACGATCGCCTTTAAAATATTGCCACCATCCAAAGGCAGACCAGGAATTAGATTAAACACTCCTAAAGAAAGATTGATAATTGCTAACACCGTAGAGATTGCCATGAGGGGCGCAGGCAAAGCTACTAAGCTGTTGAAAACAACTAGTAGTCCACAGAGCAAAAAGCTCACCAATGGGCCAGCGATCGATACCCAAAAAGCATTCCCTGGAGTAGTAGGTTCTTTTTCGATACTTGCTACGCCACCGAATAAGAATAAGGTGATCGATCGAACGGGAATTCCTTGTTTAATTGCGACCCAGCTATGTCCCAGTTCATGGGCTACCACCGAAGAAAACAGCAATAATCCTGTAACCAACCCCAAAACTAACGGCACACCGGGCAACAAAGTAGGGAAATCCTGCGCCAGGTCGTTACCATAAGTCCAAGTCACCAATCCCAGGATCAAAAACCAAGAAGGATTAACAAAGAAAGGGATGCCAAATAATGTACCAATGCGAATATTATTGTTGCCGGTCATAGCCATAGCCTCTTGGGATCTGATCACCGCAGTTGTTGCTGACGGTTTACTTATTGTAACGAGATGTTAACCTGCCCCCAGTGATTCCAGAGAGTGATCACCGAACTGCTTTGCATCAGGTCAATTATCTGGTTATTGAGCGGACAAATAGGCCATGGTCTATTTGCCCCTATCGACTGTTGAGGTATTTTGACGAAAATCGTCGAAAACAGCATGTATCAGTTAAAGTTCAGAAGACATCATATTTTCTTGAATTATGCGTCAAATCTCAATTTTTCCTCCCAGAAACCAGGCGATCACTACTCTAAAGCCAGGAATTATCGATTCTTTGGCGATCGCGGCTATTACAGGCTATCAGCGTTATTTGTCGCCCCATAAGGGAGAATCTTGTTCGCAATATGTAAAAAGAGAGGTGCAAGAAGAGGGTTTGCTGCTGGCTTTACGGCAATCGCGGCTGCGATTTGCCGAGTGCAAGGAGGCTAGCCGGATTATTCAAACCAGACGCAGGGAGTATTTGATATCACTCTCCTCAGAGGACACCTCTGATACTAACTGGGATCCGCCAACTCCTTTAACTGATGGAGAGAAGCACTCTTTACAAGAAAATGAACAACAGAGGCTCAATAATAATGCTGCGAGTTTAAATAATTGTAATGATTGTGACAACCATTGTCTTCAAAAATTCTGTGGTTTGCGAGAGCCTACCATAGATCCTGACCAAATTGTTTACCTCTGCTGGATCATTAATTCGACCAGCCCAACCATTAAAAAGCTCCTGCACGGTGATAATTGTAGTCACAACACCTGGAAGCTCAGAAGTTACTCGATCGATCAGTGATTGGTTCCCAGCTAAAAATAATGAAGCAGAATTCAGTATCTAGAATCGATAGAGTCATTAGTCTCTAGCTTCTGTGATTGCTCTTTCCTTTTTAAGGCTAGATACCACAGCAGCAAAATCAGGGTCATCTTTAAAAATTCCCGCAAACTTCAACATCGGGTGCTCCACCTGGATTGAATTATTAGAAATTTCCACCGAAACCACCTCAGTTTTGGCTAAGCGTTTGTTCAACTGCTGTTGCACTTCGACTAATGCGCTATCAACAGTGTCAGCCATTACTCGGCATTCTGGTAACTCCAACACAGTCGCCAAAGCTTTTCCTTCAGCGGTGTTTTCCAGCAGTATCCTATATGTAGAAGATGTGCTCATAAGACTAAGAACAGAATAGACTTCCATTATACCTCAGCATCTAAGATTGTTATAGAAGTCGAGCAACAACATTAAGTATCGTTAAATAGTGCTCGGCCTAGTTTACAAAACCAGCCTCTGACCCCCACAATGAAAGCCGTTTGGCAAACCCAGGCACCCATCTGGTACTCTGGAGGTCGCATCCGTTGGCATCCCGACCCCCCAATATATAAATTTTTATTAAAAAACCTTTGGCATAGCATTGGAGCAAGTATGAACATTACCGCGATCGGTTTGAGCCACAGAACAGCCCCCGTAGAAGTTCGGGAAAAACTCAGCATCCCCGAACCCCAAATCGAAGCCGCCATCAAAACTCTCCAAAGCTGCCCCCACATCGAAGAAGTCGCCATCCTCAGCACCTGCAACCGCCTAGAAATCTACCTCGTCTCCAAAGATGCTGAAATGGGCATCCGCGAAGTCAGCCAATTCTTAACTGAATACGGCCAACTCTCGATCGAAGACCTACGTCATCACCTGTTTATGCTCCTCCACGACGACGCAGTCATGCACCTGATGCGCGTCGCCGCCGGACTCGACAGCCTCGTCCTGGGCGAAGGCCAAATCCTCTCCCAAGTCAAAAACACCCACAAACTCGGCCAACAATACGGCGGCATCGGCTCCATACTGCACAAACTCTTTCGCCAAGCCCTCACCGCCGGTAAGCGCGTTCGCACCGAAACCAGCATTGGCACCGGCGCAGTCTCGATTAGCTCCGCTGCCGTCGAACTAGCCCAAATGAAAGTAGCCAGCTTGGCAGAGCAATCGATCGCCATCGTCGGAGCTGGTAAAATGTCTCGCCTGCTGGTGCAGCACTTAATCTCTAAGGGTGCAAAAGATGTCACGGTGTTGAATCGATCGGCTAAACGTGCCGAGGACTTACGCAAGATGTTTCCCGAAATTGAACTGAAACTACAGCCACTGGAGGAAATGCTGTCGGTGATTGCCAAATCTTCGATCGTCTTTACCAGCACGGCTTCCAATGATCCACTGCTAGACAAACACAACCTGGGTGGGGTATTGATAGCAGAACGCTCCCTGATGATTTTTGATATCTCGGTGCCCCGCAACGTCCATTCCAACGCTAATGACCTGGCTAATGTTAAAGCCTTCAACGTGGATGATCTCAAAGCAGTCGTCGCTCAAAACCAAGAAGGCCGTAGGCAAATGGCGATCGAAGCTGAAGCCTTATTAGACGAGGAACTCACTAGCTTTACCGAATGGTGGCGCTCCCTAGAAACTGTCCCCACCATGAACAGTCTGCGCGAAAAAATGGAAAACATTCGCGTCCAGGAACTCGAAAAAGCCTTATCTCGCTTGGGTGCCGAGTTTGCTGGTCGCAACCAAGAAGTAATCGAAACTCTTACTAAGGGTATTATCAACAAGATTCTTTATGACCCGATGGTGCAGCTCCGCGCCCAGCAAGATATTGAAACTCGTCAACAGGCCATGTTAGCTTTGCAGACTTTGTTTAATCTGGATGGAGCTGTAACAAAGGCTCAAAGTTAGTTCAAAAGCTGTAGACAAAGCTGCCGAAAATTATCGCCTCGCTCCTCGAAGCTGCGATATTGATCGAAGCTGGCACAGGCCGGAGAGAGCAAGACCACCTTGGCTCCATGTTGCTTAGCTAAATCAGCCGATCGAGGCACTGCCCTAGCCATGGTTTCTACAATTTCAAATTGCTCGAACCCCACCGCCTTTAACTGTTCAGCAAACTGCTCAGCCGCCACTCCAATCAGCAGCACTGCTGCCGCTTTTTGTTTGATGACCTTCATCCAGCCCTGATCATCACCTTCCTTTGGATCGCCACCAGCAATCAAAATTACTGGCGCTTCTACTGCATTTAAGCCCACTTCCGCCGCATCATAATTGGTGGCTTTACTATCATTGATGTATTTCACACCCCGATGAGTGCAGATATATTCTAGCCGGTGACTT
>JAYSRP010000148.1:0-15230 GCA_043721015.1 Synechococcales cyanobacterium | reverse complement strand
ATCGCTGGGGTGGCGATTCCTACTGTAGAAGTACATCTCAGTAATATCCACAAGCGCGAAGAATTTCGGCACCATTCTTACATAGCACCAGTAGCGATCGGGCAGATCAGCGGTTTCGGTGCCCGCAGTTATTATTTGGGTTTACGGGCGTTGATTCAGAGTTTGTCTAAACTGTGATTAATCGGATTGATTGATGGGCTGTGATTATTTTCAGTCTGAATCACAGTCCATCACATAATCATCCAAATCACAGTTAAGACAACTCGATCGCATCCTTCAATCTTTGAATTACCATTGATCGATCTAGATAAGATAGCAGTGCTCCAGCTTTCGGTCCTTTATCTTTGCCCATAAAGCAGCGATAAATTGCCTGGAAGGCGATCGGTTGGGTAATTTCTAGCGACTCATCCTTACTCACCGCAAACAAAGTATTTTGCAACGTCTCTCCATCCCAAGAAGTCACCGCCTCTAAAGCGCCGATCAGCTTCTGAAGATACTGAATTTGTGGGGGAGTTAGTAGATTCACTGTCTCTGGCACTGAATCTACATATAAGGTCAGCTTTTCTTCTGGATCAGCGTAATCATCTAGCCACTTTTGCGCAACCTTGACTCGCAGAGCGGCCATCTGTCGATCGAACTCACTAAAATCTGCTGGGCTACGGGTAGCAATCTCGTTGTGGATATCTAAGTGGGGTAACTGTAACAGCGAAATCAAAGTACTAAAGTCAAATGGTTGGAAAGGTTTGATTTCCCCATCTGGCTGGGCATACAGTAAAGGCAATAAATCCTCATTCAACTCTGGCTGCTCACGATACTTAGAGATCAAAGCATCGTAGTCACGATAAAGGCGTGTGATGGTTTCGTAGTTAGGAGAGAAATTGATGGCGGTACGGGGTTGGGTGCGGAGCATCAAAAAGCGCAATAATTCTGGTGGCAGCAGCTCTGCTACTTCCTTGGCACTAGCGCCCACGCCCTTAGAAGAACTCATTTTGGTGCCGTTGATCAAAATAAATTCATAGGCTGAGTGCATGGGGGGCTGCTTGTTCAGCACCTTGCGACAAATCGCATTGGCCACATCGCGGGATCCACCTTTTTGGGAGTGATCTTTGCCCGCCATTTCGATCGTCACACCTACAACTTCCCATTTGGCTACCCATTCTACTTTCCAAGGCAACTTGCCATTGCCATCAAAAGGCGAAATCCAGCCGGAGTGTCCGCAGCCTTTGACCCAGTCAGTGGCGTTGGGTTGGCAGGTATAAAAAACTTCTTTGCCGTTGTATTCGGTAACTGTAGTGGTGGCAATCTTGCGACATTTTTCGCAGATTACCTGAAAGGGATACCAGTTATCAGCGCGTTGGGCTTTGCTGACTTGTAGGTAAGCTTCGCGTACCAAGTGGGCATTTTGCAGGAATCGATCGATGTGTTCGTTTAGTTTACCGGTGCGATACAGGTCTCGCAGATAATAAATTTCGGGTTTGACTCCTAGGTAGTCAAACACTTCCAAGAATTCGTTCATGAAAAACTTGGCATAATCAGTAGCTCCCTCGCCCGGTGAGGGCACGTTGCAGAGGGGTTCGCCTAAGTAGGGCGAGAATTTTTCTTGGTCAAGGTAATGGGGGACGGTGTCTAGAGCATCGTAATCGTCTACGCCATACATGAATTTCACCGGTTTCCCGGCCTGTTTCAAGGCTCGATAGATGACATCATGAATGACCACGCCTCGCAATGAGCCGACGTGAACCTGCCCAGAGGGGGTCTTGGAGTCGTTTACAATCTGTGCGCCTTGCGCTTCGGCAGCGATTTTATCAGCCCAAAACATGATGATTACGATGAACAGCAGGGTTCTATTCTACCTACAATGGGTTCGATCGATCCAGGTTGATGGCAATTAGTTCGCAAAAGATTGCCGTCAGCCTATGCTATGATTCTGTTATATTAATTGATGGAAAACTTCAACTTAAGATTGCTATGTAATCAACACGATAGGCATTGCCTAGCCCATATTGCTAAAATGATTGACAAATCTCTCAACACAATAATTAAATTCTTGCTACTTGGGAACATCGGTCTCTTTGGGATAAATGTAGCTATATGGGGATATGCAAATTACAGAGAGTACACCGAGTGCTCAATGCAGTTAAGATCAAGTTTTTTATTACAATTTGCACATGAAAAATAAAAGTGAAAAAGTGATTAATAAGAAGCTATTTATAGTCAGCGGAAAAATCTTAGTGGTTGTATTTTTAGCTTTGATATCTTTCTCAATGATTGTTGGGACACTATTGAATCTTGCAGCTAGTGGCCTGCCCACATCCTGTGAACGTTCCAAAATAAGATAATGGGATAATAATTAACAAGACTTTTTAGAGAGAATTATTAATGGTTCAGACCCCAGTCAGACAAATAACACTAGAAGAGTTTTTAAAGCTACCCGAGACTAAGCCCGCTAGTGAGTACATTAGTGGTCAAGTTATCCAAAAGCCTATGCCCCAAGGTCATCACAGTAATTGCTTAGCTTATGGCTTACAGATGGGGTGGCTAATTGATCCAAGCGAGCAATCTGTAATTGTTAGCCGCATGGGTCACAACACTGAAGTTATCGATGAATCACCGATGACGTTGCCAGTTCCGGGTTTTGCTGCTGCGATCGAGCTGTCGATCGGGCAAATGTTTAAGTGGTTAGATGTGGTGTAGTTTTTCAATCACCTTAACCTGGGGCTAGATTAAAATATTAAGATTGCAGCCAAGTTTCTAGATCTTGGAGGGTGCTAAAGTTCAGTAGAACCTCGCTGAGAATTTCAATGCGATCGCCAGATAATGCTGATAGCTGAGATTCGATCAAGGGTGGCAGCTCACCAAAGAGGCTTTTTAATTGCCGAATAATGATTTGACGTTCGCCTTTGATTACCCCTACTTGTTCACCTTCTTCAAGAATTTTTTGGTAGATGGTAGATTCCCGCATAATGTCTCTCCTTAATATTCGCCGAATGATTGGTCTATCTAATACTAACCCAGCTAGCACTGCGGCGGCAGCAACGATGTCTCCCTTTTCTGATGGGTCAGTAATATCTTCGATACGTTGAATTAATAACTATATTAAATCAATTATGGTGTTTCAGATAATTGTTGTCGAAGAATTTCCAAATTTTTACGGATTATTTGGGTACTTGGATGATTTAAGCCCAAGGTGTTTTCGGCAATTTGGAGCGATCGAACATATAATGGCTCCGCTTCCGAATACCTGCCCGTAGATTCATACAAACCGGCGAAATTATTCAGGCTGCTGGCGGTATCTGGATAGTTCGCACCTAGTTGTTCTTCAGAGATTGCCAGCGATCGAACATATAAAGGCTCGGCTTCCGAATACCTGCCCATACCTCGATACAAACCGGCGAGATTATTCAGGCTGGTGGCGGTAGATGGATGGTTCGCACCTAGTTGTTCTTCAGAGATTGCTAGCGATCGAACATATAAAGGCTCGGCTTCAGAATACCTACCTTGATTTTTATAAAGAATTGCAATTTTAGTTAAAGCAATATCTAATTGTGCAGAGTTAGCAAGCTCAAGTCTGCCGAGCATTCCTTCAAACTGCAACGACAAATCATGAAGGCTTTTTTGTGCACCTACTTCAGTCAACGCCTCCAAAGCAGGTAGCAAATAAACCTCCAACAATTCGCTATCATTTACCCCTGCTTGCTTCGCTATCTGCATTTGCTGTAGTAACTTCTGAGAACGACGACGAGCATCATCGATATTGGCATAGACTCCATCACCACTACTAATAGATTTCGGCTCGAATTCATTGATCGGCAGAAACTCCGTTAAATTTAATTGAGCAATGAACCAACTAGTAATATCGGGCATCGCAAATAGCGACGTATTAGCAAAAATCGGAGTCATCCACCAGATTTGGCAGAGAGAATTAGCCACTAATTTATCGCGGTTGTAATTTAAAACTCTCATGGCATCTGGCAAAAGCACCTTGTGAGTAAAAGCACTAGCAAAACCTGTCACTGACAAAACCCCTGCTGGTAAAACCTCAATTTGTGCCAAAATCTGCTTCACCACATCTACTGGCTCTTGTTGAGTAGATAAAACCAACTCATGAAAGAGAATGCCTCGATCAGCTAAAGTAGTCCGCAACTCATCAATTACCCGCTGCCGCGAAAACTCCGAGGCAAACTCCGCTTTAATCAATGAACTAATGGGACGATTAGCCCACAGTAACAATCGATCGCGAATATCTGCAATACTGCCAGCCGCATTACTTGGTGCCACCTGGTACACCTCCGGTGTTCGATCGAGCAATTACCTTTTGATCTGCCAAAATATCTACCACCAAAGGATGCACCCCAAACCAACGCTTACCATTAAATTCTTGGACAGCTTTAGCTGCTAACAACGAATACATCACCGCATCAGCTATTTGAGCCGTTTCATCACCACTATAAATAGTCAACAACTTTTGAGCTTTGTCATCATATTTAACCTCATCCATATCATAAGGACTTTGACCCAAACGGCGTTGATAAGAACTCCGCAAATTTACCACCGCTGACTCGGCATCAGTCGTATCTATCTTAGTTGCTCCGCGTAATTCAGCCGTATCTGCTGCATAGTTTACCAACGAAAACAAATCTCGCAAATTACCACCAGAAGCAATAATCAAGCATTCCATCTGGCCTTGCTCAAACAAAGTTGGCAACATCCTCGCGGTCAAAACATCCTCTACTGCCTTCCTACCAACAGGATTAGCTGTATGGTCTTGATTAAAAACTGGTGTATCGGGTAAAACAAAACTGCGATCAAGAGTAAATGGTAAATTCGTTGCTTTGCCCGAATAAAATAAATTTAGTGGCAGCGTGAAAATCATGTGACAACGCAACTCACGAAAAACATTAGCCCGGTTAATAAATAAATCTTCAATCAAATCTTTGGGAATACCGGGCTTGTCAAAGTCTTCTCCCACAAATAGCCATTCGTGACCAGTAGCTTCTTTCAGTATTTCATTACAGTCATCCAACAAATGGTTAGCAATTCTCAGCAGCGATGGTAATCGGCTAATTTGATACTCTATTGTTTCTTTTTTGCGACTTCCGGCGAACTTAATGCTGCCTTTGACTTGTAAAAATAAATTTGAAACCTTGTGCCATAAGGAATCCTCTTTAACTCCACCCCCACCTTCAATAGCCAATGCTCTAGAAACCTCATAAACATAAACATCTTTTTCAGTCGCAAACCAATCCCAGATTTCTTATAACCTTGCTTTGGAAGGAGTCCTGCCTGCACCGCCATCTTCCACCGATTGGCTCATTCTCTCCGTAATATCGATCATCATGGTCAGTACTAAATCTAAAGATCGGAAATTATTTGGATCTAGATTATCGATCGCGCTAAATCTAATGACTCGAAACTTGTTGGCCATTTGGACACCCAATCGACTTAGCTCTGTGGATTTGCCGACCCCTTGGTGCCCCATAAAAAAAGCCTTGAAGTGTGTAATTCCATGAGCCTGGTTCAACCCCTTAGCCAGTCTCTGCACCTTGTCTCCGCCCCTGACAGCATTCATTTCAGCTCGATAAAATGCCGCTAGTTCATCCTCGGTGGTTAATGGTTCCGATCGAAGAGTAAGGTAAACTTCTTGAAGTGATTGTGCTGGAGTGTTACGTGGGGTCTGCATGTTTTTACCTTTCCTGAGCTGAGAATATTTTAACCTACTGTCATTTCTCCGCGCAGTATAGCCTGAATCCAATCAAACATCATACTCATGACCACTTTTCATCGCAAGTATTTCTACTTAACTATCTTGCTCCTTTTGATCGAAATATTTATTGCAGCCTATGTCCGTGATAGTTTTGTGCGTCCCTTTGTAGGCGATGTATTAGTAGTTATTTTGGTTTATTGCTTTATTCAATCTTTCTGGAAGATTCAGCAAACCAAAGCAATTGCTGGAGTCTTTGTATTTGCTTGTATGGTGGAAGGACTACAGTATTTAAACATCGTAGATAAATTGGGCTTACGACCATACAAACTGCTGGTCATCATTCTAGGCAGCAGCTTCGACTGGGTTGATATCCTAGCTTACGCCGTTGGCTCAGCGATCATGATGTTGACAGAAAACAAATTGAAAACAAAGTCAAGACGATAAAATTCCTGAAATTCTAATAAGCCACCGTAATTCAAAACACCAACCAGCGTTGTCGCGCAGTTGCGGGAGTGGCAACTCTCTTGTGGTAGGATGATTCCTCAATATTCTCTGAAAACCGCTGGACTGTATGAACGTTGCCCCCATCGCCACCGCCCCCAACTGGCAAAACCTAGCCGATCAAACACTCCAGGGAGAGGCATTAGACAAAGCAACAGCCCTCGCAATACTCCAAGCACCAGACAGCGAAATCTTAGACCAAGTCGCCGCCGCCTACAAAGTGCGCCGCCACCACTGGAGCAACCGCGTCCGCCTGCACTTTTTACTCAACGCCCAAAGCGGACTCTGCCCCGAAGACTGTCATTATTGCTCCCAATCCAAAATTTCCACCGCCGAGATCGAAAAATATCCCCTCATGGCCGAAGAAAAAATATTGGCCGCCGCCGATCGAGCAGCCAGCTACAAAGCTGCTACATTTTGTATGGCTATTTCCGGTCGATCGCCCAACGAACCCACCTTTGAAAAAATTCTCTCCGCGATCCGCGCCGTCAAATCGCGCCACGACATGAAAGTTTGCACTACATTAGGACTACTTTCCGCAGAACAAACTCAGCGCCTAGCCGAGGCGGGGGTCGATCGAGTCAACCACAACCTAAACACCGCCGAAGAACACCACAGCGATATTTGCACCACCCATACCTACCTCGATCGACTCACCACCGTCAAGAACGTCAAAGCAGCCGGAATTACCACTTGCTCCGGGGGCATTTTTGGGATGGGTGAAAACGATGAAGATATCGTCAGTCTCGCCTTTGCTTTGCGAGAACTTGAAGTCACCAGCGTTCCGCTCAACTTCTTGATCCCCATCCCCGGCACTCCTTTTGGCAGCTTCACCGACCTGACCCCCCAACGCTGCCTGCGAATTTTGTGCCTATTTCGACTGCTTTTACCCAGCCAAGAAATCAGAATTGCCGGAGGACGCGAAGTGCAGCTTCGATCGCTTCAGCCCTTGGGCTTATACGTGGCCAACTCGATCTTTGTGGGTGATTACCTCACCACGCCGGGTCAAGCGGCACAGACCGATTGGCAAATGATTGCCGATGCAGGCTTCGTATTAGAAGCTGCCAATGGTTCGGCATTACCCTCAGACATTTTGGCTTCAATCTGTTAAAATCTAGTCCTACAGCCTAGTGCTGCCGTACAACTAGCCACTACCTATACCAACCAAGTCTGACCATGCTGGACGATCTGCAAGTACTAGAATGTTCACTCCGCGACCAGCTTCATGCCCACATGGGTAGGGTCTTGCCCTTCCAGGTGCAGTGCATTTTTAAAGATGGAGTGTTGTGGGTGTTGGCTCAACACGCCCAAGAAGTTGTGATAGATACCCAAGAAACTTTTCGGGTGTTAGAAAAAACCTTGCAGGCCGAGCAGCCCGATCGACAGTTGCCGGTCAAACTTTACTTGCGTAAAGCAGGGGATAAAAAGCCCTACAGCACCGAGAATTTTACGATCTATCCCTCCATTAGAGATGCCTTACCCGGTGAAGCGGCTCCTTCGATCGACATCACCGAATTGCATGGCAATGAAGAAACTCCAGAGAAAACTCCGGCTGTTATTAATTCTGGCTTAGTCACCGAGATCAATGCTCCAGCAGACTCTTTGATGATCGACCCAGATTCTTCGATTCATACTGATTTTATAGCTCCCCCAACTGATACCTTTTCTGTTCAAGAGCCTGAAACTGGATCGACATCTGATATTCAAACTGACCTGAAAGATTCGGCAAAAGACGCTGGTGAAGCCGAAGAGTTTGTAGATCCAGAAGTAAATCGTGCCAAAGAAATATTAGATCGGTTAGCTTTAGGCACCATGCCCACGGCTACCGCCGACCCCAACTATTTTGCAGAATCTGATGCCGAAAGCTCTTTCTTCCCACAGCACAAAGCTGAAACAAATTTAGATCCTAGCAGCGGCGATACTCCTTCTGATAGCTTTAATGATGCCGCAGGTTTCGCTAGCGATATCGAAAATTCCTTTGCCTATAGCAAAGTAGAGCCGCCCAAATCTCGCTTAAAAGGGTTGCTGATTGCTAGCGGTATTGGAGTTGGTTTGTTGGGAGCTGGAAGCTACGGTTTGAGTCGCCCCTGCGTGATGGGAGCTTGCCCTCAGTTACAACAGTCACAGGTATTAGCTGAGAAATCTTTGAATGTGCTGAATGGTGAAGCGACTGGTAAACAGATTTTAGATGCTCAAACTGATTTACATCAAAGTTTAAACCAGTTTAAATCTGTACCTTTTTGGTCAACATCTCATAGCAAAGCCCAAGCTGATTTAAAACAATATGAACAGCAGGCGCTGATGCTAGACGTTACTGTAGACGGTATGAAAAAAGCCGATCGAGCATCACGAAAGACTTTCAAACAACCAGTTTCGCAAGAAACTTGGAAAGACAGTAAAAAACTTTGGGAAGGGGCAATTAGTGATTTAAGTAAAGTTACTCCCGGCAGTCGTGCCTATGCTTTAGCTCAAAGAAAATTAGTGGAGTATCAACAAAAATTAGAAAAAATCAACCAAAATATTACCAGTGAGGTTAGTTCTGATAAAGTTTTAGCTAATGTAAAATCATTAGGGACAACTCTCACGGCCAAACAGGCTGAGAATAAAACCTTAGAAGATTGGCAAGCCAGCCAGAAAAGCTGGGCGGCATTTAACGAACAAATTGCCGAAATACCACCAGATGTTACCGCTTATCCTGAAGCTCAAAGGTTGCTAAAAGACTATCAGCCCCAAATAGCGGGAGTAAATGAAAAATTAACCAAAGAAAAAAAGAATACCGAGATTTATGAAAAGGCTCAAGCCGATGCGGTCGCAGCCAAGAAATCGGCAGAAGCCAAAAAGCCAGAAGAATCTTTAGCTAGTTGGAATCGGGCAATTTCGACTCTGCAAAATATTCCTCGGGACAGCATTTATCTGCCCAAGGCCGAAGCACTGACGGCAGAATATGCCAAGGCGATGAAGCAAACCGAGGTGACAGTAGTGGGTGAAAAAAAGTCAGCTCAAGCTGCTGAAGCATTAAAAAAAGTTTGTGAGGGGCAACTCAAAGTTTGTAGTTATAAAGTGGCGATCGACAAGATTTCGGTCACGTTGCTGCCAGACTATGCTAAGACCGTGCGGCAGCGAGCTACCGATGCTAATAAAGAAGCCGATCGCAACGCCCAGCTTGGACTCCGTAAGCACGTCGATAGTTTGGGCGATGCTTTAGAATCGGTCAGCAATACTTCTGAAATACCACTACAGCTATTTTCTGATAGTGGTAAGCTGTTGCAAGTCTATTCCCCACCCAAAACTTGATCGGGGTTAGTCAGAGCCAAAAATACGTCTTCGAGGCTGGCACGTCGTCTGCGCACTTCGTGGACAGCAATATTTTGGGCAACCAGTGCAGAAACTAGCTCGGCACCGATATCTTGGGCTGTAGTAGCTTCAACTGTCAGCAGCGATCTGCCAGGAGTCATAGTGGGCAATATTTGTACCGAGTTAACCATTGGTAAATCTTGTAAGATTTTTTGGATCTTAGTGGCTTCGCCGCTGCATTCTAATTCGTAGCTGCTGCTGGCATCTAAGACTTGGGTGAGATGTTGGGGGCTATCGATCGCCAGCACTTTACCCTGATGGACAATGGTGACTCGCTGACAGGTCATTTGCACTTCGGCCAAGATATGACTGGAGAGCAAAATAGTGTGGTCTTGAGCCAGCTCTTGAATGAGGCTGCGAATGCTAATAATTTGGTTGGGATCTAAGCCTCTGGTGGGTTCATCTAAAATAATTACTGGGGGGTTGTGGACGATCGCCTGAGCAATGCCTAGTCTTTGACGATAGCCTTGGGAAAGTTTGAAGATGGGGCTGTTTTGATATTCTTTGAGTCCACAGCGATCAATCGCTCTTTGGGCATGTTGTTTACGATGCCGCCCGGGGACTTGACCAAGTGCAGCAGTGAATTCTAAGAAGTCTTGCACATGCATTTCTCTATACAGCGGCACGGTCTCGGGTAAGTAACCAACTTGTTTGCGGGCGGCTAAGGTCTGAATATCGTAGCCAGCAATGGTGGCGGTGCCGCTGCTGGGGCGCAAGGCTCCGGCTAAGATCCGTATAATGGTGGTTTTACCGGCACCATTAACTCCCAGTAGCCCCATGACTTCGCCAGACTGGACGCTAAAGCTGATATCTTCGATCGCTTGTTTACTGCCGTATTTTTTGCCGAGCTGGCTTACTTCGATCGTCATGGTGCAAACTGACTATGTTGTTTACAGCTTACCTGATTTAGCCAAAGATACTTGCCTTTGACTCCGCAACATCCCTTTTAGCAGAAATGTTGCAGTTGAAAAAGTCTCAAGATTCTTTGAATCAACCATATAATGTCAAGAATAGCCTGTTTTATAGGCAAAACAGATTAGTTGTGATAAGGTTGATCAGTAGGACAACAAATTTGTTGCCCTATGTGTATCTAACGGAGCTAGCCCATGCCACCATTCGACGAAAATGGAAATTTGCCAAAGGGGATTTATGAAGTGCTCTGGTCAGATTTCGAGAGTCGTTTTGCTTTCAATAACCATCGTCGGCAATTGATCATAGGTTTAAAGCAAGCTCTGCTCCTGTTAGGTAAAGTCGGATGTCAGCGAGTTTATATCGGAGGTAGTTTTATTACTAACAAAGAGTATCCCAATGATTTTGATGGTTGTTTCGACGATTTTTGCATTGATTACGGTGCAATCGATGAAATATTTGATGATTATAAATCTCAGAAGTCCAAATTCGGGGAGGGTATTAATTAATGATGGTGCTTTTCATGAATTCTGGGAAAACTATTATTCAAATATGGTTAAAGATGCATTTAGGCGCTCCATATCCAAGAAACAAATTAATATTCAACAACTTGATGTAGGTTCTAACATGATTCAAAATGAGTATCAATACAAAATCTCTCAAGGAAAAATCAAAGAGATTGAACAATCATTAGACCAGTTGTGCAAAGAAAGAAAAACCTTGCACCCTCGACAGTTTAAGATGCGTGAAAATGGATTGCAAGGAATACTAGCAGAGATTCAGGAAGAGATTGAAAAATACGATGCCCTGAAAGAGAAGCCAGCAGTTATTGAAATAGGCTCCTTTGCCGAAATTCCGGTGGCTTTGATCAAAGCCAGAATTGCTTCAGGAATGACTCAGAAAGATCTGGCTGAAAAGTTAGGAATGAAAGAGCAACAAATTCAGCGCTATGAAGCTAATCAATATAGTTCAGCAGGGTTTCATCGACTAACTGAAGTTGCTGAAGCCTTAGAAGTCACACTAAATAGTAGTCTCTTAACTCTGCGTAGTTAAATCCAGTAACCTCAAGAATTTGCGGCAGATGCGGTGATTATCTTGAGTATCTATGGATTAATAAATTCCATTGGTAGGGGCACATTGCAATGTGCCCCTACCAATGGAATCCGTGGATGTGTCGGATTTCAGGCTACCCCATTGAAAAACTTGAACATCGAGTTTCAGACTTAGCCAATAAAAGCCCTTTCCCAAAACCAAATCAAACTCATTACAATTACTCCAGCCGAAATCAGTTGACGAACCTTTAGATCCCAAGCAGATTTGCGCAGGAACCAGAGGGCGGCATAGACTCCTATGACGATCGCAAACTGCCCTATTTCAATTCCTACACTAAAGCTAGCTAAAGAAGTAAGTAAATTAGTGCGGGGCAGCTCTAGCTCCTGCAAAGCTGAGGAAAAACCCAAGCCATGGATCAGGCCAAAACCAAAGGCTAGCTGCCAGCGGGCTTTTGCTTCCTTGCGCCAAATGTTCTCGGCGGCAATATAGGCGATCGATAAAGCAATCAAAACTTCTACCCAACGACTGGGAAAGGACACTATATTCAATGCTGCCAAAGTAAGAGTAAAAGTATGAGAAAGACTAAAAGCCGTGACTACTTTGAGTAAATAGCGTAGTTCTCCACCTAGCATTAACAAACTAATTAAAAACAAAATATGATCGTAGCCCGTCCAGATATGTTCAATGCCCAAACCAATGAAGCTAATAATTTTTTGACCCAGTGGAGCATCGATTAAAGCGACGTTGTTGTTACTAGGAGTCAGCACTAAGTTATCTAGTTGATCGCCTTTTCGCACCTGTACCAAACAGCGAGCAGTGTTTACACCGGGCACAAACAGGTTATAGTTCATCTGCAATTGGTTCACAGGCTGTGGCCAATGATATGTTAATAGCAGGCTGCTATGAGTTCCAGGAGTAACGTTTAAATTATTGGGTAAATTAGTGATTGTTCCAATTTTCACCTGAGATTCATCAGGTTTTTCTCCAGCCACCTTCAGTCGAATTTTTTCCGCTAAAAACTTTTGAAGTTCAGGCTGATGCTTGGTAATTTCAGCTTCTGATAGCTGCTTACTGCGATCGTCATCAAACTGCTCTAGTAGTCCAGTAGGGATAGTGAGGTTTATTTCTACATCTTGGGCTTTAACTTGAATATCGGCTACCGCCAGATCTGCCCAATGTGCCTGACTGGGCAAAGCTAAAGACAAAACTATTAATAGCCCTAATCCCCAGGATGCGATAATTTTCCAAGCTTTAGAAGTTTGAGGGTGAGAAGATAATAAATTTCTGAACATAACTTTAGTTACATGTAAGCTGACTCGATGATTAATACGAGCAAGATTTGGTAATGGATCTCTTTTCTTGAGATTGGTTTTGTCCAGAACTGAATTAAGATATTTTTCTAATTTAAGCCCGATAAACCTACACCTAAACCCAGAGCCTGTTTAGCTCCAGCATCAAATAATGGATCGATCGATTTCACTAATTCTTGATATTTTTTGGACTGAGCAGTATCACCACTAGCGGTAGCGATCGCGGCTGCTCGATCGGCAATACCCGGATCTCTAATCCCCGATTTTAATGCTCTCTGCATGGCATTTTCTGCATCGGGCAACTGCTTTAGTCGTAAATATGCCGCCGCCAAAGTATCCCAAGTTTCTGGATCTTGGCGAGTTTTAATTTCGGCTTGCATTAAAGCCAAAGCCTCGGTTAAATCTTTTGCCTGCCCCCGTTCCATCAACAACTGAGCCAACTCCCGCCGATGGCCAAAACCATTGAGATCCGATCGCAATCTGGCCACCGCCCGCTCCCAAGTTTTATCAGCTTGTGTTGTTTCTCCCTGTAAGCGCTGAACGCGGGCTAAGCCGCGCAGAGCAACGTGATCATAGACTGTAGGAGCTTGCTGATTAGTCAGAAAAAATTGGCGGTAGATTTCAGTAGCCTGCTGGAGATGCTGGTTTTCTTTAGGTTTGCTTTGCCATTTGCGCACCGCTAACTCTGCCGAATTTAATAGTGCCGGTGGATATTGGGGCAAAATTTGCAGCGCCGATCGATATAGCTCATCAGCTTGCTGAAGCTGTCCGCGCTTGTAATATAGTCGCCCTAGAAGCGTCCTGATCCAAGCTGAACTGCCAGCCTCATCAGATTCTTCGGCGGCGATCGCGGCCTTAAAATCTTGAATTGCTGATTGATCTTGACCTCGGGCAACTTCGGCTAAGGCTTTGAGGGCATAGTTACCCATGGTGGGCACGCGCTGAACCAAGGTGTTAGCGGTCTGTTGTGCCGTTGGGGAATCGCCTACTGCTAACTGAATGGTGGTCAATAGTGCTAAAGATTCTGATTGAGGTGGAATTTGTTTGAGTAGCGATTTCGCGGCAGGGAAGTCATGCTTTGCTACCGCGATCTTAGCCAAGACTAATATTGCACCGTAGTTGTTGACAGATAATTGGCTCAGCGATTGTTGGGCGGTCTGTTCAGCTAATAAATACCAGCTACTATCGCCAGTAGCTCGCGCCATTTTTAAATAAGAGGAGGCCAATGATGCCCGTTCTAAGCCAGCAGTTGGCTGTTGTTGAATGCGCTGCTGATGAAAAGCAATTTCTTGCTGAATATTTTTAGTAACACTGCCTACTTCGGGGCGCTGAAAACGGTATTGCCAGGGGTTTGGGCGAGAGAACGCAGTAGTAGCATAGTAGGCGATCGACAGACCAACACCCAAAAATACGGCAGCCGCAACTATTTTTTTTCGAGGTGATAGAGAATAAATTTGGATATTCATAAAATTTATAGAAGCTTTTAATAAAAATGATTATGCTAATTATCTGAGTTCGATCGGTGGTGTATCTCCAGGACTATCTACTGGCTGCTTATTAACTACCGGTGGATTAATAGTCGCCCTGACCGGAGTATTGCCAATATTAATAGTGCCTTCTTTTAGCTCAGCAATAAGCTGCTTTGGATCGGCATAGTTTAGTCTAGGGGCTAAAATAATCGCAATCCCTCGGGATAGTTCGGGCTTATTTTGAGCGATCGATTCGGCCAAAGCAATAATTAGCGATCGGTTATCGTCTAGCTTTTGTTTAACTCTCTCGGCTTCTTGCTGAATCACTTCTGGGGCATTTGGTCGCCAAG
Source organism: Synechococcales cyanobacterium (assembly GCA_043721015.1). Lineage (GTDB taxonomy): Bacteria > Cyanobacteriota > Cyanobacteriia > Cyanobacteriales > Chamaesiphonaceae > JAAFHZ01. Next base: position 580 of record JAYSRP010000148.1, on the reverse strand, counting down.
CAACACCAATTTGCCAACGGATGCCGCCACTATTACTATTGTTATTTAGGCCACTATTATTGAAACCAAAAGAATCTAAACCACTGGTAGTAGAAGCCGACTGTACGTCTAACTTGATACAAAAATTGGCACAACTGTCTGATGAGCTACCAGGAAAAGTTGTGAACTGGGCATAGCTAGGTGAGGCTCCAAACAATGCGGCGATCATTGCTCCCAGCATTAAACCAAAGAAGAGAGGGTATTTCATGACAATCTGCTGCAATATTTAATCTGGTAGTTTGAGCAACGAGAGAAGTTGAGAGTTGATATTTGCCCCCAACTTCTACAGCACCCAAAGATTGCTAGTTAGAAATCTTTGGAGTATTGAGCAATGATTAGTTTTAGCTATTAATCACCTAATTTGGCAAGGCTAGGTAAGGGAAGCTTGGTTCTAATGCTTTATGACCTTGAGTTGGGTTTCCAGGAGAACCAGCATAAGAAACATTGTCGCCCGTAATAGCACCATTAGTTAACACGCTCAGAGTGGTATCGATTGTGTCATCTAACAACATCCGTCCCCGAATTGGGCTACCTTTTGTAT
>JAYSRP010000147.1:0-6084 GCA_043721015.1 Synechococcales cyanobacterium | reverse complement strand
AGAGGCGGCGGCTGTTGAACAAGGAAGTCTGGAATCTTGAAGCCCGCTCTCTACCGCAAGGTGAGAGCTGGGTAGTACGGAGTCTAAGATATGTCACGGCAGTCTCTAAACTAAAAAACCAGCAATCATTACTATGGGATTGCTGGTTTTTCTGCTAACTTTTGGAAGCTCAGCGACCCTGGCGGGAAGAAAGTTTTTCGCACTGGGCTTGAGTTTCGTGCAGCAGTACCTGCAATTTGTCACCAGTCTTCATGGTATCTGGGACTAAATTTCTGGCCTGCAATGCCATGTGTAGCTGTAGATGTGCCACGTAGTCGCTAATTTCTGCTCCCAAAGAGGGATCCTGCTGTGGCGGAATAGTACTGGTATCCATTAGCCTCGTAAACCTAATAGCTTTTATAGGGAAAATCTATCACAACAAAGCGGGGCATTTCTAATTTCGTAAACAACGTTTACATTGATTCCCGTTTTACCAAATCCAGCCATATCGCTGAATTTTCTCAAGTGGGTGGAAAGATACCCTGTTGGACATCTTGTTGGTATGCCTGGACTGCGGTGGTGATGCTACTGCCTAAATCTATATAAGCTTTGGCAAATGGTGGCAATTGATCGCTTAAACCCAACAAATCTGCCGTCACCAACACCTGACCATCACAATGCACTCCGGCTCCAATTCCGATCGTGGGGATCACTAACTTTTTGCTAATTTCTTGGGCTAAATCGGTAGGAATATGTTCCAGTACGATCGAAAATGCCCCAGCCTCTTCCAAAGCTACCGCCTCAGCTAATATGCGCTGTCGATCGATCTCCGTTTTCCCCTGCTGTCGAAATCCCAACTGCTTCACCGATTGGGGAGTTAAACCCACATGCCCCATCACCGGAATCCCAATCTCCACTAGCCGCGCCACGGTTTTGATCATGTGAGGATGTCCACCTTCGAGTTTTACTGCCCCTGCACCGGTTTCTTGTAATACTCGTCCGGCGGAGGCGATCGCGGTACTCACATCCTGTTGGTAAGTTAAAAACGGTAAATCTACTACGACCAAAGCCTTTTTTACTCCTCGCATTACTGCTTGAGCATGGTGAATCATCGCATCTAATGTTAATGGCAAGGTGCTGTTATGACCTAGTGCCACCATTGCTAATGAATCGCCGACTAAAATCATGTCTACTCCGGCTTGATCGAGGATCTGGGCGATCGGATAATCCCACGCGGTCAGCACAGTAATCTTTTTTTGCTGCTGCTTATATTGAATGAGTTGACGGATTGTTAGCATGGCGATCGAAGTTGGGATAGCATGGCGATGGAAATAAGCCAGAAAAACTGGTAGGAACAATGATCTTAACGGACGCATGGCCGCAACAGCGCGCCTGGGTAGAAATTGATCGAAGTAAACTAGCTCACAATGTGGGTCAGCTTCGCAGTTTGTTGGCACCCGAAACAGCCTTGATGGCGGTAGTAAAAGCGGATGCCTATGGTCATGGCTCGATCGAAGTAGCTAAGACTGTCTTAGCCGCCGGAGCCACTTGGTTAGCGGTGGCCACTGTCCCGGAAGGAATTGAGCTGCGAGATGCCGGTATTACGGCATCTATTCTATTACTGGGCGCAGCTAACAGTTCTGAGCAAATTGAATTGATTGAAAAGTGGGGCTTGCAGCCTTCGATCGTCAGTCTAGAACAAGCTCAGTGCTTCCAAGAACATTTAATGAAGCCGATCGATATCCACCTAAAAGTTGATACCGGTATGTCTCGCCTGGGTATTCCTTGGCAGAAAGCAGCAGATTGCTGTCAAATAATTCGTCAATTTTCCAAGCTGCAAATTGCCAGCATTTATTCCCACTTGGCTACTCCTGATGAACCAGATCCGACCATCCTAGAGCTGCAAGAGCAGCGTTTTACTACGGTGGTTGCTGAAATCAAACCCTTGTTTCTGCGGCTTCCTTTGCTCCACATCGCTAATTCCGCTGGTTTAATGGTTGGTCAGCATTTGCATCACGATCTGGTGCGACCAGGATTGGCTTTGTATGGCCTATGTCCTGCTCCCCATTTAGGCAATCAGCTAGGTCTTCAGCCAGTAATGAGCGTCAAAGCCCGTGTCACCCAAGTCAAAACTATTAGTGCCGGGACTGGGGTGAGCTATGGTCATCGCTTTGTTGCTCAACGAGATACCACGATCGCTGTCGTCGGCATTGGCTATGCCGATGGTGTGCCGCGCCGTTTATCTGGACAGCTTGAATTACTACTCCACGGTCAACGAGTGCAGCAAATTGGCAATATCACCATGGATCAAATCATGTTAGATATCACTGATCTATCCACCGATTCAACCAGGGTAAAGGTTAATGATGTGGCCACGCTTTTAGGTGAAGTCGATGGAGAAAAGATTACTGCCGATGACTGGGCTAATTTGCTTGGCACTATTTCCTGGGAAATCCTCTGTGGTTTTAAAACCCGTCTGCCTAGAGTCTTGGTTTAATAGACTACTTTCTGCTAGCTAATTTCCTGATAGCCAGATAAAATCAAATTCTGAATGCAACGCAGGTGTGTGATGAAAGAACTTTCAGATATCTCTGGTGCTCTAGAGAGTAAGGAAGAAGTAAAGCCCGGTGTCTACCGTAGCCGTCTGTTTGGATTTATCCATCGTCAAGCCTACCGCTTCCGCGAAGGGGTGGGCTTAGGTCTGCGTCAAGTTAAGGTGTCAGTGCAATGGACTGGCCAAGTTTTGCTGTCGCCGCTGCGTTGGTTCGATCGATTTAAACAAGATCCCAGTCGTCAAATGGCTGCCAAGGAAAAACTCCAAGAATTACCTCCCACACTCACCAAGCCCCGCATTGAAGTAGAAATAATTTTGGCTGAGGTGGCCGCAGCGGGCTATGGCGAGCTGCAAATGCCAGTGCGGGAAGATTGGTCGGTGGTGGATGCCAAAGATTGGGATACAACGCTGTTAGGTGAAAGTCAGTTGGCTCTGCGAGGCGAAGCAGCACCGCCCCAACGCACTAAGCCAGTGATCCGGGGGTTGGCTTCGCTGTTGGCCGATCGATCGATCGTATTAGTCGATCGATACAACCAAATCTTAGATGTGCTCTCTCCTAGTCAACAGTTGCATCTCCAGCGCCAAATTGACCCGGTGTTAGCGCAACAGTGGTCGATCGATCAAGCCAGCCGACCTGAACTATCTGCGGCAGATTCTGGCTTACTAAATCCTATTTCTAGCCAACTATCTCTGTCGCCAGCTCCATCTACTGCATGGCAAAAAGTGGGTAATTGGCTGCATTTTTATCGTGAGTATCTCTGGATCGATAGTCCGGCTAAGGAGCCGGATGGTCAATTGACGGTTGCTCCGCCCAGTGCTTTGGTGTTGCCGACTAGAGAGTTTACGCAGCCGATGTTTGGATCTGACAGTTTGGTGCGCAGTGCTAGTGGAGATCTAACGGTGGCTCCGGTGGTTGATTCATCGATCGCTAGACGTAAATGGAAATTTGGGCGGCGGGCTGCTTTGAGTGAGGCGGCTGAGCAGGCGCGGCATGATCGATCGCAGGAGTGGGAGATCGAAGGCTCTCACAGTCTGGCTCGTAATCAAGCTAATAATCAAACCGTGTTTACCCCAGAATGGATCGAGACTCCTACTTCAGACTTGGGCTATCATCGATCGATCTTTGTTCAGCTAATGGAATGGCTCGATCAATTGATGTTAATCCTAGAAAATTTGCTGATCCGAATTTTTCAGAAACTATTCCCTAAAAACAATTAGTTGGTTGTTCCAATTTTGTGATTTACGGTATAAAGACGCGACCAGTCCCCATCCAGATTTCCATATTTAATGCAATTTCAATGATTTGATCGGCTCCAACATCTCCTCAAATCGATCGGCATTAGTCAGCCACCGTTCACCACTCTGACCCGCCCAAAGACTTTCTGAACTTACTTTTTCTGGGCTTGTATCCGTCATGATCTCAGACTCTGGTAGAGAATGATTGCATTGTACCTCTCCCAGCAAAACCTTGACTTCTCTCACCCCATGTTAAAAAATACGTGATATAATATACACAGCAAATCCAAAACCCCAAGTTACAACTGAGCTAACTCAGGGCACAGTGGACACACAGAAGCTCACAGAATTAAAAACCGGCAAAACATCCGTAATGATCTTCGCTCAAACGCCAAAACAGAATTCCGCAGCATTATTATTGCTTAGCCAGGTGATAGAAGAATCCTTCGATCGCTTGTTCTCTGTCACCTAAAATTCATCCCACCATCATCTGATGCAGGCGATCCTTAATGTAAATAAGGGTCGCCTTTTTAGATCGACTCTACTTCAATCTTCACTACCCTCAAAACCATGACAACCGACAAAATTCTAATCTTCGACACCACCTTACGCGACGGCGAACAATCCCCTGGAGCCAAACTAAACGTCGAAGAAAAACTGCGGATTGCTAAGCAATTAGCCAAATTAAACGTAGACATCATCGAAGCAGGCTTCCCCTTCTCCAGCAAAGGCGATTTCGAGGCTGTCCAGCAAATCGCTGTTCAAGTCGGCATCGTTGATGGCCCCAAAATCTGTGGACTTGCCCGTGCCAGCGCCAAAGACATCAAAGCCGCTGCCGATGCCCTAGCTCCCGCAGCCCACAAACGCATCCACACCTTCTTAGCCACCTCCGATATTCACATGGAGTTCAAGTTAAAAAAGACCCGCGCCGAAGTCCTCGCTATCACCAGCGAAATGGTCGCCTACGCCCGCTCCTTAGTCGATGACATCGAGTTTTCCCCCGAAGATGCCTGTCGATCAGAGCCAGCATTTCTATACCAAGTCTTAGAAAAAGCGATCGAAGCCGGAGCCACCACCGTCAACATTCCCGACACAGTCGGTTACACCACCCCCGCCGAATACGGCGCATTAATTAAAGGCATCAAAGACAACGTGCCCAACATTGATCGAGCAATCATCTCTGTCCACGGCCACAACGACCTGGGCCTAGCCGTCGCCAACTTCCTCGAAGCAGTCAAAAACGGCGCACGCCAATTAGAATGCACTATCAACGGCATCGGCGAGCGGGCTGGCAACGCTGCCTTAGAAGAATTAGTAATGGCGCTACACGTTCGTCGCCAATACTTCAATCCCTTCTTGGGCAAACCAGCAGATTCCACCGAACCACTAACAAATATAGATACCCGCCAAATTCGTAAAACCTCCCAACTAGTCTCCGAATGCACCGGCATGATCGTCCAACCTAACAAGGCGATCGTCGGAGCTAATGCCTTCGCCCACGAATCTGGCATTCATCAAGATGGCATGTTGAAAAACCGCCTCACCTATGAAATCATGGACGCTCAATTAGTTGGTGTTGCCGAAAACTCGATCGTCTTAGGCAAACTCTCCGGGCGCAATGCCTTCCGCACTCGCTTAGTAGAGTTGGGCTTCGACCTGTCTGATAACGATTTGAACAAAGCTTTCCTGCGCTTCAAAGACGTTGCCGACCAAAAGAAGAGCATTACCGATCGAGATTTAGAGGCGATCGTCGATGACGTGACCAACTTAGTCCCCGAAATCTTTAAACTAAAGTTCGTCCAATACATCTCCGGCACCCAAGCCCCCAGCGGTGAATACGGGCTTACGCCCAGTGCCACAGTCGTAATTGAAAAAGAAGGTCAGGCCGAACTAATCAAAGAAACCGCCGCAGGCGACGGCCCGATCGATGCCATCTATAACGCCATCCAGCGCGCCGTCCAACTCGATGCCCCCATTCTCAAAGAGTTCACCATTTCCGCGATCGGCGAAGGCAACGACGATCAAGGCATCGCTCATGTCCTACTCGAACACGCCGGACGTAAATATCGCGGACGGGGCCTAGATACCGACATTGTCATCGCTAGCACCCGCGCCTACCTCAACGCTATCAACCGTATCCACATGACCCTCAACAAAACCGAAGAAGAAGCCGAATTAATCTCCGGCAGACTCTGATAATCGATCGCCAGCTCCAGTTCCCCCCCTTTAAAAAGGGGGGGCTAGGGGGATCCAATGCAGAATCCTTAAATCCCACCAGACAAAAACACGCTCAAACCCTATATCTCAAAGGAAAA
>JAYSRP010000146.1:0-6086 GCA_043721015.1 Synechococcales cyanobacterium | reverse complement strand
TTACAGAAGATTTACTTGCAATCATCCATATTTTCTCCTACCGATTGTATGGTACGCGAAGATATTCAAATAACAAAAAGCAAGAAGATACGAATATTCCCAACTCAGAAACAGAAGGGAATATTGAGGAACTGGTTCGGAATCTCAAGACTAGTTTACAATCGAACAATTGATTTCTTGAATCGAGCAGGGGTGAAAGCAAATTTCTTGACTAACAAAAAAGAAATCTACCATGCCTTGCCTGATTTTGCTAGCGAATGCCCTGCACATATTCGCCAGTACGCAATAAAAGATGCTCATGAAGGGATGAAAGCTCAAAAAGTAAAGTTCTTGAAAACTGGCCAGCCATTCTCAATGAAATTTCGTTCGAGAAAGAATCCAAAACAAGTAATTAAGTTTTCTGTAAGCGACTTTAAAAATGGCTTGTACAAAACGAAGTTGGGGTATCTAAAAATGGCTGAATCACTGCCACATAACATTTGTGATAGCCAGCTAACAATGCATAATGGCCAATATCATTTGATTGTTCTGTTTAAAACCAATGTGACCGTTGCCGAAAACCAAGGTAGCGTAGTGGCATTAGACCCAGGCGTTAGAACATTTCAAACTTTCTTTTCTCCAGACTATTGTGGTGAAATTGGCAAATCAGACATTGGCCGTATCTATCGTTTATGTTCTTGGCTTGATAATTTAATGAGTAAAAAACAGTGGAACGCTGCTGCTAGAATGAGAATTAGGATTAAGAACCTTATTCATGAGCTGCATCACAAAGCTGCTTCTTTCTTGTGCTCAAACTTTAAAACTATTTTCCTTCCTACTTTTGAAACTTCTCAAATGGTGAAAAAGGCCGGTCGAAAAGTAAGAACTAAAACTGCTAGAGCAATGATGAGCTGGTGCCATTTTGAATTCAAGCTTTTCCTTAAAAATAAAGCCAAAGAATTCGGGTGTAAAGTAGTAGATGTGTGTGAAGCTTACACCTCAAAAACCTGTTCTTGGACGGGTGAGTTGATCAATGTAGGATCTTCTAAAACAATCAAATCAAAAGTTGATGGCCAGTCTATGGACAGGGACATCAACGGCGCACGGGGGATTTTCATCCGTGCTTTGGTGGATAGTCCCTGCGATAAGCAATTATCGTTGCAAGGAGCAGCATTTTGTACTGTATAGCACTAAATGTAAGCCTAAAACTATCAGGATACCTGAGAAGTCTTCGCTTCAACAAGAAAAGAGATCTCAGTACAAATCAGTCAACAGTGGAATCAGTTTCTCAGTCTATTTGGTCTAGTTTTCAGACATCTTCTAATTTACAATTTGGATTTTAGTTGAATTTGATAAATCAAAATAAAGGCGAACAAAAACAGCTCATTGGCAAAGTTACGAGTGCTACCATGCTACCTCGCATATCAAAAAACTCCACACTATATCCTGCCTCCATTCCAGTAACTTGGTGCCTTTCAACAACCATGCCGATAGCTCCTGCTGACAAACCCTCAGCAGGCATATCTTTTAGTAAGATAACATCTGAGTAGAGAGTGAAATTCATATTGTTCTCCAATCATCTCAATCAGGATCTAAAATCTTTAATGCTTTATATTTGCTACCGACAATATTAACTTAAGAATAGGAATATTAATCGGAGTGATAAAGATAGTAATTATTTGAGACCAAACTTCAGATCTATTATTGATTCCTGTCATAAATGATGTCATGGCTCGCAGTTCTACATCATCAGGATCAGAAATTGCTTGAGTTGCAATTTCTTTTACTTTTTCTAAAGCGATTTTTCTTTGTTCTACAGATAAATCCGGCTCTGTTTCAATATAAGAATGGATACGAACAAGTACTTCACGAATCCCCACGAGATCAGAGATTGGTATTTTTTCAATTGTTCTTGCCACATCAAAATAATTTTCGGGTACTTTAAAATCCAAATTATTATGGACTTGTGTTCGACTTTCTATCGATGAATTAATATCGAGATTTCTGCCCTGGTTATATGTTCCACCATACAAATTTATAATAGAGCCAACATCTTGATTAGATGATTCCCTAGAAACTTCATTGTTGTTATAAATCACATTGGTGAAAATCTTGATTGCTGCTAGTACAGCAACAGCCAAAATAGCAAATAGCGCTTGCCGAACATCATTGCTAGTAGTCTCACGAGCTATAACTTCTATTGTGAACAGGACAATTAAAGTAGCTCCAGCAATAGCCGACATATCAACTAGTCTATTCAATATTTCTGTGGAGTTAACTTGTTCAGATGAGTATTTCATAGCTAAGAGAAGTAGGTTGGATTTATTAGTTGTCTTTAGAAGTTGGTAAGCCAATCATCTTCATAACATCTTGTAATGAGTTAAGTAATGCACCTCCAAGCCCTAATACAATCATGGTTATTCCTAAATAAGAATTATTTGAATGCAAATAGGAGTAAATTCCGAATCCAATAAAAAGCGGTATCGATGTAAAGCCTAATATTTGCCTAGTCTGAAAAGAAATAATTTTATACTTAGCTTCTACTATCTCTAGTTCAGACGATAGCAAAGCCATCTCTATTTTTTTATCTTTTTCAAATTTTAATAATATTTCTTCTATTTCTAAAGAATTAACTTTTTTTCTAACTTCAATCGTTCTATCCATTATTTCTAGGATATCTTGTTGCTCACTTGTTCCTGTCGTTTTGAGGAGGTTCTCATTTAGCTTTACAAGAAAATCAGATAAAACTTCTGATTTGTCAGAAGGAGCCAAATTGCGTGCATTCTCAGGATCTGGGACAAGATTAGACATGAACTTGAGTCCGACGAGTATCTCCCATTATTGCATTAATCATCACCTATGAGAAAGGCGTACAGAAGATAGTGCCCCATACGCCTTCTCAATAATTTAGTCAACGCCCTCAATACGATCTTCAACCTGTTGATAGAGTTCACGGAGCCGATCGAGATTCTCGTCAGAAGTCTCCCAATAGCCGCGACCATTGACTTCTAACAAAGTAGATACGATTTTGCGGAACGAATTAGGATTCAGATCCATCAGGCGTTTGCACATCTCTTCGTCTTTAATGAAAGTGCTATTGGTATCTTCATAGACCCAGTTATCTACGGCATCTGCTGTCGCACTCCAGCCGGAAGTATTCACCAGCCTTTTGGAGAGTTCGCGTACACCTTCGTAACCATGGCTGAGCATTCCTTCATACCATTTAGGATTCAGCAGCTTAGTACGAGCATCTAAGCGCACAGTTTCCGACAAAGTCCGAATCTGGGCATTGGCTGTAGTGGTGTCAGCCATAAACGCTGTAGGTTTCTTACCATCTGTCCGCAGACTAGCCACGATCTTGGTGGGGTCAGAGTCGTAGTAGTGAGAAACATCGGTCATGCTGATTTCCGAAGAGTCCAGGTTTTGAAAAGTCACATCGGCGGTCTTTAAAGAAGTCTCAAAGATTTTGCGGGACTGTTCCATGGTGCCAGGATTATCGGCGCTGAACGCAAAGGATTTGCGAGTGAGGTACATTTCTTGCAGCTCAGCTTCGTTTTCCCAGGTGCCGTTTTCTACTGCCAAGTTGATGTTAGAAGAATAAGAGCCAGAGGCATTCGAGAAGATTCGGGTAGCGGCTTGGCGCAGGTTGATACCCATTTCGGCAGCTTGAGCCAGAGCGTGCTTGCGCACAAAATTCATCTCTAACGGCTCATCAGCTTCGGCAGCCATTTTGACACCTTGATCTAACAAGTTCATTTGGTTAATGAACAGATCGCGGAATACCCCAGAGCAGTTCACGACTACGTCGATACGGGGACGACCGAGTTCTTCTAAGGGAATCAAAATTAGCTTATTGATTCGACCCAGAGCATCAGGTACAGGCTTGACCCCAACCATCCACATAATTTGAGCGAGGGATTCGCCATAGGTCTTAATGTTGTCAGTACCCCAAAGAACGCAAGCGATCGTCTCGGGATATTGACCATCGTTATCTTGCATTTGCTTAGCAAGGAGTCGATCGACCACCACCTTAGCTGATTTCACTGCCGCTTCCGTCGGAATCGACTGGGGATCTAAAGCGTGGATATTTTTACCGGTTGGCAACACATCTGGGTTCCGAATCGGGTCGCCACCGGGGCCAGGCAGAACGTATTCACCTTCTAGACCTTGAAGCAAACCACCCAGCTCGTTGTCAGCGCAGATTTGCTTGAGGCAGAACTCCAAATATTCAAACAGAGGCTTGATTTCTTCGGTGTTGACATTGCCGTAGCCATTTTCAGATAGCGACTCTAGCCAAGGCTCTTTTTTGCCCATGTTAAAGAAATTCAACCTAGAAACAAAAGACACTCGACCTTCAGCATCTTCTTGAGCATGAACCATGGCTGCTACTGACAAGCGCACCGCCATAGTGACATCTTGCAGAGTCTGAACATCTTCTAAAATGCCTTTGTCGTTGTTTTGGTAGAGTTCTTCCAAATTCCGATTCATACTTTCAGCAATGATCCGAGGTAGACCCTTGACACCTTCTTCTTCTCGATCGAGGCTAGCAATATTTACCAAAGTAGCGATCGCTTCCTCGGCGGTAGGGGGCTTACCAATTACATGTAAACCACAGGGCAACAGGCGCGACTCAATTTCCATCAGGCGACGATAGACGTTACCCACAATTAAATCTCGATCGTCCAAGTTGAGGGTGGCCGAATCCACATCGGGCAAGACCACATCCTGATCCATATTGCAGATGCGGGCTTTGTCCATAATCGTATTTACGATCTGCGCTCCGCGACCGCCATCGCGCAAGGATTGATAGGAACCAACCAAGTCGCCCAGTTCTTTTAGACCCTTGTATAAACCAGCATTCTCCGCCGGAGGAGTCAGGTAAGAAATAGTCTCGGCATAGCCCCGACGCTTAGCGATCGTTGCTTCGCTAGGGTTATTGGCAGCGTAGTAATACAGGTTAGGAATCGAGCCGATCAAGCTATCGGGATAGCACTCATTAGACATGCCAATTTGCTTACCGGGCATGAATTCTAGCGAACCATGGGTGCCGAAGTGCAAGACGGCATCTGCGCCCCAGATTTTTTCGAGGTAAGTGTAATAAGCCGCAAAGCCATGGTGAGGGCTAGCCGATCGAGAGAACAATAATCTCATCGGATCGCCTTCGTAGCCAAAAGTGGGCTGGATACCAATAAACAAATTGCCGAAGTGCTTACCAAATACTAATAAGTTCTGGCCATCGCTGTTCAAGTTACCAGGTGGTTTGCCCCAGCTATCTTCCAGGCGCACTGAGTAAGGAGTGAGTTCCTCGTATTCGGCCACGCTCATCCGGTAAGCTACATTTAGCTCGGGGCTGTTGTATTGAGCTTGAGCATCGTGAATCACTTGCTCCATTAGTTCTTTAGAAGAAGCTGGCAGCTCAGGCAAATCATAGCCATTTTGCTTCAGACCTTTCATCACTTCATAGATCGAGCCAAACACATCTAAGTAAGCAGCAGTACCCACGTTTCCTTTATCAGGCGGGAAACTGAAAACGGTGATCGCAATTTTCTTTTCGGCTTTGGGCTTAATCCGTAAATTTGCCCATTTTAAAGCGCGCTTGGCGATCGATTCCACCCGATCTTGCAGCGCAATCGCCCGACCAGTGTTGCCATCTCGACCAGAGAGAATGATCGGTTCGATCGCTCCATCCAACTCAGGAATCGCAATTTGCAAGGCCACTTGAATGGGGTGTAGACCCAAATCGCTTTCTTGCCACTCTTCAGTGGTTTGAAAAACCAATGGCAACGCCACCATATAAGGACGGTTCAGCTTTTTGAGAGTCTCGATCGCCTTAGGATGATCTTGGCGAGCTGGGCCACCAACCAGGGCAAAGCCAGTTAACGAAACTACTGCATCCACCAGGGCATCATCTTTGCCCACAGCATCAAAGAAATACGCTTCTAAAGGCTTCGAGAAATCTAAGCCCCCCGCAAAAATCGGGATAACCTTTGCACCCATTGCTTCTATTTCTTGCACCATTGCTACGTAGTGCGCATCATCACCAGTCACAATGTGAGTGCGTTGAAGCACTAGACCGATCGTGGGCGCTAAAGGATCTTTTAGTTCAG
>JAYSRP010000145.1:0-6091 GCA_043721015.1 Synechococcales cyanobacterium | reverse complement strand
CTGAACTAAGGAAAATAATACATCGCCATCTTGATTTTTCAAGCCGTGGCAAGTTTTCTAGTGTTTTTCTGTTTACCAGGAGTTATTGAGATGTTACCAATCAACAGAATCTTTTTTTCAGGAAACCTTCTCAAAGAGCATCTAGCCGTTGATCACAATAGATCATCAAGTCAGTTAGAGCAATCAGAAGACTTTGTATCTCAAGCATGGGAAGAACAATCACGAGAGCTGATAGTTCTTTCATCACCTTCCTACGTGATTGATGTAGAGACTGCATGGCACGCTAGGCAAGGTTATTGGGTTGGCAAAGATAAAAGAACTGGAGACTTGTTCTTTCTATATCCAGCTTTTTCAATTTTAACGACTAAAGATTTAAATACTTTTCTACAGCACTCTAAAGAATTTTCGGAATCAAAAAAATGTAAAACTAGCGAATTAATAGTTGCATTTCGAAAAAACGAAGATAAAGTTGTAAGTCCAATTGATTCATATCCACAAATTCGATTCGAGACGGAGCAGGATTTACTTACTGAATTGATTGATTTCACAAACTATATTGAAGATATTAAGAAGCAAGTTCTAACCCAAAATCTTCCAGAATCTTTGCTGACACTTAACGATGTTTACGTTCCATCAAAGTTGTTTTCATCAAATCAGCAACATGGACACATTGATAATGTTGAAGACCATATAGTAAAATGGATTGATGAGCCTGGACAAAGACAAATTGCTTTACTGGGAGAGTATGGGCAGGGGAAAAGTTCTACAGCGCTAATGCTTACATATAATTTGCTTTGTATAAGCAATCAATTACCCAGAAGAATTCCTATCATGATTGAACTAAGAGGCAAAAGTCCACGAAATTTGAATGAACTTGAATTTCTTGCATCGTGGGCAGTTAAATATAAGATAGAACCACATGCTCTTATGCGCCTCCACATTGCTGGGCGCTTAATTCTAATTTTTGAAGGATTTGATGAAATGGCACTTATTGGGAATTCAGAACTTCGACTTAAGCACTTCAAAGTTCTGTGGAGATTTTGTTACCAAAAAGCAAAAATCATAATTACAGGTCGTCCAAATTTCTTTCTGGATGACCAGGAAATGAAAGCGACACTTGGAATAATTGATGCAACTAGTAATAGTCCTTACTGCGAGGAAATTAGACTAGCTCCATTTACTATTGATATGATTCGGACAGCTTTAAGGAATCAGAAAACGTCGGTTCGAGATCAAATCTGTCTTCTTGCTGAAAAAGAGACTCGTTTCTTAGATCTAGTTTCAAGACCATCTTTGCTTCATGTTGTAGCAACACTTTGGGAAAGGGAAAATTTATATAAAAATCCTGACCGATTGAATTCAGCTTATGTAATGCAACTTTTTGTTAGAAATAGCTATCGTCGGTAAGGGGTAAAATAGATGGATGGGTATTACATAAAATTGCTGGCACATGGATAATACCAAAAGCAAGAAAAAAACCCTTTACCTATTTCCTCCCGAAAACAAAGAAAAACGCATAATTACTATGCAAATAGACTGATTTATAGACAGGTCTGTAAATCTAAAAACACGAATTTTTTGTCGAAAATTGGGAGCGCTATACTTCTTGCTCAACTTGGTTTGTTATGGCGGTTCTGGGTCGAATGTGGTGTAAGTGATCTTTACCCAGACAGGATTTCAAATATCTGAATTCACTTTATCCGAGATGGAACCGCTATATCTCAATATTAATCCGCCATGAGACCAATAAGTTAAGTGCACTGCTCTTGGGGTCAGAGATCGTGTCATCTTGAGTCCGGCCTTTGCCCATTAAACGTAACCAGAGAGTCTCAGGGATAGTAGGTAGCTCTTTGCAAGTCTTAGCTGATAATTGATCGCCAGAGAGCTATCGAGTATATTGAGCTAGACTAGAGAGCAGCCTGGGGATCGTCTCCCAATTTGGCAAACATCTTAAACTCCTCGAAATACTATGCGTTTAATTTTAATGACTGGCAAGGGTGGCGTTGGCAAAACCTCGGTAGCTGCTGCTACTGGTTTGCGCTGCGCTGAATTGGGCTACAAAACCTTGGTTTTGAGCACCGACCCCGCTCATTCTCTGGCCGATAGCTTTGACTTAGAGCTGGGGCATGAGCCGATCGAAGTTCGTCCCAATCTTTGGGGTGCAGAACTAGATGCCCTAATGGAACTAGAAGGCAACTGGGGTGCAGTCAAACGCTATATTACCCAAGTATTACAAGCCCGTGGCTTGGATGGAGTACAGGCTGAGGAGTTGGCGATTTTACCGGGGATGGATGAAATCTTTGGTTTGGTGCGGATGAAGCGCCACTACGATGAAGGCACCTATGATGTGCTGATTATTGACTCGGCTCCTACTGGGACTGCTTTGCGGCTATTGAGTTTGCCAGAAGTTGGGGGCTGGTATATGCGCAAGTTTTATAAGCCGTTGCAGGCGGTATCGGTGATGCTGCGTCCTTTGGTAGAGCCAATTTTTAGGCCGATCGTGGGTTTTTCGTTGCCAGATAAAGAGGTGATGGATGCGCCCTATGAGTTTTATGAGCAGATCGAGGCGCTGCAAAAAGTGTTGATGGATAACACTACTACCTCGGTGCGGCTAGTGGCTAACCCTGAGAAAATGGTGATCAAAGAATCATTGCGTGCTCATGCTTATTTGAGTTTGTACAATGTCTCGACCGATTTGGTGATTGCTAACCGCATTATTCCAGAAGAAGTTACTGATCCTTTCTTTAAGCGCTGGAAGGAGAGCCAAGAGAAGTATCGCCAAGAACTTCATGATAATTTTGCGCCTTTGCCGGTCAAGGAAGTGCCGTTGTTTTCAGAAGAAATGTGTGGAATGGAGGCGCTCGATCGGCTCAAAGAAGTGCTATACCCCAACAACGAAGATCCCTCGCAGGTTTATTACAAAGAAACCACGATGCGGATCGTTTCGGCTGGTAACAACGAATATAGTTTAGAACTTTATTTACCAGGAATTCCGAAAGATAAAGTGCAGCTCAACAAGACTGGTGATGAGTTAAATATTCGGATCGGTAATCACCGTCGTAACTTGGTGTTGCCCCAGGCTTTAGCTGCACTTCAGCCTTCAGGAGCCAAGATGGAAGAGGATTTTTTGAAGATTAAGTTTAAATAGAAGATCTGGATAGGCGATCGCCTCCGGTGCCAGCAAAGCGATCGAACTTAGATTAGTTTCTATGTTTGATCGCTTTCGGGATGATCTACAGATATTAGTTGCTACCTTTTAACTCAAAGAAGGCAGAATCTGGTTCAAGATCTCCTCGTTGATCGGCTCCGCCAAAAAAGCCGCCAGCTTCCTACCCACCGCTTGCCGGAGCATTTTGGAAACATCTTCGATCGAACTCACTTCGGGATGCAGCGAAACCCGCTGCTCCGAAACACTGGTAGTAGCTGGCTCACGTACAAAAATTCCGGCGGAGACAAAGCTAAACAGTGAAAGCTTCACCACCTCGGTAGCCACGGCTCCATTCAAGCCCCTCACAATCTCTTCATTAGCTGTAGAAAGCTTGACTTTCTGGAGCGGATTTTTGATCACCCAGTTAGCAATAATATATAGCTCATGTGGTGGTGGCAGACGATAGATTGGTGAACCCACCGAAAGAATTGATTGATAGGTTTCGATCGAATGCGCGGTTCTTAAACTCATGTCTGGCAAAATCTCAGCATCTTTGGGAGCCGCAGCCCGGAGGCGTAGCACCACTTGTGAGGGCGGAATGCGGGCAATGCAGAGTTCCGAATCTTTACAGGCATACTGCATATATTCTACAAACTTAGCAAAACCAAAGCGAATAGTTTGTAGTTCAGGAATTACTTGGCGTAGTGCCTGCTGCACCACAGAAAGATGGATGCCACCAACTAGTAGCTCCGATCGACAGGTGCGATCATTAGCGTACCAGTGCAGTATTTCTTTGGTTTTAGTAGCAATTTCTTCGGGTGACTGAGAAGTCGGGCGCTTAATTTGAGAAATCAAGCGGGCGTTACGGGGGTCAATGCCATCTAGCGCGCGAACTACAGTGTTGCTTAGGCGCTGCCGATCGTCCTCGGTGGGGTCGGTGATGCGCACAAAATGGTCACAGACTGCTTGGAATGTGCGATTGGCAGCATTGTCGTAGGCGCAGCCAATTACGGTTTTGCCGTACTCGTGGAGCTTTTTGGCCAGGGCTGCAAAGCCGCCATCACCAGAGACGATGATGTAGACTTCGATCGAGGGGCGAATGTGGGCGAGATCTATGGCATCGATCGAGAGCTGAATATCGGCGGCGTTCTTTTTTTGTTCGCGGGAGAAGCCAAAAACTTGGACAGGGTCAATACCCAGCTCGTTAATTTCGCCGCGCATAATGCCCAACCGGGGGTCGCTCCAGTTGGCATAAGCGCGCTGTACCGCGATCTGACCGATTTTGTCAGTCTTGCGGATGCGCTGTAAAATTTCTTCTAAAGATAAATTGGAAATCAGATGACTAGAGAAGCTATAGCCTTTCAGCAGATTCTCGATGTCATAAAAAATGGCCGTGTTGAAACTCACTACTTTGCTCTTGTTTGCTGTTGGGCTTGCTCTTTGGTCGTTATATTCTAGCTTAGCAGGACGACATTAGCTTGAATCAGTTTGACAAGGATGGTGTGTCAGAGTGAAGATAAGGGGGCGCATTTTGCAGGAGTTTTCAGGAGAAATGACCGTGAGCCAACAGTTTGACTATGATTTAGTAATTATCGGTGCTGGAGTTGGTGGCCATGGTGCCGCACTGCACGCGGTGAGCTGCGGCCTGAAAACCGCGATTATTGAAGGCGGTGAGATGGGGGGCACCTGTGTAAACCGGGGCTGCATTCCTTCTAAGGCTTTATTAGCAGCCGCTGGTCGGGTGCGAGAAATGCGCAATGAGCATCATTTGAAGATGTTGGGAATTACCCTGGGTGCGGTGAATTATGATCGATCGGCGATCGCTGCCCATGCTAGTAATACGGTGGATAAGCTGCGGGGTGACTTGACTAACAGCATGACCCGGTTGGGTGTGGAGGTGATTAGGGGCTGGGGGAAAATTGTTGGTCAACAGCAGGTGGCGATCGCTACCCCTGAAGGTGAGAAAACTATTACGGGCAAAGATATTATTATCTCCTCTGGTTCTATACCCTTTGTGCCGCCGGGAATTGAAATTGATGGCAAGACGGTGTTTACTAGCGATGATGCTATTAAGCTAGAGTCGGTGCCGGATTGGGTGGCGATTATTGGCAGCGGTTACATTGGTCTGGAGTTCTCGGATGTCTATACGGCTTTGGGTTCGGAAGTAACTATTATCGAAGCGCTGGATCAGTTGATGCCCGGTTTCGATCGAGATATTGCTACTTTGGCGGAGCGGATTTTGATTAAGCCGCGAGATATTGAAACTCGATCGGGGGTGTTGGCGATGAAGATTATTCCTGGTACGCCGGTACAGATTCATTTGGCTGATGCTAAGACCAAGGAAATTGTGGAGGTGTTGGAAGTTGATGCTTGTTTGGTGGCTACTGGGCGAATTCCAGATACTAAGAAGCTGAATGTGGAAGCGGTGGGTGTGACTCTGAATCGGGGGTTTATTCCGATCGATGATCATTTACAGGTTTTGGCCGACGGTCAGCAGGTGCCGCATTTGTGGGCGATCGGCGATGCTACTGGCAAAATGATGCTGGCACATACGGCGGCGACTCAGGGGATTGCGGCGGTGGAAAATATTTGCGGTCGTCCGAGGACGGTGGATTACCAAAGTATTCCGGCGGCGGCTTTTACTCACCCAGAGATTAGTTTTGTGGGGATGACTGAGGCGCAGGCTAAGGAGCAGGCTGCTACTGCTGGCTACACTGTGGCTACTGCTAAGAGTTATTTTAAGGGTAATTCTAAGGCGATCGCTGAGGGTGAGGCGGATGGCATGTGCAAGGTTGTCTATCGTGTTGATACGGGGGAGATTTTGGGGACTCATATTATTGGGCTTCATGCTTCTGATCTAATTCAGGAGGCGGCGAATGCGATCGCGGCGCGGCAGTCGGTGCAGCACATGGCGCAGCTTACTCATGCTCATCCTACTTTGTC
>JAYSRP010000144.1:0-6095 GCA_043721015.1 Synechococcales cyanobacterium | reverse complement strand
CTGAACTAAGGAAAATAATACATCGCCATCTTGATTTTTCAAGCCGTGGCAAGTTTTCTAGTGTTTTTCTGTTTACCAGGAGTTATTGAGATGTTACAAATATTCCTTCAAATAAAAACAAAATACTAAATATGTGCTGTGGTAGTGGCACGATTGCAATACTGGTAGCTAAAAATTTTCAAAACGATCAAGACATTCAAATTGATGGAGTTGATATAAATCCTAGAGCAAGAGAAATTGCTGATTTTAATCAGAAGTTGAATGGTTTTGGATTGGAAAATAGTAACGTAGCAATTAATTTCACAATTGGAAATATGTTTTCCGAACTGGGAGGTTCTAAATACGATCTAATCATTTCCGATCCACCTTTTGCACTTCAGCCACCTGGCACCTCAGAATACGATCATTCAAAAGGGGGTGAATATGGTGAAGAAAAAATCGAACTTTTTCTAAAAGGTGTCAAAGAGCATCTGAAGGCAAAAGGTGAGTTCTATCTACTAGCTTATTCTTTAGGAAAAGATCCCTCGAATAATGGGGAGATTAAGATTTATGAATCGCTCGATAAAAATGAATTACACAATTCACGGATAATCCCATTACCCAACCAACGAGTCTGGCGTTTTGGTGATCGCAAACAGGTGGCAATCAATCCTATGCCCGTTCAATACATGTCAATTCGGTGCGGCGATCCAACATATGGGATTGTAGAAAATCCTGACAAAGTAGATGAATATATAAAATGGATTGAAGAAAAACTAGTAGGGCAGGGCTGGACACACTTACATTATTTAATCGTTCATTATTCATCGCCAATAAATTAGTTAATTTATTAAACTTTCACGTCTTAGCTCTATATAATGCTCTTGTCTAAAATATTGGAACCTAAATCATGATCGAACTTTTACTAGAACAAGAAATCAATCGATTGGTTAAAGATGGCGGACAAAGTTGGATCGAGCATCGACGGTCGATCCACATAAAACCCGAACTCGGATGGGAAGAATTTAACACCACTGCTTATATCATCGAAAAACTGGAGAGCTTGGGATTAGATTGCCAATATGGAGCCGCCATCTATGGCGAAGCCGAACGCTTGGGATTGCCCAAATCTAGCAGTTTAGAAAAATCCTTCGAGGACGCTCTATCCGAACGCAATGATTCTCCCCATCTCGACTACATGCGTAATGGATTTACTGGGGTAATTTGCACGATCTTTGGAGCGCGGCCTGGGCCGATACGAGCTTTTCGCTGCGATATCGATGCCCTGCCGATTCAAGAATCGCAATCCGAGCGACACGTCCCCCATACTCACGCCTTTGCCTCGCAATCTGCCGGGAAAATGCACGCCTGCGGACATGATGCTCATCTAGCGATCGCGTTAGGAGTAGCAGAAGTATTAGCTCGGTTCAAATCTCAGTTATGCGGCACTGTAAAGCTTATCTTTCAACCCGCTGAAGAGGGAACCAGAGGGGCTGAAGCTCTGGTTGCTAGTGGGATGGCAGATGACATTGACGAATTTTATAGTCTCCATGTCGGAGTGAATGCCAAAGAATACGGTCAGCTCGTGTGCGGGTGGCAGGGTTTACTCGCTACCAGCAAGTTAGATGTAACCTTCACCGGACGAGCATCACATGCAGCAATCGCCCCTCATGAGGGAATAGACGCACTCGCTGCGGCTTGTCATGCAGTCGTCTCATTAAAAGCAATCCTGGCAAATCTCCCCCCAGACGTGCGGATTAATGTCGGCACGCTCCAGGGTGGGGTAGGAAGAAATGTTGTCGCTCCCCATGCCTTTATGCAGATGGAAACACGCTCTTTCCATCAAGAAAACCATCAAAAAGTAACGGATACAGTCATCGGTATTCTTCAGGCTAGTGCCAAAGCTTTTAACGCTACCTGCCAGATCGATATCGTCGGGCGTACTGATGCTGGATGTTCGGATACGATTGCTGCAACCAAAATTAAAAACGTCGCAGCAGGTATGAAGGAATGGGAAAAAATCGATCTGATCAGGGATGATTTCTGTGCTAGCGATGATGCTGCCAGTTGGATGCATAAGGTACAAGCGCGTGGTGGAATTGCCGCCTACGTTGGACTGGGAACTCCGACCTATGGTGGGCACCATAACCCACTTTTTGATATCGACGAGCGCGTAATTCCCTCTGGTGTCGAGCTTTTCTCCCGTCTGTTCTTATTTCCAGAAGTTGCCTAAACTTTAACATTATAAAATAAGCCTACAAATTATTGATTTGCAGGCTTATTTTATTGAAAATAAGTTGATATTTTAATTTATGCGGATATCTATGATGCCGTAGGCAAGATGAGTGACTTCATAGCCCAGTAACTCAACTGCGTTTTCAGACAATCTACGAGCTAAATTGACATAATTCTGACGGACTTTTTCTACATCTTTGTCTCCAATATAAAACTTGCAATCAGCTTTTTTAGGCAAACCATCAGATAGAAGCATTGGGTTAGGCTCATCTTTTTTACCATTAACCCTCCACAGCTTTCTATCCTCTAAAATTTCCCAACAAACTTTATCCTCCCCAAACATTTTTTTAGCTTCTTCAACCGCCTTCCACTTATCCTTACCATTGCCAATGCTGTAGCACAATACAATTGCTCTACCATTTACGATCGTTTGAGTTGTTAAAACATCTTTTACTAACTTCATTGCTGCAAGTGTTAGTTCGAGACCATCTTCTCCACCGTCAGCAGTTTTTGGCAAGGTAACATCAACGGGAGCCAAAGCAAAAGGCGTGTTAATAATAAACAAACTATTTCTGAGATCCACCCGATTTAGCAGTGGCGAAAATCCTTTGGTAAGGTTGTGATAGGAAACAACACCTGAATTAATACCATTAATCAGCATATTAATCGAAGTAAAGAGAATACCTCTAGTACTAATATCGAAAGCTATTCTGACTACTGGATCGCCGGGAAATCCAATAATATGATTACCACTACCAGTACAAGGATCGATAACAACACCAGCCCAATCAGCTATCTTATTTCTCTCAATATATCTCAATAAAGCATCACTTTCATCGGTAAAAGAAAACGTTCTAATACTTTGATCGACCCACAATCCATCTGTAAGCAAATATTTCCCACGATGGTGATTGACTTTCACTAGCATGGATTCACTATTGGCAACTCCTATCGCTCGTAATAGCTCCTGATGTTCGCCGTTTGGCGGCAATGGGCAACTCAGCCCATTAAATTCAGGATCGCAATCGAGCCAATTTTTATATTCTGTACTATCTACTAATGCAGCAAGCGCTTCCTTGATTTTGGCTACTAGCAATGATGCAGTTAAGTTTAAGTGGAGATTCTTATTTAGTTTCAATAAAAACTTGGATGACTCTAAATTATTTAGTAGACTCGCCAACTCATCTGTAGAGATGGTTTTTTTCTGCTGTTCTGTAGACATGATTATTCGCAAATATCAACGTTCTGGTTTTAACATATACAAGACATGAGTTGTAATTAATATCCGATTAAAATTCTCAAATCTATAGGTTGTGAGCAATTATTGAGGCGGGGCTGAATTCAGACAAAGTAGCGTATCGTTCTCAAAACTCAATCCCCGTAAAGTTTTTAGGAGAAGCTCGATGATACGCAGCTTTGCAACCTATTGTATTAAGTCTTATGACAGATGTTGACTATACCACGCAACTCTAACCAGATATTAATTCGGAGAAATACTGCCGATTCAGTGGTTTTACAGCTTGTACGTTGGATAAGACAGTCAAGCGGAAGGTATCCAATAACCGATCAACGCTTGGTAATATCGCTGACATGCGACTATTTACCTTATTAAGAGATGGAATATTTACTTTATCAAGGTGTGGTTTATCCCCAACCGATCTGCAAATAATATGTCATGCGCTTTCTTATTCCCCACAGACAAAGGGAACCCTTGATATAAAAAATTCAGCCGACTAAAACTCAGAATTACCCCTAGGGCTACGGAATTAATACATTAATATTAACGTACAAACACTATGACCAGATCTACAGCCACTCAATCGATTTCTCCTAGCCTTCAGCTTCTGCTCTGGCTGGCTTGGCTAGAGGCTCGCTCTGCAAATTGTTGTCCCTGTTCCCTAGCGTTCGCAGAGCGTTCCTGTAAGGAAATCGATGACATCACCGAAGACGAATTAACTCAATGGTGCGGAGGCTAAGTCCATGATGACTAGTTACATCGTGTCACCCACAAATGAATGGGAATCCTTGGGCTTTAACCATCACGACAATGGCTATATTTACAAAGAACTCACCTCTATCAACTCCCCCTTTGAACTCATGCTCATTATCTGGCCTCCCGGCACCTGCTCCAAAGCCCATGACCACGGCATATCCCACAACCTAACTTGGCTCCTACCCATTGGCAACCAACCCACCCTCCGTACCACTTTATTCAAAGTGAGCCAAGACCAGCTACAAACCGTAAAGCAAAGCTATCTCGGGAAGAATCAAACCACCGCGATTGCTGGCAAGCAATTTCACTATGTAGCACCACACCAAATCCATGAGATCGCTAATGAGTCACTAAACACAGCAGTTACTCTTCACCTCTATTACCCACGACGAAACCGCCGAATTCAGTGACTGGAAAACGGGGTATCAATTTAATGCGGGACACGTTGCCAGGAGCTTTGCTTTGCGCTCCGGCTCCCCTCTCCCTTGATGGGAGAGGGGTTGGGGGTGAGGGTGTTAACTCACCAAATCCCAATTTTTTAACCCAATCCATACCAAGTCGATCGGCCTTGCCCATAACGAACCAACAGCCGATCATCCGTTAACTGCTTCAGCCGCGCCTTAATAGTACTGCGACTTTCTCCTGTAGCTTGCTCAATCCCCTGAGTCGTTACCCGCCCATGCGCCCGCGCCAACTCCAAAATACTCACCGATAAAGCAGGCAGTGTCGAAGCCATCAGCTTCTCGTTATCCATTTTTACCTGCAAACGGTTTTTCTGTCGCTGCAAAGCCCGCAGAAAAAACAATAGCCACGGCTCCCAGTTTGGCACTTGGGACAAAGTACCTTGGGTTTGGCGCAGTGCCAAATAATATGCCTCTTTACTTTCTTCGATAATGCTCTCCAGGGAAGAATAGGGCACGTAAATATAACCTGCTTTCAACAACAGCAAGGTTGTCAGCACCCGCGATAACCGACCATTTCCATCCTGGAAAGGATGAATTGCTAAAAACTGCACAATAAAAACACTAATCGTTAACAGCGGATGAATCTTTGCTGCCAGCAGATTATCCTGAGTCCAAGTAACTATGTCGGCCATCTGGCTAGGGGTATCAAAAGGTGATGTTGTTTCAAAGACCACTCCCACACTTTTTCCTTCTAGATCAAAAGCCTGCACACTATTGGAAAACTTTTTGTATTCACCCCGATGCCGATCGTCTCTTAGACTATGTTTGAGCAGCATCTGATGAAACTGCCTAATATAGTTTTCGGTAAACGGAATCCCATTCCAGTTAGCAAAGACCACATCCATCACCTCCGCATAACCGACCACTTCTTCCTCATCTCTGGAAGCGAAGCTCTGTTTGCCCAAATTAGAGAGTAAAGCTTGCACCTCTCGATCGGACAACTTTGCCCCTTCAATTCGGGTGGAAGAACCGATACTCTCGATTGTCGCCACCTTCCGGAGTGCCGCCAACCGATCGGGTGCCAAAGCATTCAGCGCCCGCCACCTACCCTTAAATTCATCAATCTCGGCAATGAGCCGCAGCACTTCTTGACTGATCGGAATCTCAATATCTGTCACAAAATTAGCTACCATGTCCAATTATTGAGCCGATTATAGCCAATTAAGTCCAAATATGTCCAATATCGATCGGAGCGTTACTCATGGGCAAAGACCAATAAAAACTGCTGCTTCTAAGTCTGTCCGGGAGAGCATGGCTTGGCGCATTTTGTGGAGGCTTTGGTCTCGATCTATCTGGTCATTCAAAGAGATCCTGACTATCTAACATTTTTCCAGTAAAAACTGTTAACATGCTCGGCAAACTCACTCCTAATCCGACGACTGGAGATGGACTTGATGTTGTTGACAAATTTCGGTAAGTCCATT
>JAYSRP010000143.1:0-15414 GCA_043721015.1 Synechococcales cyanobacterium | reverse complement strand
CAGGCTGGCCGCCGGAAGCAGTTTTGCATATAGCGGCAGGCTGAATCTAATTCGTTCAAAGTGGGACGATGCACTATCATCACCACTGCAACTTGTAGTGGCAATGAACCTTCGTATAACGCCTCTTGCGCCGCGATCGACTTGCGTTGCCGAATGGAAGCGCCTACATCGATATTGGAATGTTTGGCTGAATCATTTTGAGCGGCGATCGATTGGCGCATCACCCGACTCATGTTTTCTTTTACTATTCCGTCGTTAGCGCGGGTTAACTGACAAAAACACTCGGTGTCGTATACTGCGTCACGGGAGAAAATGTCCCATAGGTAGCGCAGCTCGGCTTCTTTGTCTACCCAACCGCCCGGCTTATCGACAAATACTAACGGTGCTGCGTATTGGCCTTTGATGTGGATAAATGCTCGATCGGCGTAGGGCACTTTATCTTGACTAGGAAACAAATGGCTGGTTAAATGCACATCAGAATTCACTATCTCTGTAATTTCTTCGCCGTCAAACACTGTGAGTTGGGGAATTGCTGGCGCTTCTTCTTCATTAAATCGCTCCCACAATGCTGACCAGAGCTGGTCTGTAGTCATTGGTTCTACTGCTAAACCCATTTTATTTGACAACAACTGCTCCCACTGAATAAAGCCATCAGTGAAGGCTCTGTTCATCATTTCTTCGTATTCGGCTGTTTGGATTGCTCCGGCTGTCCCGGCAAATTTTGTCCAGTAGTTTTCTCCATATGCCAAAATCTTCTCGATCCAGTCGTTGGCATGTACTGTGTTGGGATCGATCGTGTATGTTACATAAAACCGCAGCGATTTGGGCTTGCGCAGTCCTTTTTTGGTTAACTGTGATGTGCGTTTTTTTTCGGCCAACAGCAAAAACTGTAGGCGTGGATTGCTGGTTTTCATTGCCAGGTCTGATAACTGGCGCTGTCTCTGCTCGTCGCTCGAAAATGAGCTGAAGTGTATTGTAAATTTCTCACCGGGCAACAAGTCTTTTAGCCCACTCTCTATACCATCAAATATTGGGTCTACCTGGCTTTCTCGTAAGGTGCTATGCACTCCTTTTGTTTCAAAGCCAAATACAAACTGAAAGCTCTCGTCTTTTTTACTGCCCCGCCGCAGCAAGTATGCTGCCGCTACCCGGCCACGCATCTGAAATTTTACAATGGCTTCACAGGGTATTTCGTTCTCAAATGGCAGCAGCTTCAGCTTTTCTTTTCCATTATCGACGGTTTTGGCTTTTTGTTTGACTAGCAGTTTCATAGGTAAGAGAGTTGCGCTGAATTTTGTGGTGTCAATACCGCAATACTAACTGTGCCCCTTTCCAGATGGCTAGATGAGATTCTATGCTTCAGACAAAATGCTGAATATTGACTGAAGCAACAAAAATATAATACAAAGCCCCAGCATCGATCGCTAGAGCTAAAATATTATTATTTTTTCATTGCTACGACTAGCGAATATCCTGAGGCCAAAAGGAAAATAAAAGCTATGTTAATTGTACCTGTGCATTTTTAGTGTTGCCATCAACAAGCTGATTAGCCGCACTAGGCGAAATACCAGGAATCTGCTGGGCAATATCTTTAACCTCTTTAATATCAAGGTCAGTACCGATAGCTGTTCTCACAATGGCCTGATTCCAGTCCGAGCTGCCTTTCTGGATGCCAGCTTGCTCTAACATCTCTGCAATTGCTTCATATCTTTGCATTGCAATTGATTTTGCCGGTGATGCTTCATTTACTGAAGCATTACTTGGCTCATAGAATGTTCCATTCTGCGATTGCTTGATCAAGTTGTTCTGCATCAAGTTTGGCGAGAGCTGGATCTTCTTACCATCAACCTCAATATAGCTTTGAAAATCAACATGCTCTGGATAAAGCTTTACGCTACCGCGTCCCGTACCACCCATTTTGCCGATAAATGTTTCGGAATCTACTTTTGTACCAGGAGTAATTCCTTTTGAAACATATTCTAAATGTGAGTATGCATTAATGATTGGATATCTTTTGCCATTGTATTCATAGCTGCGATCAGTCCTAACTGTCACGCTGTTTCCATAGCTTCCATTTAATCCAGACTTTTCAACAGTACCACCATACCAAGGTACAACCAATTTATCACCACCCAAAACATAGTCAATTCCGATGTTATAGTGGCCACCAGCATTCCTTTTATTAGGTTGTTTTGGGTCAGGATTTTTTTCATCTATATAAAAAGTATCGCTCTTTTTAAGACCATGGCCGGTTGGCTCCATGAATCCACCAGATACCTTGATTGGTCGGTATTCTTTACCATGCAAAACCCACTTAAAGTTTTCTACTCCTGAATTCAATTCCCTCTCTGGAATAGCTTCATCACCTTTAGTATTAGTGAAAGGATCTGGCACATCAAATGCCTTATGAGCGTCTGCAAGTTCAAAATTCTTTGTGTTTTTCATGATAATACTCTAAGATTCACAATTGTTTATTAATGGAAAATAAATAGCACCCAATACAATAAAAGGCTTTATGGCCCAACATAGTCTTTCATTTCAGGATTAATGGTCGAAAAGTCTTCTTTCTCTCCAGAAGTACGACATTTCTTCAGATCCAGTTTTGACATAACAAGAAGGAGTTTACTGTGGATATGGCTGACTTTAGTTTCCCCCTTTTTTAAGGGAGGCTTAAAATTTGTAATATTAGGCTGATTATCTTTGTAAACATTAGAAATAGTCCGCAAAACCTGTCCTTTTTTATCTATTGCTAATAGCTCATAGACTGCATTTACAGGCTTTTTGCTTTTGATATTAGTAATTTCAACATCAATGTAGCTTTCTGGCAACTCTTCTGTGCCAACAACATACCATTCCTTGATCCGACAGGCGATCAATCCATTGTTACCATAGATCCACTTACCTGATACCTTAGAACCAGCTATTCTATCTTTCTTGTTGGGTGTATTTTCTTTTTCTAAATTGAAAACCTCAACAGAATTTTTGACGGGTAAAGGAGTTGATGCTTTTTCGTTTGATTTACTACAAGCATTTAAACTGGACAAACAAACAGTTAGTAGGGAAAAATTTCTTACTAACTTCAGACTTATTGACATCATTGATTTATCTCCAGTTATTTACATGGAAAAATATTGTACAACAGTTGGATCTGAACTATATTACAATCTCTTGTGAATTTTTTACGGCAACATTAATAAGTTTATCAGCATTTTCAGCTTCAATACCTGGTATATGTTTTGCAATACCTTTGACATCCTCAATTTCGAGATCAGTACCAAGAGCAGTTTGTATAACAGCTTTGTTCCAATCTGGGCTACCCTCTTGAAGGCCAGAATCTTTCAAGATGTTACTAATTGCTTCATACCTCTGCATTGCGATCTGTTTCTCTTGCCCTGCCTGTGTTGAGTTTGGTAAATCAGAGTTTAATTTATCCGCATTTTTATCAGAACTCTTTGTTCGATACTTCTCTAATTCCTTAAAGTATTTGAGGGGATCAACCACCTTGCCATCTACAACGACTATCACATGTACGTGAGCATCGTTGCCACCAACCGCTCCATATTTATCAACAGCTCCCAATATATCGCCAGACTTCACTGAAACACTATCTTTTCCGTTAAAGAGCTTCTTTACGCTCTCTTTTGAAAGATGTCCATATGTAATTGTAACTACACCACCCGACACAGGATCTTTTCCTTTGACAACCACTGCCGAATCTTTAGGATTATTTTTAGGGTAAAAGTTATATATTGGCGTCGCTTCGCCATCCAAAACAGATGTGATTTTCGTGCCTACCCTTATTCCAGCTTTTTCATCATAGTCAATGGCTCGATGCGGTTTATTTACAATATGCCCATTTACTCTTCGTCTGCGGTTAGAATCAAAGCCTTGAGCTTGGCTAAGATCAGGCTTGTAGTTGGCAAAAGCCTCATAGGATAAACCTGGGGTAATAGAACTAATGTTAACACTGGCAGTAGGTTCGGTCATAAATTATTTCTTCCATTAAAAAAAAATGTTTGCAAGTCAAATAGCATTTTTATCTACTATTTTATAAATTCACCAAAATACAAAGCAGATAACACCTAATTCTATACAACAGCCCTAAACCGGTTTGTTAATAAGCAAGATTTTTAGAGCTGTCACATTAAATCTTAGTATTTAAAATATTATTTTGTCAAGAGCCATAAAGACTATTTTAAAATATTATTTTACCAAATTTTTGATGCCGTTAAGATCGTCAATTAAGTCGCTATATTCTGCACCACAGTCACAATATGATGAGTATTGAACAACAATATCAGGTTTTTCTTTTGGTGTAAACCAAGCATTTACCGGATCGCCTTGATTTTTTGGTGTAGTCAAAAAATCTATGTTGTTGATTTTCACTTTTTCAAGTGAATCTATATTAATTCCAGCCTTGTATTTTTCCTTAAGCACTGTTAGTAATGGTTGTTTTGTAGGATTTTCAATTATTTCATAGGAGAGATGATACCCATAAGGATAAAATGAGGTGTAAGGAATCTTTTTTACCCGGCTGCATTGGTAGCTTTTATACTCAGGGGGTGTCATAAAAGTAAATCTTGCTTCACTTTTAATGTAAACCAATCGATCGCTCAAAGCAGTCTTTACAGCGATACCTAAAGCTGGCATATTTATGTACTTGGTCTTCTTGAAAGATTTGTAAGTACTAGGAAAAGGATTAGGGCATTGAGAAGCCCCAGTAGGCTTACTTACCGCTTGCTGTATAAAACCATTAGAAGTAAAAAAAGCAGCTAGCAAAGAACTAGCCATTTTCGAGGCAATGTCCATATTTATACAATACCTTTTTTCAAGTATCTTGTGTTTGTTACGTGACCATTTTAAGATAATATGTCAATTTCACTAAATTCGTCAAGAGCATTACTTTACTTTTTTCATGAATAAAGGATTGTTTATGACTAAATGTTTAGATACATCTGAGCACAAAAGCTTAAGACTTTTAGTGTATTTACCAGGAATAAACTTATTCAAAGAGTTAATTCTTTTGGTAGTATCACTTCCAGTGATCGGAGAGTGTTTATTCTTTGTCTTAAGCTGTTTGATAATCCGGTCAAAGTTGGCTTCACCATAGGCTCGACGCTGTAGCTCGCCATAACCCACATTCACCTTGAGTTCCATGGGAATACTGGCTTCGGTTTTATTGGCATAGGCTGGGTTGATAAAAACACAGCTTCCTGCGGGCAGCTTCAAAAACGGGTGCGTGTGACTTTCTGAAAATAAAAATCAGACCGGCTGGCTAAGGCTACCAGCACCAATGGGAAATCAAGGCTGATCAATTTTCTCTGTAGAAAGTCACACGCACCCCCGAAAAAATCTTACCACTACCAGGCGCACGGCATACTGTAGTGCCCCGCTGACCATCAGGAATAAACACCGTATTTGCTTGGGGAGAAATCTCAAAGCGCTTAATTACCTTACCCTGCTTTACCCGAGGATTTTTTAGAGTGGTAATAATCGGCGTATTAATCCAAGTAGTCAAACCATCTCGACGACGTTCATTAATTTGCTTGATAGCTACCGATCACTCTGCTTTTTTTTCGGTTACTCCTGCCCAATGAGCACCAGCCACTCCCACCTTTTTGCCTTCTCCAGACATCAACCAGTAGCCCCCAATACCCAAAGCCACCAAAGTCAATAAACTTTGAGGTGTCCAGAGCTGTTGCTTGTATGGCTCTGCCCACTGGGGCGCCACAACATCTGGCAAACTCTGAGCTTGAGCGGGTTGAACAGCGGCTATCCCTGTGACCACAATAATTAGCACTTGAAAATAAAAGTTTTCATGTTTAGTTGAAAATGCTCGGGAAAATTGACCAATAATTAAAAATTATCCATTGATCGATCGCAACCAAAATCAATGGACAATTTAGATTAATTATTTACGCCGCCTAATTGGTTGATAACGCTCATGGCCGCGACTCCAATGGCGAGGAGGATTCATAAACTTAGACAAAAACTTATAGGGCTTTTTTCCAGTTAATACTGTCCAAGTTACACAACCCCACACAATCAGTCCCACAGTCCATTGCCAATCTACAGGGAAAACACTCCGAGTGAAAATCAACACCACCAAAGAGATCCCACCCCAAGGAAAGACTAAATCGGCAGGGATTGGCCCCAGACTGGGGCGGGAACCCAGCATTTGGTTGATTTGGCGAAACTTAGACATGAACTAACCACCAATAACAGGAGGAACGCCGGGAGTAGTAGAACCAGTAATTGCACCAACCAAAATGTCACCTAAGGTGCCAGCTAGCACTACAAAGAAAGGAGTCTTGGCTAAATCCTTCCATTCTTCGCCCTGGCGTACAGCCTGGAACACTTGCACAATGCCGAATAACACATACATAACAAACAGCATTCGCAAAGTATTCATCACCAAGTCCACAACAGCGGCAGCATTACCACTGTTTTGGAAATTGGTTTTCACAAAATTCTGAGCATTTTGGAAAAACTGGGCATGGGAGGGTTCTACAAAAGAGAGAGCTAAAACGACTCCAGACAATAAACCCAGTAAGATTCCAGTGAGCATCACTACATTTAGTTTGTAACGTTGAAGTAACTCTCTGGATTGATTTTGAGCTTTCCAAATAGCTACTGGGTTGGCGTAAATGCAGCTAGCAACAAACATTAAAGCCAAAAAGCTATTGCCACTAAATAGGCTGATAATAGCGCTGATAATATACCCGACAGACATTACTCGGTTTTGAAGCAGAGACTGGAGCTGAGTTGAAATCTTAGAGGCCAATCGTTTAGAGGAAGAAGATCTAGACATATTCTTATGTTTGCAGTTAGGGAGATAATCGTAGGCAAGAACGTAGCATTGCACTTCACTATTGAGTCTTGGTAATCAAAAAATCTACTGAATGCCAAATCTATACGTGAGTCAATACCGCCATAATAACTACCACTTTTATTGATGGCTAGACATAATGCTTTTCTCCAGTGAAAAGGCTGAATATCTGAATAACCTGTTTAATTTCATACTTTTGACTAATGCCGTGTCAGCAAAGAAACCAAATTGAGCTGTTGGTTAGTCGTTCAATTAAAACCCTGCTTGAGCAACGCCAGCAACTGGGGAATTGCCAATGTCCTCTAGCCCGTGCTACTTTGAATGTGGCTTTTGCACCTTTAAGATCATGTTGAGCAGCCACACACAGTTTTTTTCTCCCCAATGCCACGTTGCCATTGGGGGATTGCCACAGCGACGAACCTAAGGTCGCAGTCGGCAGATGTTTTCCAACTTTTTCCGAATTATCTGGGCTGCGATCGCCTAATTATTTGTTGTAAATCCAGTAGTCTAGCGGCACTTCAGTAAATTTAATCCAGTAACAGCAAAAAATAACGGAGTAAAACATTGATCCCCACCTTAATTCAACAATTGTATATGTCCCCTGAAGCCCCAGATTCTATGCCTTTTAGTAAAGAGGAATTTGATCGGCAGGTAATGACTACCTATGGCCGGTTTGACTTGGCCTTAGTCAAAGGGGCAGGCTGCCAGGTCTGGGATGACCAAGGCAAAGAATACCTAGATTTCGTCGCCGGAATTGCCACATGTACATTGGGACACGCCCATCCCGCCATGGTAATGGCTGCCACCCAGCAAATGCAGCAGCTTACCCATGTTTCTAACCTCTATTACATTCCTGTTCAGGGCGAGCTAGCCAAATGGTTGGTAGAGCATTCTTGCGCCGATCGGGTGTTTTTCTGTAACTCGGGAGCCGAAGCCAATGAAGGAGCTATCAAACTCGCGCGTAAATATGGCCACACCAAGCTAGGCATCAGCGACCCGGTAATTATCACTGCCGAAGCCAGCTTCCATGGCCGGACAATGGCCACCATTACCGCCACCGGCCAGCCCAAGTACCAAAAGAACTTTACCCCCCTAGTCCCTGGCTTTCACTATGTGCCTTACAACGACTTAGAGGCCATGAGAACCGCCGTAACCGAGCTATCGGGCAGAGTCGCGGCAATTATGCTAGAGCCGTTACAGGGCGAAGGCGGCGTGAATCCTGGCCAAAAAGAGTACTTCCAGCAAGTGCGGCAGCTCTGCGATCGGCATCAGATCTTATTGATTCTGGACGAAGTCCAAACTGGCATGGGCAGAACCGGTAAATATTGGGGCTACGAAAATCTGGGCATTGAGCCAGACGTGTTCACTAGCGCCAAAGGTCTGGGGGGCGGAGTGCCGATCGGTGCCCTGCTCTGCAAAGAATCTTGTAATGTTTTTCAGCCCGGAGATCACGCTAGCACCTTTGGTGGCAACCCTTTTGCCTGTGCAGTAGCCCTGAGTGTCTGTCAAACTGTCGAATCTGAAAACCTTTTGGCTAACGCCGCAGAACAGGGCGATCGGTTACGTACCGGACTGCAAGCTTTGGTGGCCAAGTATCCTGAACATCTGTTAGAAGTACGGGGCTGGGGACTGATTGATGGTTTGGAGCTGCAAGCTGATAGCTTGATCGCCGCCGGAGACGTGGTAAAGGCAGCCATGGCTCAGGGTTTACTTTTGGTGCCAGCCGGACCTAAAGTGGTGCGGTTTGTGCCGCCGTTAATTGTGACCAAAGAGGAAATCGATCGGGCTTTACTTTTAGTGGATACCGCTCTGACCATGCTCACTCAAAGCTAGCAATCTAGACCTAGCAGCAGTTGTGTTAATCTGTATTTATCGGAAGCTTTGAATCCTTCGCTGGCTTATGTACATAGGTAAATGAGCCAGTGTGATACCCAATAAAAACTAACCCTGCCATGTCAGACTCCTCTCCTTTGCCCGTGGGGACGATCCTTGAAAACAACTACAAAATTATTAGCGAGTTAGGTCAAGGTGGCTTTGCTCGCACTTATTTAGCTGCTAACCTGCGTCGCTTCAATGAAAACTGTGTACTTAAACAGTTTGCGCCCCAAATGGGAGCTAATTTGGTAAAGGCCAGTGAGTTGTTTGAGCGAGAAGCGAACGTGATGTATAACCTCAGTCACGATCAAATTCCGCGCTTTCGAGAACAGTTCAAAGCCCGCACCACTGCTGGCGAGTTTTTGTTTATTGTCCAAGACTATGTAGATGGCGATAACTACTCCGAGATGATCGATCGACGAGGTAAGCTATTGTCCGAAAAAGAAGCCTGCGAGTTTTTGCAGCAAATTTTGCCAGTATTGGAATATGTTCATTCGTTAGATGTAATTCACCGCGATATTTCTCCTGATAACATTATTTGTCGCAAAGCTGATAGTAAGCCAGTTTTAATCGACTTTGGAGCTGTCCGCGAAGCCGCCGCTAAATATAGCCAAGCCTCGGCTACTGTCATTGGCAAAGTTGGCTATGCCCCCGAAGAACAAATGCGTCGTGGCCAAGTATCGCCGAGCAGTGACCTCTATGCTTTAGCTGCTACTACTCTGTCTTTGTTAACTGGCGAACAGCCCGAGAAACTATATAACACCCAGCTAGCTACGTGGGATTGGAGCAGGCATATTAAGCTGAGTGGGAGCATGAATAAGCTTTTGAAGAAAATGTTGTCCTACCGTCCAGATAAACGTTATCCCTCAGCCTCGGCAGTGTTAGCGGCGTTGCCCAATGCTAAGCATCTCAATAAACAGTCGCTACCCACTGCTTTGGGAGCCAGAAATAATAGTCAAAATAATCTACTGTCTAAAATGAAGACTATGATAGTTTCGCCTCGTGGTAACAGCATAGCAAAAACCACCCGAACACCGATCACTACTGTCGCCGCTGAATGGAAAAAACCAGCACGGGGAGCATTCAAATTTTTTACTGTGCTGTTTTTGGGGATTTGGGGGGCAACTGCTGGCTGGCAGTGGAGTGTTGGTCAATGGAAAGCAGCAAACAATTCATTTAACCCCAGCAAAATACTTAATGATACGTTGGCTCAATCACCATTGAAATCTTGGACTGATGCTCTACCAAAATCTTGGGGTTCGGTGCAGTCAGTTACTGAAGCGGTGGCTAGTGTTTTACCCAACGGCGCTGTAGATGATCAGAAAATTTTGGATAAACGGGTAGCTGTGCAGAAAAAACTGCGGGATACCGGAAAATCTACCGATAAATTTTATAAGAAGGTCGATCGGGCTTTTTATGGGAAGCATCCAGAATTGAATAAACGGGAGCTGAGACCGATCGCTGAGGATAGTAAGTTGCGCTATGAATGGTGGTCTTTAGCCGATCAGATGTTGAATTAGAGAGCATCAAGTACCTGGGTGAGAGCCATGGCCGTCCAGTCAACATCGGCTTCAGTGGTTTGGTGGCCGAGGGTGAGGCGGATGCCGCTAGCAGCGGTGGTTTCGTTGTGTCCCATGGCTAATAAGATCGGGCTGGGGGCAGTTTTGCCGCTGTGGCAGGCGGAGCCAGCGCCGATGCCGATGCCAGCGAGGTTCATGGCGCGCACGATCGACCGTCCAGAATATTTGGTAATAAAGCTAAGGTGATGGGGTAGGCGCTGGGTGGGATGGCCGCTGAGCTGTAGATCTGGACGGTGTTGAAGGAGATTTAGTAATCGATCGCGGAGTTTTTGCAAGCGAGGAATTTCCACCGCCAACTCAGATTTTGCCAATTGTGCTGCTATCCCAAACCCAGCGATTTGGGCAGTAGCCTGAGTACCCGATCGCAGTCCATTTTCTTGGCCACCGCCGCGCAACAGTGGCAAAAGCTGTAACTTATTCATATATAGCGCCCCTACTCCGCCGCCACCATAGAGTTTGTGGGCAGACATCGAGAGTAAATTAATTCCTAAGTTAGGGGCATCGATCGCCACTCTCCCGGCTGCTTGGACTGCATCGGTATGAAAAGGCACTTGGGCTTGCTGACAAATCGCGGCTAATTCTTCGATCGGCTGGATTGTGCCGACTTCGCTTTGACCATAGATCACCGATACCAAAACCGTGTTTGGCTGCAAAGCTGCCACTAGATCTTGAGGATTAATCAGGCCATACGAATTTACTGGCAGTATGGTAATTTGCCATCCTTGTTTTTCTAACCACAGCGCAGGCTGGGTGATCGCAGCATGTTCGATGCTAGAAATAATCAGATGTTGGGGCTGAGAATATTGCTGAGTAATGCCCATTATCGCCAAATTATTAGCTTCGGTGCCACTGGCCGTAAAAACTATACTGTGAGGCTGTGCCCCAATTAAATCAGCAACTTGGGTACGGGCAGTCTCTAAAATTACTGCTCCTCGCTCACCCCATTGGTGCAAACTGCTAGGGTTGCCCCATTGCTCAGTCAAGACGGCCTGAATAGCAGCGATCGCTTCAACACGAGTAGGAGTGGTAGCGCTGTAATCTAAATAAATCTGCATGTAGCACGAACCAGACATTTCCCTCATTATCTAGCTCTAGCAGCTAAACAGCAAATCTTTGACGCAGTAAAAATTCAGCGATCGGCAAATCCATCGGAGTTGTTACCTTCAAATTACTCTCTTCTCCTAGCACAATTTTTACCGGCAAACCACAGCGCTCAAACAGTGCTGCATCGTCAGTGACTTGCCAATCCAACTCGCGCCCTCGATCGTGACAGTCTTTTAAAAGCTGGGTACGAAAACCCTGGGGAGTTTGGGCTGCCCATAGATTAGCTCGATCGGGGGTGCTAGTAACCGTCTTGTTGTGATCCACAATTTTAATGGTGTCTTTGACCGGCACCGCCGCCACTAACCCATCACAGTCTTGTAAAGCGGCGGCACAGCGATCGAACAAGTCTGCTTTCGCCAAACAGCGGGCACCGTCATGAATCAACACATGGCTAGCACTTAGAGGCAAAGCTTGCAGGCCGTTGTATACCGATTCTTGGCGACTGGCACCGCCCGTCACGATCTCGATATGTTTGCTGAGGTTGAGCTGGCTCAGCAAATTGGTAATAAAATCTCGATCGGCTGGCTGGGCAATAATCCCAATCCAATCGATCGAACTTGCAGCCTCGGCAGCCAATAAAGTCCAAGCTAAAATTGGTTTGCCCAAAATAGTCAGAAACAGCTTATTTTGGTCGCGGCCCATTCGTTTGCCCATTCCGGCAGATGGAATTAATAGATGCATGTTACTCAATGGCCGCGTTCACCGTCGTTAGTTTGACAGCAGGTTTGAGCGGGCGCTTCTCTTCTTTTTTCTCGAAGACAATCTCGCAACTCCAATCTACCTCTGACCAGCGATAAATCTGTTCAGAATCGCTGGTCTCAACTTGAAGGCTGAGCAAGCTATTGCGATCGGTCTCTAAAAACTCACCAGTATCCACATCCATCAACACGGTGTTGAGGAGCTTAAAGTGCTGTTTGACTTTGACTTTGCGGCCATCGGTGATGCTATAGACTTTACCTTCGTAAAACTTCTGGACGTAGCCGCCTTCCCGCGCCCACTGATTAGCACTACCGGTTTTCACCCACTGCTTGGTGCCGTTAGCAAAATACACAACCACGAGTCTTGGTTGTTCTAAACTTTTCTGTTCGCCCATGGAAATATCTCGGAAACTTGTCTCTATATTACCTCACTGATTGAAAAGCCACATGAGCAGGACTACTTAGCTGTTCTGGCTGCTGGTTTGAGGTGTCGGCTGGTCTGATAGAATTGGCAGAAGTCTTGAGGGTTTAAGCCGTGCTTGCAGCAGTTCTCCATGGTCGTGAAGACCTTCGCCTTACCGAAGTAGATGAACCCACCGCCGCTGGGGGGGAAGTGATTATTAAGATAGGAGCTGCGACCACTTGTGGCACCGATCTAAAGGTGTGGCGGCGGGGTGGTCATGCCAAAATGCTCAAGCCACCGACGTTGTTTGGTCATGAGGGGGCGGGGGTAATTGCTTCGATCGGCAGTGGAGTCACCGGCTGGCAAGTAGGCGATCGGGTGGTGGCCAATAATTCGGCTCCCTGTGGCCAATGTTTTTTTTGTGAGCGGCAAGAGTTCTCGCTATGCCCTAGTTTGACTTGGAATAATGGCACTTTTGCGGAGTATTTAAAAGTCCCGGCTCAAATTGTTCAGCACAATATGTTAAGAATTCCTGCGGGGGTGCCCGATGAGTTGGCGTCGATGACTGAGCCTTTGGCCTGTGTGCTGCATGGGGCGGCTAGGAGTAATGCTAAGCCGATCGATCGGGTGGTGGTGATTGGAGATGGGGCGATCGGCTTAATGTTCGTAGCAGTATTGGCGCAGCGCTGTGCAGAGGTCTGGTTATTTGGCGGTAATGCCGATCGACTAAAAGTAGGGGAAAAGCTGGGAGCACAGCGGGTTTGGAATTATCACGAAATTACTGATATTCCTAGTACGGTTAAGGGTTTGACCAATGGCTGGGGGGCAGATATTGTGATTGAGGCGACTGGGGTTCCGGCTGTGTGGGAGGCGGCGATCGCCTCTGGTCGTCCTGGCTCCACAATCAATCTATTTGGTGGTTGCCCCAAAGAGACCACGATTACGGTGCAAACAGAGCAGTTGCATTACAGTGAGTTGACGCTGAAGGGTGTATTTCACAATACTCCTCAGTATGTGCGGGAGGCTTTGGAGCTGATTTCTCAGGGCACAATTGATTGGAATTTGCTGGTAAGCGATTGTCGCCCTCTAAAAGATCTTGGCCAAGCCTTTGATGACATGCTGCACCGCCGAGTGATCAAGGTCGCCATGCAGCCATAAAAAACACCCATCAGGAATCACCAACGTAGGGGCAGGTTTATCCGTCAACAGGTTGAAAACCCACAATCACCAAATAAAAACCTGCCCTTCGTTGAATTCCATCGATCATCGATCGGCCTGTATTTTATTGGTTTCTCTTGATTGTCGATCGACTTCCCACCTGTTGTCCATTTCATTGTGGTCGATCGTATTACATCTCCGTTAATCGTCACTCGATCGATTCTGGCTGGGGTGGGCGGGTTTTTATTTGATGTTTATGGATGAGGACAATGTGGGCGGATAAACCCGCCCCTACGTTGTTTTTGGCGGGTTTTATATGCCCGCGTTGGCCATGGCTGTTTTGATTAACTGGAAAAAATATGGTTCTGTGACACTGACTTCTTTTAATCCTTGGGTGGGGGTTGCTAATGTTGCTGTCTTTTGGCCTTTAATGGCTGTCAGGGTATGACCGCTGTTATTCCAGATTTTTAAGGCTTGGCCATCGGGTGCTAATTCGCATTGATATTCTCGTTCCTGAAAGCTAAAGCTATAGGGGACTACTGTATTTGATAGCTCCGATTGCGCCTTTGTTGATCGACTCTCTGAAGCGTCCACCACACGGGCGCTCACTAATTCAATTTCGATATTGCTTTGGCCTTTCCATTTGTTTTCTCGGAGTTTGTAGGCAATATCTACCCGATCGGGCAATGGATAATATTCTGCCCAGCGCCAACCCACGCCTTTAATGCCACGGGGTAAATCGGGACTATCTATAGTTATTTTTAAATGACTTTCATCTTTGCCAATAATCCGCTGCTCGGCAATTCGCACATTTGATGACCAAAACACTGGCTCCGGGTTGCCCATGCCGCAGGGCTGCACTGCGTCAATTTGTTCATAGGTGTAGCGATCAATCTCACTCAACTCCGCTTGCACATCGACTTTTACTAAAGTCCGCAAATGTTCTGGTTCCAAGCATTTATGAGCAAAAGTTCGCATCCGCTGCTGAAATTCGGGTAAATTGTCGCTATCCATCGAAAAGCCACCGGCTGCTGGGTGTCCACCGTATTTCAGCAGTAAGTCATGGGAAAATTCTAACGATTCAAAGATGTTGAATTCTGGGATACTTCGCGCCGAACCGCGAATATGGTGCTCGTTTTCGTAGGTGCCAATAAATACTGGTACTCCGTAGCGTTCTACTAATCTTGAAGCTACAATTCCAATTACTCCATGGTGCCAGCCTTCAGCGACCACTACTAATACCCGATCGAGTAAGTATTGTCGATCCATTGATTCCACTATGTTGATCGCCTCTTCTTCAATCTGGGCGCAGAGTTCTTGGCGTTGACGATTGGTGGCTTCGCATTCTTGGGCGCGTTCTTGGGCAATATCAGGATCTGTAGTGGTTAATAGTTCAATGACTGTCTGTGGATCGCCGATGCGACCGATCGCGTTAATGCGTGGCCCGAGTTTGAAACCAATATCTTCTGGCTTCATTTGTTTGTTGTCTCCGGCACCCGATGCGGTGATCAGGGCTTGGACTCCGAGGATTTGGGATTTGGCTAACAGTTTAAGTCCTTGCCGTACCAAGGTACGATTGATGCCGGTGAGGGCTGCGAGATCGGCAATTGTCCCCAAGGTAAACAGCTCTAACATTTGGGGGGCGAGGCTGGCGGTTCTGTCGCTATCGATGCGTTCTATCAGTTCGATCGCCAGTAAATAAGCAACTCCGACTCCAGCGATGCTATAGTAAACCGAGTCGGTGGGAATCAGCTTGGGATTCAAAAT
>JAYSRP010000142.1:0-6136 GCA_043721015.1 Synechococcales cyanobacterium | reverse complement strand
AATCATCATCGACGGCAAATACTCCTAAGTCATCAGCACCAGCGCCGAGGCGTTGCAAGGGAGTAAATTTCAAGTTGAAAGCACCAGTGGCGTTGGCTACCTGTAACAAATTGCCAACCAGACTTTCGAGCTTCGGCAAAGTGCTAATCGGCGGGCCTACTACTACCGGGGGGACAACGACCGGAGGCACATCGTCAGGGAGAATTGTCCCGATGCCTTGGGCGGTAGCGATCGAGCTATTTACTGCCCCAGTCAGATTTACCACAAAAGTTTCAGCATCTTCGATGGTTAAATCCCCGATGACAGATACTGCAATGTTTTTACTGGTTTCGCCGGGAGCAAAGCTGAGAGTACCATTGCTGTTAACAAAATCAGCAGTTCCTCCAATAGCTGTTTGGCCTGCTGTAGCATAGTCTACAGTCACTAGTTTGAGACTGGGGCTAGAAAGATTGACGGTGAAATTAAAAGTGGTGTTGCCAGTATTGCCTTCTAGGGTCGAAACATTATTGATCGAGATCCTAGGATCGGCCAATTTCAAATCTGCTTTGATATTATTGGTGCCGACTGTCACCGTTTGGCTGCTGATTAACTGCCGATTTTTTAAGAAATTTACTTGATATTCACCAGGGGTCAGCAAAGTCTGATAACCACCAGCATCTAGAGTGGTAGTGATTACTGGAGCGCTGTTGGGCTGACTAGCGCGCACTTCTACATCAATGCCGCCCACACCTTCCCCAGCTTGGTAAAAGCCATCGCTGTTGAGATCTTGGAAAGCTACACCTAACAGCCACGCCTTGTTATCTAAAGCAGTCCGACTACCAAATTCTTGGCTGATTACTAAAGGACCAACCTGGGTTTTGCTATCGTTTTCGGCGGTGATCGCTATCCCAATTTCTCGATAGTTGCCCGAGAGCAATAACTCCCGATGGCCAGCCGGGTTTTGGATGCCGCCGATGCTTTGCAGATCGTTGCCCCAGTCGATCGCAAACCCAGCATGACCAAACAGCACCGATTCACTAAAAGCAAAAATGTTTTCGCCTACTCTCGTCGGAGTATAACCAGCATTAATTGCTCGCTGTAACAGGTCAGCTTCTCCGGGTAAACGGTGAGACTGAGTATCAGCCGCAATCATTTGGGCATTGTGGGCGTTGGCACTGGTGGCCAATTCTGCTGACCAAGCCAAGGGAGCTACCGGTACTAAAGTGCTCCACTGCTGTGCCAAAAGATTGCGATCGACTCCAAACTGTTGCAAAGCCTGAGCAATCTTGGGATCTCCAGAATTTAACAATAAATTCAATTCGGCCTGAGGTGCTTGCCGAAAGCGATTTACTAATTCCAGCAGTTCTTGGGTTTGAGCCGTGGGTTGCAGCATGGAAAACGGGGGTAAATGGATGCAACAGGAAATCAAAAGATCCTATCAATTACATCGTGGCACTCCCCTTTTAGAAATCGGAACCTTAGTTCTACGGATAAATGCTGGGTTAATGATCTAATGAAGGTGTTTAACTCCGTAAAAATACTTGAACCTTAATGTCAAATTGGTAAACTTTGTTAAACAAAGCTGGTGGTTTATCCACAGGCAAAAAATTGTTGCGATAATAGGAGAGGCAAACGATACTGCGCTGATTCGCAGGTAATTCTCTATGGCTTCAACTCAGGAAGTTCGGCAATATCTCGCGCATTGGTTTCAGTTGGGCAAAAAAGTAACGGTGCCCGATCAAGAGAGTATTTTTACTCAAAAAGTGTTGCAGGGCAATACTTATACGATCAAATTTGAAGATTGCTGGCAACAAATTATCGCCCAGCCCCAGGCTTATGTAGAAGGCACCGACCAAACCATTGCCGAACTTTTGACCGATCGGTGGGATGTGGTAGATTGTGCCCGCTGCACTATGCCGATTCCGTTACCTGCCGTCGGTTTGCCTCAAAATCAATCCTGTACTTGTCACGATCTGCCTACTTGGCCAAATACTCAAGTGCCTTTACCCCGAGCGGCTGGTGCGGTAGAAACGAGAACCAACGACCTGCGCCAACGTCTGGCTAAGTTACCGCTGTCGCCACCACAGCCGCCCCGCCCCGACAAAACTCAGTAAGGGTAAAACGCCGATCGGAATCCAAAACAAGAGCTGGGTCTGCCAAAAAGAGGGGTTAATACGGCGGTTGGTAATTTCTTTTGGTCGCATGGCTAAGGTCGATCGATCGTCCAACCAGCCTAGACTGTTCAACAGCACATCACTGTTTATATATTGACTAATCAGGCCGTCTTGGACAAACTGAGCGCTGCCAATAACCACCAATTTTCCTTTGGATGTGGTGGAGCTAACGGCTACTCCTAAAGTTAATGGTCCTCGCTGATCAAGCTGTGGATCAAACTTTGGCCGCTGCTTGCCCAAAGGCGCTGACCAACTGTCGGCGTTGGTGCTTAAAATGCTTTGCCCTTCTAGATCTGGAGTTTTTTTCCAGGTTAATGGACGTGCTGCCGGATATAGAGAAATATTTTGACCAAAGCTTTGAGTAATAGGGTGTGTACCGTAGTTAATGACAACTCCAACCTCAGCCTGAGCACTTTTGATTTGACTGTGAACAATGCGATCTTGTAAGACAATGCCCCATTTTTTTAGCAGTTCATCTAGGCCAATCTGCACTTTGGCATCTACTAATAATAAAATGCGGCCACCGCTTGTGAGGTATCGATCGATCTCATTCACTTCAGCAGGCAGTAACGGCTTTTGACTACCAACGATCGCCAACACCGCTGCATCTGGTGGGATCGCCTGGGCTAACA
The DNA here is from genome assembly GCA_043721015.1 of Synechococcales cyanobacterium. Lineage (GTDB taxonomy): Bacteria > Cyanobacteriota > Cyanobacteriia > Cyanobacteriales > Chamaesiphonaceae > JAAFHZ01. The sequence goes on along the minus strand of JAYSRP010000142.1, from coordinate 3,351 downwards.
CCAGCGGTTTGATTAAATAATTTCGCTCACTCAGCAGCTTTGCTGTTTGATTAAAAGTTTGAGGATCTGGTTCTCCATGTCCTTGTAACCAGTACAGGACATTGCGACCAGCCAGTAGTCGCTCGATACCCGCAGTAAGCTGCACTTCGCTAATACTACCGCCGGGATTCAATGAGGGTAAAACCTGTTTATTTTCGCCACTGGTTAAATGCACTTCCCCAGGGGCTTGGACTTGAAGCTTTTGAGCAGTTGCTGATACATAATTGGCAAACTCAAAGCTAAATTTAGGGTTCAGCCGCTGATAGGCATCCAAAACTTCTTGATTGGCCAGATTTTTCTGCTCAGTAAACACCCATACTTTTACTGGTTCTTTTAAAGATTTAACGATTTGCTGGGTCTGGCTAGACAGGGTGAAAAGCTGATTTTCGGTCAAATCCCAGCGCCAAGAGTAGCTGGCAATCAGGGTATTCAAAATTAACAAAGCTCCACAGACACCAATGGTCTGCAACAGCATTCGCCGATCGATCGATTGCCACCAGCCTTTTTGATGAATCAGTACTCCTAGCCAACTGCCGATCGCCAAAATCCCTAGCCCGATCGTCACCACCGGCACCGGCCACCACTGTTCGCTCACAAAGCCCATCATTACTCCCATCGAGAGTAAAAAGGCACCGGGAACGTAGAGATATTTCAATATTAGGTTGAGAGCTGGCTGCATAATTATGGTCAGGCTTTATGACCGATGGCCGCGACTGAACTCGATCGATTGAGCCGTCAAATATATTCCCAATAGAGTATAGCTTGCTAGGATAGCGATGCTGCCAGAATCTAAAACCCCACCGGCTAGGCGATGGTAATGATTTACTACCGAAAAGTTAGCTAAGAACTGGCTGGGAATACCGGGGATTCGATCAGCCAAAATATCGATGTTATTCCAAGCTGTAACCAGAAAGAAAGTGAGAATAGCAGCGACGATCGAATTATTACTGCAAGCCGAAATAAACATCCCCAAAGATAAAATGGCAGCGGCCTGTAACAGTAAACCAAAGTGCCCCATCAACAATATTCCTGGTGGAATCGGTGGCACTACTCCATAGACTGCATAGGCTTCCAATCCTAAAAATGGCAAAATCATAATCGCAAAGATGGTTAAGGCTCCGCTGAGTTTGGCCACTGCTACTTGCCAATTGGCGATCGGCGCTGTCACTAACAATTCCCAGGTGCCCTGTTTGCGCTCTTCGGCATATAGCCCCATAGAGAGCATCGGTAAAATCAACAGGCTAGTGGAACCCAAAATACTGCCCACAAAGCTCTGCAAAAATACATAGGCCATATCAAAGCTGGGCAACTGTTCGCCCTGTGCCTGTCGCACATCAATCAGCCGCGATTGGTCGATATTTTCGTAGAGGGTACTAAAAAATAGCAAGCCATATACTAGCCAGAAGATGCCCGCGATCGCGTAAGCAAAAGGCGATCGGGCGTAGCTATTAATCTCGCGCCGATAGATCACCCAGATATTTTGTAGTGTTACCATCAGATAACTGCCTTATTTGTGGGCTGCTGCATAAATTCGTAATGCTGCTGCCATTTTTCGTTCGGAATCTTCACCCTGAGCCTGAAACCAGGCTAGGGTATCAGAATCTATTTGAACAACCACATTTGAAGCAGTCTGTGGTTTCCACCATCGTGATTTACTAAAAAACTCTTCAGTTAAAGGTGGAATATCAGATGTATCAATTTCCGCCTCTGTTAGTGAATCAACCTTCTCCCAATTCGTCTTGGAGATATTGCTCATAGATTTTTCGTTCATAAGGCAAAGCTTTCCGAAGTGAAATTATACGAATTGTCCGCTCATCTGGTTCTGAAAAAACTATCACCACCACACGTCCATCAAGTATACCAATTCCAATCCATCTATCCTTCCCATAATCTTGTCGATTATCTAAAGAAACACGAAGTGGCAAGGCGAAAATTCTAGACGCATCGACAAAATCAATTTTGTGATTTGCCATGTTGGTTTGATTTTTTTGCTGATCCCACTCAAACTTCATATCTTTAATTTTACTCCATCTTTTTTACTCAAGAGGTGACACTTTTACCGACTAGCCCTGCTTCTTTGCTCATCATTTCTTCGATGAAATTGGTGTATACTTCACCGGTCAAGAAGTTAGAATTTTCTAAGACGCGCTGGTGAAAATCAATCGTGGTAGGAACTCCAGTAATGGCACATTCCCGTAAAGCCCGCTTCATCCGGGCGATCGCTGTTGGCCGATCGATTCCCCACACAATCAATTTACCAATCAAAGAATCATAATAGGGTGGAATTTCGTAGTCAGTATAGATATGAGAATCCATGCGCACCCCCGGACCACCAGGTGCCAAATAGCCGCTGATTTTACCGGGATGGGGGCGAAAATTGTGAGCCGGGTCTTCGGCGTTGATACGACATTCGATCGCGTGTCCTTTCAATACCACCTGATCTTGAGTAAAAGACAATGGATAGCCCTGAGCAATCCGAATCTGCTCTGCAATTAAATCTATCCCTGTAACCATTTCGGTGACTGGATGCTCTACTTGGATGCGAGTATTCATTTCCATGAAGTAAAAGTTACCCTGGGCATCGAACAAAAACTCCACGGTGCCTGCGCCGGTATAGTTGATAGATTTGGCAGCGGCGATCGCTGCCACTCCCATCTTGGCTCTGATTTCTGGAGTCACGGCGGGGCTGGGGGATTCTTCTAAGAGCTTTTGGTGACGACGTTGAATAGAGCAGTCTCTTTCACCCAAATGCACCACGTTGCCAAAGTTATCGGCCAAAATTTGAATTTCTACATGGCGAGGTCGCTCCACGAATTTCTCCATATATAAGCCACCGTTACCAAAGGCCGCCTCAGCTTCGCCTTGGGCAGCATGATAGAGCCGCACTAAGTCACAGCGTTCTCTAACTAACCGCATACCTCGACCGCCACCACCGGCAGTTGCTTTGATCATTACCGGGTAGCCAATTTGCTCGGCTAGTTCCAAGGCTTCGTCAGCATCTTCTAATAATCCTTCGCTACCAGGAATAGTGGGGACACCGACTTTTTTCATAGTGTCTTTGGCGGTAGACTTGTCTCCCATCGATCGAATGGCCAAAGGCGATGGTCCAACAAAAGTAAGCTGATGGTCGGCGCAAATTTCGGCGAAGCGGGCATTTTCGGCTAAAAATCCGTAGCCGGGATGAATGGCACCGGCGTTGCGGGTAATGGCAGCGGAAATAATGTTGGGGATATTGAGGTAGCTTTTGCTGCTCATGGGTTCGCCAATGCAAACGGCTTCGTCAGCTAGCTGGACGTGCAGAGCCTGCCGATC
>JAYSRP010000141.1:0-3072 GCA_043721015.1 Synechococcales cyanobacterium | reverse complement strand
TGGTTGATGGCTCTAGATGTTCTAGTAGGTCTTCTAGTTTGATGAGGTTGGGTCGGTCTTCTTCTCGGGCTGTGATTGGTTGATGGTCTAGGATGGCTGGTGGCATGAGGGTTTTCTCTGTGTGACTTTTGGGTTTGCCCCAGAGTACTAGCTTATCACAAACGCCATAAACGCAAGTAAAATGCTTTGGTTGAGTTAATTGATCGCTTAGTAGGAACAGAATGGCCGTATTAGACAATATGATGCCAAAATTAGCATTGTAGAGATAACATTAATAATGAAGCCACTCGAATGGATCGCCAGTTCCAAAAAAGACCTCAGAGCAATGCCCGATTCGGTGCAAGACAACGTTGGTTTCGCATTAAGAGCGGCATAGAGAACCCCAGACAAGATATCGAGTTGGTTGAGCAAAGGCTCAAAGTTGCTCTAGAACATCATCAGGCTAATTATGACAACTAATCACGATTCCGTAGGACGGGTACTCCCGTACCGAACTGAAGAAAACACTGTAACTTTTGGCAGTGGCAATGTTTACGCTGATTTGGGATATGAGAACCCAGAGGAGATGTTGCTTAAGGCACATTTGGTAATGCTGTTGAGTAAGGCGATTAAGGCCAAGGGTTTAAATCAGTATCAGGCTGCGGAGTTGTTGGGAATAGATCAGCCGAAGGTATCAGCTTTGGTCAGGGGGCAATTTCGGGGGTATTCGTTGGAAAGGTTATTCAGGTTTTTGAATGCTCTTGATCTTGATGTGGAGGTCAGTGTTAAATCTAAGCGAGAGGAACGAGAACGCGACTGTACCATAGTAGGAAGTAATTAATTTCATTGAAATTCATGACAACTCCGCTAGATACACCGTGGAAGCAGATTTTAGAGTCTTACTTCCCACAGTTTATGGCTTTTTTCTTCCCGGAAGCCTATGGCCAGATTGACTGGAGTCGGGGCTTTGAGTTTTTGGATGGAGAGCTTCAACAAATTACTCTGGAGGCTGAAACGGGTAAGAGAATAATCGACAAGTTGGCGAAAGTCTATTTGCATAACGGCGGAGAACAGTGGATTGCCGCACATATTGAGATTCAGCGAAAAGTGCGGTCTTGGGGTTTCCCCAAGTAGAGCACCTTTTTAAGAAGAACCAAAAGGAAGACAAATTTGGTGAGCGGGTTTTCGTCTATTTTGCCCGGTTGCGGGACAAGTTTAAACGGGAGGTGGCCAGCTTTGCGGTTCTGGGTGATACCGATGTGGATTGGCGACCCAATTCTTTTGGGCGAGAGACTTTGGGCTGTAATCTCCAGTTCTCTTTTCCCATCACAAAGTTGGTAGACTATAAAAAACGGAAAGAGGAATTGGTAGCTAGTGATAATCCTTTTGCGGTGGTGGTGATGGCTCATTTAGCCGCTCAGGCTACTAAGGGCAAGGAGAGTCAACTGCGCCGTAAAAATCAGAAGCTCAACATCATGAAGATGATGTACGATTCCTCTTCGAGGACGCTACGCTAACGAGGCTATAGCCAGCAGGAGGTGATTGACCTGTACCGCTTTGTGGATTGGGTGCTCACGCTGCCGTCGGGTCTGGCGGAAGATTTTAAAACTGATTTAATCGCCTACGAGGGGGAAAAAACATGCCTTATATTAGTGAGATTGAGAGGGAAAGTTTAGCCGTAGGCGAAGCCAAGGGCGAAGCCAAGGGCGAAGCTAAAGTGGTCATTCTGCTTCTAAAGCATCGGTTTGGTGAAGTCTTGGAGGAAAATGCGATCGAAGTTAGTAAGTTGCCGATCGAGCAATTAGAGCAACTCGCCATAGATTTACTGGATTTTACTAACGACCATGATCTAGCAGAATGGCTTCAGCGCTAACCATCTGATCGAGTTGGCGGTGGCTGGAAATGCCAAGGTTGTTGCGGCCAACAATCTTAAGGACTTTCGGTATCCTGAGCTGACGTTCCCAGAGATATCGATTTTGAAACCAGAGCAAATTATTAGGAGTTAATCACATGGCAACTTTAACTGTTCGGATACCAGATGATAAGCACCTCAGACTGAAGGAGCTTGCTGAGTCTCAGGGTATCAGTGTGAACAAGCTAATTGAGGAGCTTTCTACTGTTGCTTTGGTGGAGTTTGATACTCATACCCGGTTTAAGCTGATGGCTGTGCGGGGCGATGTGGCGGAGGGTCTGAGAATTTTGGATAAATTAGATTCGATGCCGCGTTTGGTCTAAGGTTCATCAGACGACAAAGTTATTGGCTTTTTCTGGCCATTTGTGATGATCCTTCTTGTCGTTTGGCATTCTGATTCTTCTGCCAGAAACGCTTTGTGATAGTTTTTGTAACTCATGAGGTCGCCGAAACGGATGCAGCGATGGGTGCCTACTTTACTGTAGAGAATGATTTGGGCTTTGAGGAGTTCTACTAGATATTGACTGGAGATGTTGAGGATATCGACGGCTTCTTGGGTGGTGAGTTCTTTATGGATGGGGTGACGCTGCTGCCTTGAAGTAGTTCTTATCCTAGAAGTTATCGGCCACTAATCGGATTCCATACCCTGCTTATAAGACTGAGCCGATGATATTTTATGCACCAAAGTCCTGGTCTAACTTTATCTACAGAGAGCTTTCCCCAGGAAACGAAGTTTGTAAAATTAGGTTTTCAAGTTAGTACCTGACGCTGTGATATATTTTACTTGGACTGCAATACCGTCATACTCAAGCAACAATATAAAGAGGCTAAATGTCAGATGCAAGCTTAATGCGTGAGAGAGGATATCCTCACAATGTCGTACACGAGTTCGATCGTCGCAATTTAGTCAGAGGCTTTGTATTAACAGGAGGCAAGACTAGCTTGGTCTTGATTGCGGAGGAAAATCTCGGAACGTCAGAAGCATTATTAGATTTACAAGTTTTAGAGTCTTTGATTGGGTCAACTTCACTGGCCTATGATCCAGATGGAGTGGTAGATGCGTTGTCTCTAGTCAGTGAAGGCAAAGTACAACAAGTAGTTCTGGATGAGTCGGTATTTGATCGGGAACGTATTTGTTTGAGAACAGCAGGGCGTAATTCAGCTCTTGAAATTAATCCAGA
>JAYSRP010000140.1:0-15663 GCA_043721015.1 Synechococcales cyanobacterium | reverse complement strand
CATTGGCTACCCCTCACCCCAGCCCTCTCCCACAAGGGGAGAGGGAGCAAGAGACTTCGTTTTGCGCTCCGGCTCCCCTTCTCCCGCCCTGGGAGAAGAGGGTCTTTCAATGCTATTTATGGGGTCTTTGTCCCGCTTTGAATTGATACCCTAAGTTTTGATGAACAGCAGCACGAATTGTTATCCAATCTTCGCTAGTCATCGGGCTAGCAGGACTAGAATTCAGTCCTTCCATCACAAGATCTGCCAAATGGGTTTTCTGCGATTGGTCTTGTTGGATGAGAGATTGGATGTATTCACTGGCTGTAGGATAGTTCCCCGCAATAACTTGCCCTTGCAGATAGTCAGTGAGTGGTTCAGGTAGATTAATTGAAAATTGAGTCATGTTAATAAGAGGTTAATAGACTGATTCCATCATGGCGGATTTTTTGGTTTTTGACTAGATATTTTGGAGACTGCGGCTTGTGGTCGATCGACTTTTCTGGAATTATGGTCAAGTACTACTCATTCTGAGTCTCTAGACCAAGTGCCCCAGCACACAGACCCACCAGCTAGCAACCCAATTATGTTTTTTCGTACCATTGCCCTTCTGTTCCTCGTCATTTTTACGGCCACTGTTGCCATCACCCAAAAGTCTCTGGCTTATAGCCCCTTAGATCCACCGTCATTAGCAACAACCGAGATCGCGCCGGTCACTGAGTCATTAATATCATCTAGCTTGCAGCCAGCCACTTTTCCAGAAATCACCTCAACAGCAGAAAACTCAGCAGATGGAGTCAAACCAGAGCAGTTAGTCGCTCAGGGTAGCATCAATTATGCTGGTCGGACATTGGCTCCGAATGAACTTACTCGCCTAGAAAGTTTTTTGCGATCGAAAAATATCAGCACTACTTCGCCGTTCTCTCCCCCCGGTAATCCGCGCTTTATTCTCCATGACACCGCCGTAATCTTACCCCCCGCTCGGCTAGAAAAAGAGCGCTTTGAAGGCAGAGGCCCTTTGGGTTTGGGTGTAAGCATCTATGCCCCTCGGGGCAGCAATGCGATTGTGGCACGCCCTAACTTTTATGAACTGCGCCGCCCGACTACTACCGAATTTGAAAAAGCCTCAGACGTATTGAATCAAAGTCGGCGGGAAGATCTGTTTCGGCGGATTTGGCGATCGACTAATTCTGCTGGTCGCAGGCAAGGACTAGATCGCGCTCTAAGTAACTTGGGTTTACAGTCTGATGAAATTGTTAAAGAGCAAAAAAAGGCAGTTGATCAACTAGAAAGTAGCAGTAAGATTTTTACTACTGGTACTTGGACAGCAGAAACAATTTGCAATATTTACGAGGGGGGCAATAAGTCGATCGCTGCTTCTAGTGATTTGGGTGCTGCCTGTGGAGCAGCCAAAAACTATTTTAATACGCGCAATCAACGAGTTAATAATTCGGTGCCGATCGAGATTTTACAGGTAGGTGCTAAGAGCGATCGGGGTAATCAAAATAGTTGTACTGGTAGTAATGGTAATTTGGTTCCCTTCTCGAATCCACCTTATACCCAAGTGCAGTATGACAACGTGGTGATGCAATATTTACGAGCGACTTTTTTGGCTGGTAAGTTTCCTGAAACCACCACGCATTTTGCTCTTGATAATGGACTACCAGATGGCCACTGTGATCCGCGCTGTTTTAATGTGAATAAGATGTATAAATCAGTCTCTACTGTATTAGGGCATCCTCAAGGTAGTAAGTATGGTATGACTCCTAGCTATGGAAAGTCTTCTGGCTCTAATAATGTCTGGTGGGACAATAATTTCTGCCACAGTTCACCGCCTCAGTAGAGATATATCATCAGCCACTACTCTATGGGCGGATGAAAGCTCTGCTAATTAAAAAAACTTAACTACAATAATATTGCGTTTCTATAAAAAAGCCTCGATACATTATTCGTCAAGGCTTTCTCTAAAAAATCTCAGATTAATTCTGGTTGCGTAGCTCAGATGCCACGGCCAAAATCTCTGACCAGCGCATCTCCAGCTTTTTCTCCGTGAGTTTTACAGCCTTCATGATCTCTCGATCGTCGAGCTTGCTTTGCTTCAGATCCAAAATAGTCAGTTGATCTGGGTTTAGCTTAGAAGTAAATACTTCCCACTGTATCTTGGTCAGACCCAGCTTCTGATCAATTTCGGCACCTAGCCATTGCAGCACCAGCTCCCAGCTCGATACTCTGGCAAACTTTTCGATGTGGTATTTAAAGCGCTGCTGCAAATAATCCCGCTGTCTAGCATCAATCCCCAGAATCTCTTCGATTTCTGGAGCCGACAGATCTTCTAGCTTCAGCAACAAATAATCTACGCACTGTTCTTGGCCTTGACCGCGCAGATGCTCAATGAGCTGGCCAATTACCCGATCGCGTAGAGCACTTTCGCTCATATCGCCACTGTCAGCCACCATCTTCGATCGCAACTGTTGCAGCAAACGACTGTTGCCACCGCCTTCACCGTCGTCTTCCTTGGCTGTATCAAATGCCTGTTCGATATCTACCGTAGCATCAGCAGGCTGGCGCTTACTGAAGGTCTGGGCGCGCAGAATAATGAGCTGTTGGCTGTTGCCAAAATGTAAATGAATGCGGCGCTTGGCGTAGCATTCGGTAAAAACCATATACTCAGCTAATTGCAGCAGGCTGCGGGGCTGATAGTCGTTGGGCAATTCGTTTTCACGGCGGAAAGCCTTGATCGACTCTACATAAAAATCTTGGAGAAAATCTTCGATTAACGAATAGCGGCCTTGAAAGCTGAGCTGAGCATGGGGTGGGCTGATGTAGCGATAGACGATTGCACTCAAATGACTATGCAATTCTAGCCTGCCCCGCCGTGAACCCAGTTCATAATAAGATACGCATTTGGTGAGGCGGTGTTTGGCTAAGCCCAGCAGCCAAGAATCACTTTCGCCGGAGTTTTGAATTCGATCACTTTTGTTACAAATTCGTTCTACTTCGTTAGCAATACGATTGGCAATGACTTCAATGTGGGCTGGTTTGCCCTTAGTATTTTCACTTAAAGCTTGATAGAGTGCGACTCTTAAAGGCTCTTTGCTGCTGAGGGCAACGTTAAGCTGTTGTTTTTTACTTCTGCTCGCATTATCGAGCGATAGGTTTTCCGATGGAGCGATCACCACGTTCATTTTTGTATCCCTGATTAAGTTTTGTAAGCAGTGAATTCACTTACATAACCGAATCTAACTTTCCAATGCCAGATCTCTGGGCGAAATGTGTCACTAAAACAACGTGTCCACCGTCACAGCTAGTTTATAAATAGTGGGATGTGGCTTTTATATGCTCTAATTCTTACAGAACAAGGGTTTGGCTGAGCTATATGGTGCTATGGTACGACCTTCACTTTTAACCATTGACCACAGACAGTTCCCAGAGTGGCACAATTGACCACCAATTTTCATAGGTATTTTGGGTTACTCAACCCAGCTCGAAATTTCTGTCCAGCCCATGCCTTGTCGTAACACGATGGGTGAGTGATCACTAATATCTAGCACTGTCGAAATCCGATTGGTCGCAACAGAGCCATCATCAATCAAAATATCTACCAGTTTGTCTAGAGAATCAAACAATTTAGCCTTGTCTAGCTCAATAAACTGCTCCTCGTTTACATCTTCATCTTCGATATTCAGGTGGGCAGAGGTCGAAATCAGGGGATTCCCTAATTCGGCCATCAGTGCCTGACAGACAGAGTGATCGGGCACCCGAATGCCGGTGCTTTTGCGTTTGGGGTCTTGGACAATTTTGGGCACCAGCTTGGTGGCGGGCAAAATAAAAGTGTAAGGCCCTGGCACGAAATGCTTCATCAGCCGATAGGCTTCATCTCCGACGATCGCATAGGTAGCAATGTCGGATAGAGAAGAACACAAAAAGGTCAGCGGCTTGTTATTGGCAAACTGCTTGATCTGTCTGACTCGTTCGATCGCGCTCTTCGATTGCAGGTCACAGCCGATCGCATAGGAGGTATCGGTCGGATACACAGCCACTGCCCCGCCGCGCAGCTTTTTGACGATTTCTTCGATGCTTCTGGCCTGAGGATTGCTAGGGTGAATTTCGTAAAGCTTCGCCATGACCGATACTCAATAAATCTGTAGGTTCATTTTACCCGGTAGTCCTGAACTGGCAGACTTTTGCTGTTATAAGTTAACCTATGGGCTGTTGTTCCAACTGAGAATTTTCTGAGATTTGTGCTGCCTTCAACATTTTTGGCTACCGAGCTACAAACTTTTTGTCAAGACTTTTGCGATCGATCAACTCCTCACAAAGTCTTGGTTTTGCGTCAATATGGCTTAGAGCGCTATAGTCAGCTACTGTGCCAGTTGAAACCTAGCCCCGGAAATTTGGGCTGTTTAGGGAGGTTTTTTACCCATCCCGATCGGATGAAGTTTCCGCAGCTTCAAGGTACTGATCTGGTGGGATTGGATTTGAGTAACACCAATATGATTCGGGCCAATTTTAGCGATGCTAATTTGCAAAATTGTGATTTGCAGGGAGCCGATATTATTTTTGGCAATTTTACTCGCGCTAACTTAACCCAGGCCAATTTACAGGGCTGTACGTTGAATGAAACCTGTTGGCAAGAATCGATCGTCATGGGCTGCCTGTTATCTGAGAGCAAAGGAATACCCCTAAGTGAACAACAGATGTTGCTAACCAAAGGGGCAATTTTTGTGAATTAGTTGTGTAGATTAAAAGACTAGATGCTCAATCGCCGACCTATTTACTCTTCATCTGAGAAAGTTTGCACATCACCAGTCGAATGGAGCACCAACACAATCTTTTGATCTTTTTGACCACTTGCAGAAACTGCTATACCCGGCTTAAGGAAATTAGTTTTATCCAAATAAAACTTAGATTCTTGATCAATACCTTCGAGGGATATCACTCTACCATTTCGACCCACGTTTACTTTGTACTGTAGGCTACTACTAAATTTGGGATCGGCACGCCAGATTTTTTGAAAATATCCTTGTAAACCTTTTGCCTGTACTGAATCCGATGAAATAATAGGTACTTCTAGATTTTTGGGGTTTTCAATTTGGGGTATCGATATGGGGGTGTTTAATAAACTAGAACCACCATTACCTAAATTAATGCCTTGACCAACAACTGCCTCGTTAATCGGTTCAGGGTTTTCTACCAAAGGCTTTTGACGCGATTGATTCCGAGACCTTTTCGTAGTAGTGGCTTCTTCCCCAGTGATGGGCTTTAGGAGTGGGTTATAACTGTCAGAAATATCTCCTCCATTATTTTGAGCTAGGACTCTAGATGGTGAAGACTGATTAGCTCCATCAGCGCCTTTTTTGGGCTTCTTAGCATTTTCAACAAGTCGATCTTGCAGCGCTTTTGCAGCAGCAGTGCTGCCGCCAGGTTGATTGTTTGAGCCTGTTTGTTGGCCAGCACGATTTTTGAACGGGTCAAGAGAACCGGGGTTGATACCGGTGGAATTACCAGTGCTGGTATTCGTTCTACCAGTTTGGGGAGGAGCAGTTCTATTTTGAACTGTGTTGGGATTTTGCCCCACAGTGCTTTGCCCCACAGTGCTTTGCCCCAACGTGCTTTGCCCCAGAGTGCCAGGAATAATACCTGGAGGATTTGGATTACCAGTAGTCCCCAGACCACCCAGATTTGTGGTATTGGGGATGTTTGCGGAAGGAATGCCAGCGCCGCTAGCTATAGTCGGATCACTTGGTTGATATGGAGCTGGGCTATCGGTGGGAGCTGTGGCAACTTGAGTTATGGGAGTGGCAGGCTTTTTGGCGACAGAATCACCACCTTTAAACATGTTCATCCAAAGAGGAGAAGTAAGGATCACGGCTGCCATGCCGCCTAAACCGAGCCAGAGAGGAATTGAAGTGAGGGGTGAGCGAGAAAAATCGGGTAATTCTGGTAAGTTGAGGCTACCCAGGCTAGGCTTGGGCATTTTGAAGCGATCTTTGCTGGAATTGGAACGTTCTAAAATTGATGATTCTGTTTCCAGTCCGTATAAGTCTTCCGATGTGTCTGACGATTCTGAAGCATTAGCTGAAGGTAAAACTACTCTAGGCTCTTCCACATTAGATTGGCCAGATTTTAAGGAGGTGGTCGCGCTGCTCTTATTGTTATTAGTCACGGCTTCAGGGGGTAATACGACTGGTTGGACAAGTGTTTCGGCTGCTGCTGCCAAAGCAACTGGTTTCTCTGGTTCTACTTCTGGTTCGATTACTGGGGTCATTCCTTCATTCAAAGCACTAGATAAATCAAATAACTGGAGAGTGCTCAAGGACATGGTGGTGGTATTGGCATCGGCACCACTACCCAAATAAAATAAATGTCGAGATATTCCATCGCCTTCAATGCGGGGTTTTTCGTCGCTTACCTTCAACGCATCGATCGGTCTATGTTGTAAGTCGCTGCTGTTGATGGTGTCGTCAAAGGCCGTCGATGGGGGGAGTTTGCCCGGTTTTTCGCCATTTATTTGAGGAAGCGGTGCACGGGCTACCAAATTTTTGACATAGTCTTCGGTGGTGCGATGCAGTGATTCTAATTTGGTGCGATCGCCTTCTACTCGCATTGGCTCTAACTCTGGCCGGTCTGGATCATTAACGGTCAAGGAAAACCGCAATGGGCTGGGCTTATTAAATTTCATCCAGGCCGGAAACGGCGACTTTTTATCGTCGATCGACAGTTCGCAGGTGTTATGTACAAATTGACGGGGTTGCAGGTTGGGGGAGTTCATAAGCTTAGTGGGAGAGAGAGCGGTGGAGTAGAGACGACCACAAGTATTGATGACCGTTGGGGCCGCTGTAGAATAATAAGTCGGTCAATAGCTTGCAAGCAGCTTTGCTGAGCTGCTCTGGTGGAAGAGTCGGCACATCTTCCATCCGATCTTGATAGAGTTCGACGAACCGATCGGTGTAGTCTGCCAGTACAGGCTCCTGTTGTGGCAAACGACCGCGCCGCCAGGTGTCTTCCAACACACCAACTGCTTCTCGGATCTTGGCTTGCTCTTGCTTTGCTAAGTGGCAAGCAATCAAAACCAGAGCGCGACCTTCTTCAATATCGAGCTTTTTGCGGCCACCAGAGCTTTTGCGCTGGGGGTTAGATTGACGCAAGCGCCAGAGACTAACCCGATCGGCAACGACAGCTTCTAGACCTAACTCTTTGGCTGCTTGTAGCATAGACTCTGAACCCAAACGAGTGATGGCTTCCAATCCGAGGAGCACCAAATCTAATTGGGTTTTCATGTTGTCTAGCTGCGGGAGTTCAAGAGATTGCTGCAAAGCTAGCTCTTCTAACTTGATATTGGATGCAGGCATCTTGGTGCTGGAATACATAATGATTAAGTTAGTTGAAATAGCTAGCCAACGAAGCGTTGTTACCAGTATTGCAACAGTTCGATTATATCTGACAAGGTTCCCGACTAGGTGCGGTAAATTAGCCGATCAAATAGGCATAAGTAGTTCAGCCAATTATCGCAGGTAGGCAATACTCACCCCTGCCCCACCGTCAGGATTGCTGGCTAGCTCTACTTTGGTTACTTGGGCATGAGTACTCAAAAAGTCGTGGATCCCTTCTCTCAGCTTACCCGTACCTTTGCCATGAATTACCCACAAGATGCCGCTGGCATGGGCGGCATTCATGGCTCGATCAACTGCAATCACCGCAGCATCGACTCTTTGACCGCGCACATCGATCGTGTTGTTGGAGGTGCGGATCAGAATGGTTTCTTTCTTTGGAGTGGCGGGGGGCTGGAAAGTTTTGGTGGGTTTGGGCGGTATTTTGGGTTTTTCGCCGGTTAAAGATTCTACGTCAGTTAAAGCGACAGAAACGCTCATTAAGCCCAGTCGCACTTGGATATTGCCTCGATCGTCGGCGGCAGTAAGTACCTCGGCAGTTTGCCCCAGGCGGGGAACCCGGATTCTTTCACCTACTTTGGGCTGGTAGCCTACTGGCGGCGGCGGAGTAGGAGTGGCGCGTTCTTGAATGATTCGGTTTAGTTCAGCGGTGGCTTGTTGAGCATCTTGGCCGGTGGGGGTGCCTTGTTGAAGCTGGCGAATGGTTTTGGCAATTTCGGCCTTGGCGGCATCAATTTCGGCTTGGATGGATTGATCTTGGGCGATTTTGAGCTGCTGTTCTCTGGCTTGTAGTTCGGCGGCTTTCTGACTAACTTCTAAGTAAAAGGCTTCGGCCTGTTGCAGTAGTTCGGCGGCAGCCTGGGCTTTTTCTTCCTGTAAGCGACGCTGGGCTTCTAATCCGGCAATGATTTCGTTGACTTCACCGCCACCCGCTAAGCCCACTTGGTTTTCAGCGGCCACAATCACTTCTTCGTTTAAACCCAGGCGACGGGCGATCGACAAGGCGTTAGACCTACCAGGAATACCCCAGAGCAGCCGATAAGTTGGCGACAAACTGACATCATCAAATTCTACTGAGGCGTTTTCAAACCGATTGTCTTCGTATTTGAGGGCTTTTAGTTCGCCGTAGTGGGTGGTGGCAACGCTTAAGTACGCTCGATCGGCTAAATATTGCAGCAGGGCGCGAGCGAGGGCGCTACCTTCGGCTGGATCGGTGCCAGCACCGACTTCGTCGAGCAGTACTAAGGAGTTCGGTGAGATCTCAGCCAAAATATGCCCGATGCGCCGGATGTGGCTAGAGAAAGTAGATAAACTCTGCTGTAAAGACTGCTCATCGCCAATATCGGCAAGCACTTGGTCAAACCAAGGAATTTCTACTGGTTCTTTGGCAGCTACATAGAGTCCAACCTTGGCCATGAGGGCAGCGATCGCCAAGGTCTTCAGCGTCACCGTTTTGCCCCCGGTGTTGGGACCCGTGATGGTCACAACTTGAGTATGGGGCTGAATCACCAAGTCGGTGGGCACCACGTTGGCACCCTGCTCATGCTGCTGTTGCCAAACCAGCAGGGGATGCCGGAGCTGGCGCAGGGTAATTTGCTGGCGCTCGATAATTAAGCGGGGCGGGTTGGCTCCTAGCCAGTTGCTGTAACGATAGCGGGCAGTGGCTAGATCGATCGCCGTCGCCACCACCAACAATATTTCTAGATCTTCGCCAACTTCGGCAACTTTGGCGCTGAGTTCTCGACAGATAATTTCGACTTCGCGCTGTTCTTGGCGCTGAAACTGACGAAGCTGGTTGCCAAGGCTAACGATCGCGTGGGGTTCTACATACAAGGTGGAGCCGCTGGCGGAGACATCGTGAACCACGCCGGGGATGGTTTCTTTGTGGGTGACTTTTACCTGAATCACAAATCGATCGCTGCGCTGGGTGATCACTGGCTGATGGATGGCGTTGCTGTGGCGTTGCAGAATGTTTTGTAAGAGCTTTTGAATCCGATCGCGGGTGGTTTTGAGTTCGAGTCTGATCAATCGCAGCTTTTCACTGGCTCGATCGGTCACGTCACCATGGTCGTCTATACAATGATAGATTTCTTGCTCTAGCTCGGGGTAGGTGCGAATGTTGATGACCAGTTCTTGCAGGGTGGGGATATCTTCGCTGCTGTCGATCGACCTACGAATCCGGCGCATTCCAGCCAGGGTTGTGGCCACATCGTAGAGTTCGCGGCCATTCAGGATACCTTGGACATTGGCGCGCTGGAGAGGCTGGTGGATATCACAGATGCCATCGAAGCTCAGACTAGCTCCAAGCTGCTGTTCCAATATATCGATTTCTTTGGTCTGGTTGAGCAGTTCTTGACTTTGCTCGATGTTGGTAGGAATTAATAACTGCCGCGCAGCAATTAGCCCCAGCTTGGTGGCGGTGAAGGTGGCCAGGTGCTGGCCAATCCGCGCCCATTCAAGGAGGGTGAGGGTTTCAGAGGCGATCGAGTAAGAATTCAATGTTTCTATTTTGGATGGTGATCACGCTATTCATTACAGAACTTAACACTTTTGATCGGCTGGTCGCAACCAACAAGCAGAAACTCTAGACGATCGAGTTCGTGCATATCGATCCTGATCGTTTTTGGTGTACGGTCATGGGGGATAATGATCGCGCGATTATGGTATGATCTAAGCTCTGTAGATGTTTGGAGGTTTTATGACGGTTGCTATATTCCCTACTTCGTCCACTGATATCAATACTCAGCCATTGCTGCTAGATGTGAGAAATACGGTTTTGACTGTCACCTCTGAGCAGTTTGATCGACTGTGTGCTGATAATCGTGATTTACGCTTAGAGTTGACCCCCAATAGAGAATTGATTGTTATGGCTCCAGCAGGCGGTGAAAGTAGCGAAAAGAATGGAGACTTAGTTGCCGATGTGATTATTTGGAATCGACAGACTGATTTAGGTAAGGTCTTTGACTCGTCCGGTGGGTATGATTTTACGGCTTTAGGGGGTGGCAAGCCTGCACCAGATGTTTCTTGGATTGAGAAATCTCGGCTAGAAGGAATAAAAATCGTGGGATTTATTCCGGTAGTACCTGATTTTGTGATTGAGCTGCGTTCTGCTACGGATAATTTGAAACCGTTGCAGGAAAAGATGAAGGAGTATCAGCGGCTAGGGGTAAGGCTAGGTTTGCTGATCAATCCGAAAAATAGACAGTTGGAGATTTATCGATCGGGGCAAGAGGTGGAGTTGTTGGAGGCTTCGGGTTCGATCGATTGTGGTGAGGTGATGCCCGGTTTTATATTGAATTTAAGTAAGATGTGGTAGCTGAAAAAATGTACGTTATGGTTTGACCCAAAGAGAAAAATGTTGCTCAGACACAAGTACAGAGTTTTAAGTATTTCAGCCGTAAAAGTTAAAACCCAATCGCATCCTGAATTAATTCCAGATGTAAGTGTATGTCAGATAGTCGGCAATCGTCAAGTTCGACGGTGGTAGGTGCTCATGCTAAATCTTTGGCTTTAATCACCTTGCTCAATAGCATTACCTGTGACCATTCAAGCCGAGATATTGACCCTGCTGTATTCGATCGCCCCCACGCGAGATAATAAGAACATCTGGATTTTTATTGTCCCCCACATGATCGACTATCTCGCTGAAATACTGACTGCTCGGGTTTATGACGTAGCCCAAGAAAGCCCCCTAGAATTGGCGGCGAACCTTTCCCAGCGGCTAAATAACCGCGTGCTGCTAAAACGCGAAGATTTGCAATCGGTGTTTTCGTTCAAATTACGGGGAGCCTATAACAAAATGGCCAAGCTGCCCCCAGCTCTATTGGCCAAAGGAGTTGTGACAGCTTCAGCCGGAAATCACGCCCAGGGCGTAGCCTTGGGGGCAAAGCGCTTGGGCACCAAAGCCGTGATTGTGATGCCCACCACCACTCCCCAGGTAAAAATTGCCGCAGTGCGGGCGCGAGATGGCGAGGTGGTGCTCTATGGCAACAGCTACGACGATGCCTACAATCGGGCGCGGGAGATCGAGCTAGAACAGGGTCTAACTTTCATTCACCCATTTGATGATCCCGACGTAATTGCAGGCCAAGGGACGATCGGGATGGAAATTCTGCGTCAGTATCAGCAGCCGATCCACGCCATTTTTGTGGCGATCGGTGGTGGGGGCTTAATTGCCGGAGTCGCAGCCTATGTAAAACGCCTATACCCCCAGATCAAAATTATTGGCGTAGAGCCAGTCGATGCCGATGCCATGCGTCAATCTTTAGCGGCTGGCCACCGGATCAAATTATCTCAGGTGGGCTTATTTGCCGATGGGGTGGCCGTCAAAGAAGTGGGGGTAGAAACTTTTCGGCTCTGTCAAGAATATGTTGATGAAGTACTACTGGTAAACACCGATGATATTTGTGCCGCCATCAAAGATGTGTTTGAAGACACTCGATCGATCTTAGAACCAGCCGGAGCCTTGGCCATTGCTGGAGCCAAAGCCTATGTAGAACGAGAGGGCATTACTGGTGAAACCTTGGTGGCGATCGCCTGTGGAGCCAATATGAACTTCAATCGGCTGCGGTTTGTGGCTGAACGCGCCGAAGTGGGTGAACAGCGCGAAGCGATCTTGGCTGTGACCATTCCCGAAGAGCGGGGCAGTTTCCGGAGATTTTGTACTTTGCTGGGCAGCCATAGCCTCACCGAGTTTAACTACCGGATGTCTAATACCAACGCCGCCCATATTTTTGTGGGAGTACAGGTGCAGGGGCGGCAAGATACTAAAGATATTATTGCCAAACTCACGACAGCGGGCTTTGAGACCATTGATCTGACTGCTGATGAAATGGCCAAAATGCACCTGCGGCACATGGTGGGTGGTCGATCACCAGTAGCGCAGGCCGAGTTGCTATATCGTTTTGAGTTTGCTGAACGCCCCGGTGAAATGACCCGCTTCTTAAATAGCCTGCATCCCAACTGGAATATTAGTCTATTTCACTATCGTAACCATGGAGCCGACTATGGCAGAATTTTGATTGGGGTAGAGGTGCCCTTGACCGATCGCACCGAGTGGCAAGAGTTTTTAGATCGATCGGACTATGTTTATTGGGATGAAACCGATAATCCAGGCTATCGGCTGTTTCTCAGCTAAACGACATATTTTGTTGCCGCCGAAAGCAGGCTAGCGGAACTCTTGATATAATCACACTGATTCCGTTGTGGTGTGTAGTCGTGCAGTCATTTTCTTCTTCTCCAGACTTTTGTCCGAATAAACCAAATCGCTCTGAAGAGATTTTGGCAGTAGCAAATGAGCTGTTTTTATCTCGGGGCTACGATGCTACTTCGATCGATGATATTCGTAAAGCCTGTAGTTTCCGATCTAAGGCCAGCATTTACTCCTACTTCAAAAGCAAAGAAGATGTGGTCGAAGCTTTGGTGCAGAAAACTGCTCATGAACTAAAAGATTTTATTTATCAAGAAATCCAGCTAATGGAAACAACTGACCCCTTAGAACAATTTGGCATTATCGGACGTGCCTATATTGGCTGGGCATTGAACCATCCGCAGCAATATTGTTTTCGATTTCTGCGATCGCAGCAAAATCGCCTATTAACCGGCTTTTATGATTGTAAAGAAGATGTATTAGCACCGCTCTATGCCCAGATCGTGGCTTTAATTGGCAGTCTGCGTAGTGTTTATCCCATCAGAAACCTATCTAACGAGGCTCTGTTTACAATTATGTTGGGTTTAGTAGGACGAGCAATCATCGATCGAGATGAATTTGGTGATATTGAAATGATCGAAAAGATCAATCATATTCTCAACATGTCGATCGCTGTCTTGATGGAAAACCCGCCAATTCCAAGCAGATAGAAAATCTATTTGTTACCAGCGTTTGGAAATATTTTGCAATTTAGTCAAAGCATTCTGGTAGTTGGTCAAGTCTTGCCGTTCTAAATACAAATTCGCTGCTATTTGATAATCGGCACGGGCACCAGCCAGATCTTCGGACCTGAGGCGAATTTGGGCGCGTTCTAAATAGGCCGCCGGGTATTTGGCATCGATCGACAGCACCCGTTGCAAAGTAGTCAAAGCCAAATCATGTTCACCTCTGGCTGCGTAAGCCTGCGCCAAGCTGACTAGTAGCTGCAAATCTTGAGGATTAATGGTGAGAGCCTGCACAAAGTCATCGATCGCCCCTTGCCAGTCACCCATCTGCTGACGCATCTTGCCCCGATATAGATAGGCATTGCAGCTCGGATCTAAACGAATCGCCGTATTATAGTCCGCCAAGGCTCCAGCTAAATTATCGCGCAGCTTATAAATCATCCCTCGGCAGCAGTAGGCACGGGCATCTTGAGGGTTGGAACGTACTATGTTATCAGCATCTTGGTTAGCTCCCCACAAATCACCAGCTTCAGCTTTAGCAATAATCGCTGCATAGCTAAGATCAGAATTCACCACCGCACCGGGCGATGGTGGCACCAATTCTTCGGCCTTCTGTAAACATATCCGACTATTAGTGGTATCTTGCTGCTTTAAATATAGACTGGCTGCCAACTTATAAGCTTGAATGGCATCGGCTCGCTGGCCGAGCTTTTGGCAAATTACCCCTTTAAGCTGATAGCTAGGGGCATAGTCTCGACCAAACAAAATAGCTTTTTCAATATCGGCCAAAGCACCGCTGAAGTTTTTTAATATCAGCCGCACTAGTGCCCGCGCATAATAGGGATCTCGTTGGCGCGGATCAAGATCGATCGACCTAGTATAGTCGGCCACCGCTGCCATCAAGTCATTTAGGTCAAAGTAAACCAGGCCGCGTCGGTAATGCACTTCTGCCCAGTTGGGATTAGAGATCAGAGCCATTTCAAAAGCTGCTAAAGCCCCCAGATAATCTTGAGCTTTAGCCTTTGCCAATCCCTGTTGATAATACTCACTCATAGGCGCTAACTGGTTCTGGATTGATTACTTTAGCTGGCAATGGTGCTTGTACCGCCAAGACTGAGCAAGGAGCATGATGCAGCACATAGTTGCTAGTACTACCTAAAAATAACTCACTAATGCCAGATTTGCGATTGCGACCCATCAAAATTAAGTTGGCACCCCAAGTTTTGGCAACTTTACAGATGCTCTGACCAGGATCTCCCATGGTTTGTTCAAATTCCACCGCAACACCACGTTCGGCTACCATCCGCACATGTCCTTGGATCTGCGCCATGCCATGTTCTTCGTAGGCTTGCCATTCCACCGCATACTGACGCATGGCCTGCTCATTCAAAATCGGAAAAAAGCTTTCAATGCCAATCCCACCGGGCTGCATTCCTAACCGTTCGGTTTCTAGCGGCGAGAGCACATGGAGCAGCATTAATTTTGCTCCCAAACGCTCAGCCATGAGCGTCGCTTCATCTAAAATTTTTGTGGCCAATACACTGTCGTCTAAAGCTACCAAGATTTTGTCAAACATAACTGGCTCCCTTTGAGAATCTGCTCATGGAATTTATCAAGTGGGAAAAATTATTAATCTCCCTTACAATCTATTGTCGGGCAATCTCTTCAGCTCGATCGGGCAACTTCACGAAAATACACTTCAAGAAAATACATGAGAATTGCATTAATTATTGGAGCAAGTCGGGGCATTGGTTTAGAGTTTGTCCGGCAGCTCTTGGCAGATCCGCAAATTACCAAGCTCTATGCTACTTATCGTCAATCTACTAGTCTCTTGTTGCAAATTCAGGATCCTCGCCTGCAATGTTTGCAAATAGATGTGACGATCGAAGACCAAATCGCCGCCGCCGCCAAGATCATGCAGGAATCTGGTTGCTTACATTTGGTGGTGAACTGTGTGGGGATCTTGCATACAGAGCAACTGCAACCCGAAAAAAGCCTGCGCCACATTGAGAGCGATCGACTTCTGGCATATTTCCAGACGAATAGCATTAGCGCGGTGCTGTGGGCAAAGCACTTACAGCCTCTATTTAAGCATCCCAAAAAATCGATTTTTGCCAGCATTTCAGCCAAAGTGGGCAGTATTGGCGACAATCAGCTAGGCGGCTGGTATGGCTATCGGGCTTCTAAGGCGGCGCTGAATATGCTAATGCGCAACGTGTCGATCGAATATCGCCGCACTTGCCCGAACTCGATCGTGGTTTTGCTCCACCCCGGCACTACCGATACCGATCTGTCTCAGCCGTTTCAGGCCAATGTGCCTGAGGGTAAATTATTTGGGGTCGATCGCACTGTGTCTCAACTGCTCACTGTAATTAATCAACTCACCAGCCCAGATAGCGGCACCTTTTTTAATTGGGAT
>JAYSRP010000139.1:0-15738 GCA_043721015.1 Synechococcales cyanobacterium | reverse complement strand
CAATATTGGGATGATAGAACTAGTAAGCAGTAGACTTTGCGGATGCCCTTGAAAATTTTTCACAAACGTACCATCCGACTCTGGCAACTGCGTATGATCGGGTAATGATAAAAGGGGCAATGACTTGGCAACCGTCATAGTAACTATCTCCACATTTAGAGAGCCGATAATTTACTATAGCTGCTGCTGGAATAATATGTCTATATTCAGGTGTGTCTCTCTACGTCAGAAATTATCACGCTCACCAAGGCCAGGGTGCGTGTGACTTTCTAAAGAGAAAAATCAAATTGCCTTGTTAAGATAAGCAGCCCGCTGAGCCAGTACTGGGCTTCAGGTTCCTCAAAATCATGGCTTTGAACCATTTCTTGTTGAGTTTTAGAGCTGATTGTGAGTCCTGTAAGTAAAGCAATATCTTCGGTAGTATGCCGATAAGATGAGTTAGCGCTAACCGTTAAGCAGCAAGCTTCTAACATCGGACGAATGCGTTTATATGGTTCTACTCTAAGGAACTTTACTTGCTCACTAGTAAGTAAAGTTCACCTAAAATACTTGTTAAACTTCGGGGGTATCCTTTGCTTGTTCCAGACGTTTCAGTTGCAAAAAAAGGGCTAATTGGGGCAAGATACTCTGCTGAGCATGTTGCCTAATGGCTGTTTCAATACCTTTTAGCGTTACCTAATGCTTCTAGTTGATTAATTCTCCTATTCGGAGACGCTGCGCGATCGAGAGTAGTTCTATGGTCGATCGAAGCTCTGGGGGCATCTCACCCAATTTTTTGACAATCTGGCGAATAATGTATGCTTTTTCTCGTTTAAACAGCTAGATGTAATTGCTTTATCATAGAGCTTTTCAGGTTAGTAGCCTTCTCTGCAACCAAGCAATTCCTAACTACTTCTGCTACGACTTTAGCCAATTCACAAGGTACTGCATTACCAATCTGCTTTAAAACAGAGCTTTGTTTGCCGATAAATTTATAGTTATCAGGAAAACTCTGAATTCGGAGTGCCTCATCTACTGTTAATCTTCTTAATCGTGATGGCGCAGAATCTGCTGGTAATGAAGGCTTTCCAGATAATAAATGAGCGTGATACCACTCTACCCAGCTCTCTTCTCCAAAGTAGCAATGATTTTCATCGATAATTGGTGTTTTGTTGCCACCCATGGAGGCATGGAGCGCACAGGAATAGCCATTGGGGTTTAGTGGTCGGCCTTGACCGTTGAATAGCATTCCGGCGTAGGGTGATTTACGGAGAACTGGACGAGTGGCGATCGAAACCTTAGCATTGCAAACTCGCTGATTATTTACTGAACCAGCTAAACCCAATGGCAACAAAATATCTCTGACTACTGGCGAAGGTTTACGGCGCATTTCAAACAAGGACTCTAAATTTTCTAGTCCCTCCATTTTTTGAAAGCCAATTAAAAACATCCGCTCTCGTGTCTGTGCTACCCCAAAATCTGCGGCGTTCAGCACCACTAATTTACAGGAATAGCCTAATTTATCGACTAAATAAAATAGCCGCTGTCGCACTTCTGACCATTTATCCAAAGTTGCTAGGGCTTTGACATTTTCGCAGACAAATGCTTTTGGTCTGGTCAGGTCTACTGCGTTGACAAAAGACCACAGTAACTGACTACGCATGTCTGCGGGGTTCATTTTGCCTGCTATTGAAAATCCTTGGCAGGGCGGACCACCAAAAACGATATCTACGCCATCGAACTTTTTGATGTAGTCGGTTTTGCTGTTAATATCGCCTTGTTCGATCGATCGACCTGGATGATTAGCTTCATAAGTTAGGCAGGCATCTCGATCAATATCATTGGCACCCACCACATCTATGCCAGCATCAATAAAGCCAATATCCATGCCGCCAGCGCCGGAAAAGAGGGATAGACCTGATAAAACTTTTGTATTTCTCATATGTTCGATCAGAACCAATCGACTCTAAGTTGCCCTCAACCAGTTTGGTAATTCCTGGAGGTTTGTGAAGTCGAGAAGTGCTTCATCCAATACTTCTGGACGCTTTAAAGGTTTTGAATTTGCTGGGTGGAATAGCCAGTGATTTTGGCAATTACTTCCAGAGAAATACCTTCGGCTAGCATTTTGAGGGCTATCAATCGGCGTTCTGCCTCTTGACCCTCAACTCGGCCTTCAAAGCGGCCTTCAGATAGGTTTTCTTGCCGCCATTGTTGGTAAATTGCAGATTCCTTCATAAGTTCCTTCCTGAAAATTTGCCTAACTTGATCCTTATCCAATGATAACGCACCCATTACAGCAGAGATTGCTGATAAGTTACTCTGCTGACGCAGATCATCCATCTGATCAATTTTCTGCGCCACTTCTTCCAAAATACTGATCGGGTTTGAAGTATTGGTCAATGCCGCATAAGGCCATAAGCCTGGATACTTCAGGAACTTTTCAGTAGGTTGCTCCCATAGTCGAATTACATTGAATTCATGCCGAAACCGTTTGGCCTCAAAGAAATCGATAAAAACTAGTGGAGAATTGGTCTTTCTTAGGTATATGACGTTTTGGAGCAACTCATGGCGAGGAAATTTGCGGTGAATGCGCAAAGCATAATCGGCCTCTCGAAAAGGTATTTCAGGGTCTGGGTCGGTTTGGAACTCGGTGTGGGAAATTAGCCCTCGGGACTTGAGCAAAATTACTGAGTCGGCGCGGATTGGCTCTAGAGATAACTCGGTTGGTTTTAATTCAGTGAACTTAATAGGTTTACCGACTAACCAAGTAGCGAAATCTTGAGAATATTCTTGGGCAAGGAATTTAGAAAGATTATCAAACATGATGAAAATCAGCAGATGGATCGAAATAAGTACTGGCAATTTTGAATATACCAGCCAAAATCTACTCCATTAAAATTGGTGGTAATGAGAAGCCTTGATTATAAAGATTTTTAGTTATTTCAAACTTCAAAAATCCTTCAACTCCACCACCTAGGCTAACTACTTGCTGGAGCTGATTAAGGATTTCTCTACCTTTTTTCGGCTTTTGAGTTTGCATGGTGTATATGCGCACATTACCAATACTGGGTTTGTAAAGCTCTAAGAAGTAAAATCCAGCATTGAGCAGCTTTTGATCGATTAGAGGATTGACGTTGTGTAGAGATAAATGAATATCGCAAGCTTTGACCATATTATCTGGGCAAGGGCTGGGGCGAAGGCTCGGCAATAGTGTCTCCCATACTTCTTCATTGAAAGGAATTGGTGTAATTGGTTCATCTAGTTCCATTACTTCTTCTTCGATGTAACCTACAAAATGATCATCTTGTTGCAGTAATGATTTAGACTGCTCATAACATTCATCGGCATCTTGAGCAGAACTAGATTTTTTCGACCACAGGCTTTGCATCCTAACTCTGATGTCGCCATCAACCACTTTCAATTCATGAAAACCTTGTTTTTGCAATAACTCTACTGTCACGGAGGAAATAGAGTTGGCAACTACGTGAGTATCACACCACAAATTAGATAAATTATTTGATAGTTTAGTAGTTTCAGTGTTTAGCATTTTCATTGGTTCTCGGTATATTAATGGATTGAAATTGATAATTTGTTGCGTAAAAGAATTTGTTTTAGGAAAGCGTGAGTTGAGAGAGAGAGTAGATTTAAGAGGACTTGAAAGAGTAAAATGATGACTCCACAAGCTACTATGCCCAAATATACTAGTTCGTAACTCTGGTTTAGCCTTGCACTGTTGACGTAATAACCGATCCCATGTGAGATATCGCCTATTTGCATCTCGCCGACCACAACCAGAATCAGAGACCATCTCAGACACTCTCTGCCTGCCAAAAACAGATTGCCAGAGATAGTGCTTAGTTCCCACATCCAAATAGCAAAACGTGAATAGCCTAAGTTTTTCAACATTTTGGTTAAGTCTGGTGGAAGTGCCTGAAATAACTTTAGTACAATCAGCGAGGTAGAAAGAGTAGCCCCCAGTATACCTAATGCAATAATGCAACTAGAGCCTAAACCCAAAGCCAGAGAGAGAATAGGCAAAAGCATTACTGGTGGAATGCCACTTAATGCTTTCATGATTGGTTCTAGTCCAGCACATAGCCAACCGTAGCTGCGTAGCAATATTGCTAGTGCTAAAGATAAGAGGAAAGCTATGAGAAAGGAAGTCGCCGAATGTAGGAATGTGCGGCCAGCATCGGCCAGAAGGCTTCCGCTGTTTAGCTCTGATGGTAGCGCCAAAATTAGGGCTGTTGGCGATGATAGAAAGCGCCAATCAGGAACTGGTGGTTGCCAAGCAAAGAAATTCCAAATGGCGGTGAGGACGAAAATATGAAAAGAAGCGATCACCTGCCAGCCGAGAAGTAGCAGTGATAAAGAAATAGCTGGTGCCCAGATAGTATTTTTCATCATTGTCACTGGAGAAAATCAGTAAGTGTGCTGCGGATGCTCACATTATTGGGCTGATTTAGATGAGAGATTTTGCGAGGGTGTGGCCAATCGACCTTGATCTCTTGAACGATCTGACCGTCTTTGAACAGTAAGAGTCGATCGGCCAGAAATATGGCAGCTTCTAGATCATGAGTTACTGACAAAACTGTCATGCCGACTACTTGCTTAAGATGTTCGACAAAGAGCAAAAAAGAGCTCTTGGTCGAGAAATCGAGGCCGTTTGTTGGTTCATCTAGCAAAAGTAAGCCGGGGTTTACGGCTAGGCTTTGAGCAAGACAAAGCCGTCGTAACTGTCCAGAAGAAAGCTGAGCAGGCTTTTGATGGGACATTTCGGCAATTCCGGTTAATTCTAGTAAAAGCTTGGTCGTTTGCTGCCGAAGATCAGCATTTGGGCAGATGGGGGCTAGCACCAAGTACATATTTTCTAGGACAGACAGTTGTGATAAAGCATTGCTGCAATCGGCAAAAACCATATAGCCTCTGCTTGATCGATCGGCTCGAAACAATTTATCCCACCAGCGTTGAGATTGTTTTTGACTATTGATATGCTGCCATATTTGAGCCATTTGATAGGCTTCGCCTGAATATTGTCCATTGTCAGCAGAATATTCAGGTGTCATTGAGCTGTTAATTGTGATCTCCCCGCTACTGGGTATTTCATAGCCCGCAATGCAGCGGAGTAAGGTGGTTTTGCCGGTGCCAGATCTACCAAACAGGACGGTGGATTCTTTTTGGTAAAGCTCCAATGACAAGTTCTGAAAAACTGACCGTTCTCCATAGGCACAAGAAATACTTTGACATTTCACTGATATCTGATGGCTATCTTTCAGCATTGATCTTGGTGTTGTCATTGTCATAGTTTGATCACTTAGCTACAGGAACTTTCTCGGGTGATTGCAGCATCACGCTGAAGTCTTTGGGGGCTTCTTTGATCGGTCCATGGCGAAGTAGCTGTCCACTAACATATTTCAAGCCACCTTCGGTAGCCGCTGGTAGGACTTCTGGTAAATGGAGCTTTTTGCTTTGGTCAGCGGTAAGCTTTACGAAGGTAATAGATGGGTTTTGCTCTTTGTTAAAAGATGGTAGACCTTTGTTCATGAGCCATTCCTTGTCTTTGGACTTTTCTAAGCCTTTGTTCAGAGCCATAATAAATTTCTTGGCGACTTCTGGATTAGCTTTCAGCCAACTGCCTCTGGCTAGATAAGATGTTACTTCAGTGGGTTCATCTCTATAATAGAATCCTTCATTTGCCCCTAATGTTTTGACGCTACTTTGTAACCCAAGGGTGATGTATGGCTCGGCACAAGCGGCAGCATCTATGGTGCCAGCTTCTAATGCAGCGACCTGTTCGGCATGGGGCATTCCAATTAGCTGAACATCTTTCTCACCTAATCCATTACGTTTGAGATGATCTAGAAGTTCTAAAACATCTGATGTGCGACCAGGATAACCGACGACGGCTATCTTTTTACCACGCAGGTCTTTGATGCTAGCTAAGGTGGATTTTTTGGAGATGATGATTCGGTGATCTTTTATTTTGCTGCTATCTAAGCTAGCCCCAAAAATGCTAACTAGATCGTTAGGCACTTGTTTGTTGTTTGCCACTACTAAGGAAGGTAAAATACTGTATGCGACATCAATATTGTTAGCAGCTAAGGCTTCATTTCCTTCCGGTCCGGATTTAATGGTACGCATTTGTACATCTAATCCGACTTCTTTAAAATATCCTTCGCTAATGGCTGTATATATGGGGTATCCGGCTAACACAGGTAAATATCCAACCCGAACAGTTGTGGAATTACTTGTAGAAGAAACAGGTGTCGGTGGACTTGAATTGTTAGCATTGAAATTTTTGCAAGCAGTAACTGTGTTTAAGCCTATAACCATTAGTGTTATGTGGAAATATTTCTTGAGTTTCATTTTAATAATCCTGATGTATTGAGTGTAATAACTTTAAGTTCGATCTTGATATTTTTCAAGAAAGAGCC
The DNA here is from genome assembly GCA_043721015.1 of Synechococcales cyanobacterium. Lineage (GTDB taxonomy): Bacteria > Cyanobacteriota > Cyanobacteriia > Cyanobacteriales > Chamaesiphonaceae > JAAFHZ01. The sequence continues at coordinate 9,325 of JAYSRP010000139.1, read as the reverse complement.
TTTTTGACAACCGATGTATCAATTGGTATCTCTGTCCAGCTCTTTCTGAATTCCTCATATTCACCTTCTATTATTTTGTAATCTTGCTGTCTCATATGAAGCCATCCTTTAGATTTGAAAGTCTGCTTAATTTTGGTACCTCTTAAAACTTTACCACTGACTAGGAAGCTGCCATATTTTGTATCTTTTGGTTGATGCTGTTCTCCAAGATTATAAAAAGTGACATATTTCGATGGCATAGCTAACCAGAAAAGAACAGATTCTCTCTCGTATTTTCTCTCTTTCTCACCACTCAAGTCATGCGTGATAGAGCTTTTTGTGGTAATATCAAGACCATCCCATATGCTTTGCGGAAAACCTTTTGGAATTTCTATTTCCTCTTTTCTATTACTCGAATATGTTGAGATAAATTTAATCATACTGGCGGTCTTTTCTATTGCATTTTTGGTTTTTGTAATACCTCCTGTATCGGAAGTATCGAGCTTTTCTAGCTTTCTATATATTACTTCAAATAAATTATTTAAGTTTTGATTAAGATATTCTTGAGCTTCTTTTTCAGACACTATTTCTTCATCATCTATGTATTGAGGATGATCATATATTGAAGGGTATATGAATTCATAGGAAATATTATTGTTTATATTTTCAGCAAGAGTTATTGCAAGTTCGTCATCCACTAATGCTTGTGGTTTTGACCAACCTGCAACAATTGTTATTTTACTCAGCTTTTTTTGAAATTCTTTTTGTTCTCTTCGGATGGCTCCAAAATCGAGGAGAATGCGTTGACAGATTGTTTCGGGATCAAGAATACTAATACTTGGCACAGATTGAGATAGCTTTTTAATAGTTTTCATGCTCGGGAAATCTTCTGATTCCCGCATCCTAGATACTTGACGTGCAGAAAGACCATCACAGACAATATGTTCATCTATAAAGTTAGCGAGTTGTTCTATTTGATTCAAGCTTTGCCATTCCTGTCGAATTAAGGAATCGATGAGCTTTCCAAGAGATGATTGCTGTTCCATAAGTAACACTCTGAATACTATGTGATTTAGGATAGCATAATATCTTACCGTGTGGTAGAGTTGCTAGGCATAAGGCTATGTGTTGTCATTATCAATTATAGCCGTAATGCCAGAAAACGGTTTTCTGTTTAAGTACATCATTTAATTTTTTTTGGTTTACACCGATTTTTCAATAAAATTTCAATACCTCTCCACCCGGTCAAATTTATGAGTAGCAATCCACCTCTCCGTGATGCCTCCATTCTCTATGCCCCTGAGGATAAGGAACTTATTTTGCACAAAATTATTCCGGCATTCCGAAGTCGCGGAATCAATTACTGGATCGATTTTGAGCAAATCGATTGCGATGATGGAATGACAAAAAAAATTGAGATTGGTTTGAGAACTAGTCGTTACCTGGTTCCCTGTCTAAGCAAAAGTCTTGGCGTATCCAACTGGAGCAGACCCGAATATAATGAGGTGCTAGGTTCTGAATTCATCGATGCGTCTAATAAGCGTGTGATTCCGATTAATCTAGATAATTGTGGCAGCGAAGAAATGCCACTAGCACTTAGAAAGCTCAGCATAGCCAGCTACAATGATTCTGACAAGTTCAACAAATTTTTAGAGTTTTTGAAGCAGAGATCCAGCACGTTCCTGAATTATGACGTGCAATAGCAGCAGGGCGCATTTAGCGGTTGTGCTCCCTTCCCGCTAGAAGAACATGGATCTTTTTTGGCTCTGAGTAAGGCTTTTACCCGTGCATTTCACCTATATTCTTATGATGGGAAGGGAGTGGGAGGGGTCAATTTGCCCCTTAGGAACATGGGGAAATAGCGAATCAAAGCGTTGGTTAACCCAATCAATCCTCAAATAAAGTAGGTGATTAAAGCCATCCTCACTCCACCGCATACCAACACCTTTAAAACGTTGCTGAATCAACCATTTACAAGCACTCTCAATCATACCACTACCAAGCGGACAGTCTTTTTGTTTGAAGTGTTGATAGCGAATGTGTTGACTATGCTTATCGAAATAATCTCTAACCTGTTCAAGTGTCTCTAAATCCTTGCCATGAAAGGCATTGGAGTTAACTAGATAGCCCAAAGATTTTAGGACGTATTGATTCTGACCATGCCTGAGTTGAGAACGCCAGTTCCTAAACCATGCTTTGGCCTCAGAAGAGCGACCATCCAATATGGCTGCGGTAGCACGCCATAAATGTCCAGCAGCATGGTAGAAGTCCAGAATGCCAACGGCACGATTAGCAAAACATTCTCGGTAAACCCGCCAAAATCCTCTTCCTCCATCACTGAGCCAGATAACTTGTGGTGCAGTTTCCCATGATTGTATATGAGCTTCCAATTTCATCAGTGGAACGAAAGCATCTACGTCACCCAAAATTGCCACTAGTCGGCGATGACACAACCTTGTAACCTGTTTGCCAGTGCGAGTAAGATGAGTTCCTAAGCGGGCGAAAAGCCCTACTTTGATTTCACGCCATTTGGTTTTACCCTTGGGTGTTTTGGGATAAGGTCTAAAAGGCACCATCACACCGTCTGCGGCAATTGCTAGACGTAATGTTGCAGTTATCTCATCCAGGGTTTCAGCCGGAACTGTTTCTCCTTGACGATATTGCTCTAGTTGTTCATCCAGCCTAGATTTGGCAAGTTGACCATATTTTTCCACCCAGTTCCAGAGAGTGCTGGCACTCACCTGAATACCTGTACATTGATGCAGCATCCAGCTCGATAGTTCATAGGGCATGACAATACTGAGCAAACAACCCAAACGCATGAGTTCCTCGCTACTTGATTGGTGAGATGAAATTCCTAATGCTTCATCCAAAGGCACACTCAGACTTACTTTACAGTTTTTGTTATGGCATCTGCCCACTCTTCGCTTTCAGTGAATTGATCCAATCAAAGTCTCCATTTGGCGTGGGCGAAATCCTTTAGAACGAACACTTCCCTGACAATTGGGGCAGCTTGGCCAAATTGTTGGTATTGCTGCGCGACTGTTTAATTCCTGCTCCAGAGCCAATCTTGCAAATAGCAGTCCAATTTGTAATGCACTCCAAACTAGTTCAGACATTGTGAGAGCCTTTCGGAGCTTCTCACAGGAAGATGTCCACTCAGCTTGCTCTGGATATAGGTTCTCTAAATGGTGTAAATTCATAATCAAACATTTTTTGTGTACAGGACGATTATCTCATCCTTTTTCTCATTTACCCTCCCACATCCTTTGGATGCGCCCATAGCAGCAGTTGGCAAATCAATTTCAGAGATACAGCAGTTCCGACTCGGATAAAGTGAATTTAGGTATCTGAAAGCCTCTCCGGGTAAAGATTGTTGGCTCTACCGAACCTGCTATGTAAAACCACGTTAGAAAATCGTGGGATCATGACTGTAAGCTAGTTTGAGCAAAATAAATCTGACAGCTTGGCTTTTTTGGCATCAAACCCTTATCCAGTAAGGATTTAGCCTGAAATTAGCATAGCAAGTTCGGTAGAACCAGATTGTTTACATCACACTTGACCCGGAACCGCCATATTTAAAATTCATTAAGTTTGATCGATCGAATACCCCGCAACCTTGGCGATAATATCCAAACTCATACCCTCGGCCAACATTTTTAGACTGATCGATTGGCGTGCTTCTTTTAGCCCCTCAGCACGGCCTTCGGCTAAGTGTTCTTGCCGCCATTGTTGATAAAGTGCAGATTCTTTCATAAACCTCTCCTTAAAATTTGCTCGACCAGATCTTTCTCAGCAACAACGCGCCGTCAAAGTGAAGATCATTGTAAGTATTCAGGTGCTAGAAGCTATATTCAGAAAGACTTTCATTTTATCAAATCGGGGTAAAGGATTTTCGATTCGCAATAAGTGACCGTGTTAAGCCATTTGAGGCTCTGCTATTGCGAATATGATTTGAAGAATATTTAATAATATTGCTCCAAAAGCATACCTAGAGACGATCGGGCTGAAACTTTTTAGACCTGAATACTTACAGATCATTGACAACTGGCTCTTCAGCTTTGGAGACTTTGAATTTGCTCGATTGAACACCCCGTAATCTTGGCGATAATATCCAGATTTATACCCCCAGCCAACATTTTTAGGTCGATCAGCTTTGGTATTAGATTAGTGGCTTGTGTGGAATTATTGAGGTAATTGATCGAGCAAAGTTCATGCTTTTCTATTGTCATCAAAGGCTCCTAATGCGATAAGGGCATCAATTTGGGCAGGTGTTAAGCCTTTAACATTGGTGATATCGGCACCTGCACATGGTCGGGGGTCTATTGTCGTAACACATTGCTTTTTTGTTACATCCCATACCTTAATTACGCCGTCGGTACTACCAGAGTAAAGAAATTCTCCATTATCTCTTAAAGCTATCGCCATGACTGAGCTTCGATGACCTTCAAGTGTTTGGCAGCAAACACCATCAGAGAGTCTCCATATCTTAATCGTATGATCATGACTAGCTGAATACAGCCACTCCCCATCCTTACTTAGAATAATTGAACTTACCCAAGCTTGATGGCCATCAAGTGTTTGGTAACAAATACCATCAGATAGCCTCCAGATCTTGATCATACTATCGTGACTAGCTGAATAGAGCCATTCCCCATTCTTACTTAGAATGATTGAACTAACTAATTTTTTATGACCAGTAAAAGTCCTCTGATAGCTACAATCCACCAAGCTCCATTCTTTAATTGTATTATCATTACTTCCAGAGTACATCATTAAACCATCATTACTTAAAACAATCGATCTTACCCAGCTCTGATGTCCCTTAAAAGTATGGTGACAAATCTCATTATCTATTTCCCACTTTTTAATAGTGCGATCTCGACTACCTGAATACAAAAACTTCCCATCGGGACTTAAGACAAGTACATTAACCAAATCTTTGTGACCTTTAAAAGTTTTAGAACAACTCCCATCATCTATCTTCCATTCCTTAATTTGGTTGTCTCGGCCACAAGAATATATTAGTCGCTCATCAACACTCAATATAATTGTTCTAACCCAGCTTTGATGACCATTAAAAGTTTGTTGACAAATACCATTATCCACATTCCATTGCTTAATCGAGCCATCGCCACCAGAATACAGAAGAAGTCCATCCTTGCTCGGCACTAACGTTCTTATACAACTTTGGTAGCCAGAAAAAGTTTGCTTACAAAGATGGCTAGATAATTCCCATTCCTTAAGTATACCATTATTGTCACCAGAGTATAATGACTTCCCATCATTACTTAAAGCAATCGTTTTAATCCAGCTATCATGTCCAGAAAAAGTATGCTTGCAAATGCTGCTAGACAATTCCCACTCATTAATTGTACCGTCATCACTACTGGAATACAAAAGGTTTTGATTTCGACTTAGGGCAAGAACTCTTACCAAACTTTGGTGTTTACGAAAAATTTGTTTGCACATACCTTCATTTAGATCCCACTCCTTGATTGAACTATCACTACCACCAGAATAAAGAAGTCGGTTGTCTTTGCTTAGAACAATTGTCATCACAGAATCTTGATGAGCATGAAAAGTTCGTTTGCAAATACCATCATCTAGATTCCACTCCTTGATAAAACCATCATCACCGCCAGAGTAAAGAAGTTGATCATTTTTGCTTAGAATAATTATCCTCACAGAATCTTGATGAGCATGAAAAGTTCGTTTGCAAATACCATCATCTAAATCCCACTTCTTGATCAAACCATCGTCGCCACCAGAATAAAGAAATCGGTTGTCTTTGCTTAGAACAATTGTCATTACAGAATCTTGATGAGCATGAAAAGTTCGTTTGCAAATACCATCATCTAGATTCCACTCCTTGATAAAACCATCATCACTACCAGAATAGATTGTCTTACTATCCTCACTCATGGTAAGGCAATCAACAAAACCTTTGTGTCCAACTAATCTCTGTAATACTCTACAACTAGCTCGATCCCAAACTCTTATAGAATTGTCATCATGAGCAGTGATAAATCTTTGGTCATTCGTACTAACAACAATATAATTGATTGGACTAAGAACATTGCTGACAATGCAACCATTTAAATTCGCTCCACGCAAATCAGTTCTTTTCGATTTTGCATTTGTTAAGTCTATATGTGATAGATTTGTGCTACTCAAGTCCTTGTCAATAAGTGCATCAGAATTCAGACGCAGTAGTATTGTTCCTGCATTTCCTCCTAGATATCTTGTCTCTTTTACACTTTTGCCTTTCGTGATTTCTATCAATGAATACAAGCTTTGATATTTCTCAGTCCATTCAATTATATCCTTCGATATCAGCACAACTAAATCAGCAATTACTTTGGTTCTAGCTAATGGATTTTTTCCAAAAGTGTTCAACATTTTCTCTGTTGATTCTAATGTGAATCCTGCTAGTTTTGAAAGTGGTTTTCTATTACTATCTTTATCCCTTCGCCAATAACTAGACCAAGTATAAAACTTCGGATTTACTTCATCAACTACTAAATTATTCTGAGCTATGGACAAAAAATCTGGAGCCAACAAACCCAGCTCTGCGGCAAACTTATAAGCTACAAAAAACTCCAACAACGATCGATGAGCCGGACTATAATCACCATCGTCATTCCGCACCAACATCGTCTGCCCCATCATGTCATAGTGCCAATGATCCAAATCCTTCGGCGACTCCACCTCCGCCCCAAAAAACCTCTTCAACAGATCCGGAAACTCCCGATAATTCAAACTCATTCGGTCAGTCGATAACATCTCCCACGACAGCTCACACAAAAAATACAACTTATCAGCCAACGAAGTAAAAGTCCGCCCCGTAGTAATATTTTCCTCCATCTGCCGCCGCACCGCATACAAATAAACCCGCGCCAAATCAATCTCCGCCCCCGCCTCAATCTCCGGCAGCGCCGCCAACACAAACTCCGCCATCACCGCCCGCCGCAACAAATCTAACACCTGCCCATGCCCCATTACCTTCTCCACCGTCACCTCATTAGTCCGCCGCCCCAACACCTCCCGAATCTGCACATCATCAAACTTCATCAACTCCAAAGTTTCAAACTGCGGCGGCACCCCAGTCAACCGCGCCGTCGAAGCCAACAACTCCCCCCGCAGCGTATCCCGCCCCACCTGCGCCGTTGGAAAATGCTCCGTCCGACAAGTCAAAATCACCTTGGCATTTGGCGTAACTACTTTTGCCAACTCCCAAAAATTATCAATCATCTTCTGATGATCAACCTTATCGGCCATCTCATCAAAACCATCAAAAATCAGCAATAATTTGCCCATCTGATTCAGCCGATCGAACACCGCACTATTCAGCCGAATATTATGCTGGGTATAAAAGAACCCCGCCAACACATTTTCCACATTCAAAGCCTTGGCATAATCTCGCAAAGGAATTACCAGCGGCAAACGCGGACGCGGCAAACCATTGCGCTTTGCCTCCACATAAGCCTGCAAACACCGCCAAGCATAATGCAACACAAACCAAGTTTTCCCCGTCCCAAACTCTCCCAAGATCGAAACATGCTCCGTCAGCGGGTTTTCTAACCATCGATCGATATACAAATCAATCCCACCATCACTCACCGGATAACTATTAACACCCCGCAAAGTCTTACTAATCCCATCAAACTCCCCCTTGGTACAACCCAAAAGCACATAGTACTTCTCCAGCTCCCGCCGCCGCACCTCAGCTTCCAACCAAGCCACATAAGGCGCAAAATTAGCATCCTGATCAATCAATTCATCAAAAGTCAGACAAGTCAAACCCTCCTCCGACTTATTCAGCACCTGCTTCACCGCCGGACTCACCCACAAGCTAGTCACCAACCACCCTTCATCTACCCGCAGATCAGCCACCGATCGACGTAAACCATCCAAATCACCCAAACCCACCTCGTGAATAATGGCTTTAATGAGTACTCGATCAACTCGGGATCTCATAACTACTTTAATCACCCACTTAACATAGTTACCATCCCGTCGTGGATCACTTTCACGGTCAAAGCCCAACGCCTGAAACCAACCAAAAACCTGCTGAGCAAAACCATCTAGCTCCAAAATGGCCGGTTCATGCACCTGCCCTAAATTTGAGCCACGTCGCGCGGGAACCGAGGCGATCGGTGGTAAATCAGCAATCTGTTCCCAATCACTAACTCCTACCGCCGCACAAATTGCCACAAAATTCTGCTGCTTAATCGGCTTCTGCATCCAAAATCGATCGAGCGTGGACTTAGCAACCTCAGCCTGTACTTGCCAAGCAACCCCAGCCTTGTTCCAGCCTTTGAGTTTTCGTGCTCGATCGATAATCTCTAAACCCGCTTTTGACAAAATAAGGGTGCTGGCCATACGATCACACTCTTCTCACAATATTTACTTCAATTTTACTTCAGTTTTGCTTCATGAACCAAAATCACCCATTAATTTCAGCAAAATAGTAGGACATATGTGCAGACCATTAACAATAAGCTGCCACAAGGATTGATATGCAAGCAAACCATCCCATTCAACTCCCAGTAATTGATGACGAGAACGATAGCTTCGCTTCTGGTAAAAAACCTGCTGCCAAAACCGAAATGAACGTCAAAGAGAGATTACTAGTCGCTGAAGGTGGCTATTATCTGAGTCAAGAAGCAGCAAAAGTACTTCAGGTCACAGAGCAACAAATAACTGAGCTGCGTCAATCCAACAAAATTATTGGTTTACCCGTTCAAGATGGTCGATACGTCTACCCCAAATGGCAGTTTGTCAAGAAGTTTTTGTGGAGACATCAAATTTTACCTAGTCTTGATGAGGTTCTCTCCGAATTTCCTGTAAGTGATCCATGGGTTCAAGCGGCATTCATGCTAAATGATTCTACTCCAGCAGGATTCAAAACTCCTCTTTCTGGATTAAAGAATAGAAAAGTATCTCAGGTGTTATCATTGGCTCGTTGTTTTGGTGAACACGGTGCTGGTTAATGAAGTGGATTGATACATTAAAAGAGAGATTAATCGACTTACTAGATGGAGAACCTAGAAGGCATCCCAAGCCTAAAATAAAAGAGACAGATACTCACGAGCATCGAGTAAAGCCAGAATACTTACTAGCCGAACGAATTACCGCCGAAGATTTACGAGATCGATCAGTTAGTGCCGAATCAAAAAGCTTCCTCGATCAATATGGTTTCGAGAACACCAATGATCTCAAAAATCCTACAATTTGACTAGATGACTTCTGCTACACCACATTTACTTCAGTTAAGACTTCACCATATCAATGCAAAAAAAGAAGCGAAGCATGAAGGTAAACGGGGCGTTTAGCAACAGTT
>JAYSRP010000138.1:0-15810 GCA_043721015.1 Synechococcales cyanobacterium | reverse complement strand
CTTGGGGCATCATGACATCGGTAATTACCAATTCAGGAGGATCTCGCTGGAGCATTTCCCAGGCATCTTTGGCACCCGCTGCGACTTGCACAGCATAGCCGCTATCTTCTAGGTACGCCTGTACCGATTCCCTTACACCGGGTTCGTCGTCTACTAAGAGTAATCTGGCTGACATGGCTTGCTCCTGAATCTGTGCATTCCGACTAGTGTATCTTACCCTGGTCGATTGAATCACCTTGTAGCATCCAAATCAAAACACCTAATACGTTGTCTACTGGCAACAGCGGGTAATCAGTCAGGTCGATCGATACGACTTGTCCAGTCAACTGCAAAAAGCGCCAAACGGTGCCACTGGTAATTACTCCATAAATTGTCTCTATTGTTTGACCTTTGCTGGCATTGAAACGCTGCGCTGCCACCATTTCGGCTAGACATTGACCCAAAGCAGGCTTAAGATCTTCTTTTTTCGCTTCTACCAACATAATCACCGGTGCTTTGATATAGAGTTGCTCAGAAGTCCGACTCACCAAAAAATCACAAAATCCATTCAGATCGGCAGCAACATCCACATTAAATTCTTCTCCAGAAAATACTCCGATCTGCCCACCTAGTTGACGCTTGACTTCTAGCAATACCGGATTAATGATGCCTTCCGATCGGGCTTTTTCGCTACCTACAGCCACTGCCCAAGGCACGTTTTCTGCTAGGGTTTCTCGCAACAAAGGTGTGGGGACTACCGGTGACATGGTGGCAAATAGGTTAGATCTCTCTTGTAAAATCAGCTCAAAATCTTCTACTGCCCGACTGAGGGTAAATTTGCTGTATGGCATGGGTACACTGAGTTTGGACTGACATTATTGATTTTGGCATATCCAGGAATGTTTTGTGAAATATACCAGAGATATTCGGGCACTACGTTTTCACCTGCTGGCGGTACAAGCTGTCTCATTGCTGATCATCATTTTTGGAATACTAGCTATCTCCTTGTACATCGATCCCGCTCTGATCGGGACTCCATTAAGACAGCATCGACACTATCATGGCCAATCTGTTTGGCTGATCTTTGGTATTAGCTTTGTGCTATTTGGCAGCTTTTGTATCATTATTGGCACCAAATGGTCGCATCGATTGCTATGGATCTGGAAAAATGTCAGTCCACAGCAAATGCAGTTGTCGATCAGAATACGGAAAAGCTCGGATTCTACCGATTACCAAGCAATTTTAAACGCCAATTCAAATTCAGAAATAGCATGGCATGTCACGCTCTATAGTCCATCCTGGAAGGTCGAAGATTTGCAAGTAACAACGACTCCAGCAAAGGTCTATTTTGACCCAAAATCACAGCGTCCAGCAGTGATGGAGACAGAAAGGGGTTTATTGTGGGCTATGGCTGGTCGATCGGCTGTTCAGAAAAATCTTTAATTTATCTCAGGCTTTTTCGGAAACTCTCAACTTTTGGGTCTCAGATTGAGGACGAGCAAAGAGTCCAGAATATGGCTCTATGGCAAATGGTGCTTGTGGATTACTAAGTAAATCTCGATCGCATACCCCCAATAACTCTTCCTCTGTCTGTGCCCGTCGCATATCTCGTAAAAAGATACCGGCTGCATCGACACCCTGACCAATATAGTTCAGATACATTTTCAGATTGCTGACTCGTCCGCGTTCCGGGATTTCTTGGGTAATTTGCATGTGATGGAGTCGATCGATATACTCCCTCACCTGTCCTAATGTCACCACTAAAATTGGTTCACCAGCCAAAGCCTGTCGCACCTGCTGAAAAATCCAGGGGTTGCGAATAGCAGCGCGCCCAATCATGACTCCGGCGGCTTTGGTTTGAGCTAAAACGGTCAACGCGGTAGCAGCGGAACTAATGTTGCCGTTGGCTAACACTGGGCAAGCTAATCGTTGCACCGCATGAGCGATCAGGTCGTAATGCACCATGCCATGATACATATCTTTGACGGTGCGACCATGGAGGCTGAGTAGATCAATTTGATGTTTGTCGATTAAATTCAATATCTGATCAAAGTTGGCGGTATCTTCAAAGCCAATTCGCATTTTTACAGTTAATAGTCCAGCTACTGTCGATCGCAGTTCTCCTAATATTTGATCGATTTTGGCGGGGTCACGCAATAGTCCACCACCAACATTTTTGCGATAAATACGAGGGGCGGGGCAACCCATGTTTAAATCGATGCCAGCGACAGGGTAGTGACTTAGTAGTTTGGCGGTGCGCACTAGGTCAGAGACCTTTTCGCCGATCATCTGGGCAAAGACTGGGCGACCGGTGGTATTTTCGGTGATCGATCGAAGAATGTGTTTGTCTACAGCAGAGCTGTCGTGAACTCGAAAGTATTCGGTGAAAAAGTAGTCAGGACAACCATAGTGAGCAATGACTTTCATAAAACAAACATCGGTGACATCTTGCATGGGTGCCAAGGCGGTCAGTGCAATGCTTGATTTTAAGATAGGAGCAGGGAGTGTCATGAACTAAAATGCTTGAAAAATCTGGAAAGAACGTAAAGTACCTCGAAGGAAGTTCTTGATATCCTTAACAGGAATCAGAGACCTACACCAGACTGCTCGTGGTTGGTGTAGGTGCTTCACTATCTTCAATAACTAGGGAATGATATGGTTTTGACGAAAAATATTGTCCACAACCCCACGATGTTCGGCATTAGCTGAATTTCGGTAAATAGGGTGGAAATCAGCCATACTATTCCGCAACCCACTGCGCAGATAAAGACCTGGAACAGCACCCGCGTTATTAAACCAGATGCTGTCATTGCCATCAGCGTGAGTATCGTGTAAATCCCAGAAGGCTCCAGCAGCCCAAGATTCATTGCGATTATTGGTAGTACAGGCAAAGTTAGGATTTTCAATATTAAAATCAAAATTCCCACTAGGAGTACTATTTCGATCAGCCTGCGCCCAAAACACCATAAAATTAGCGAAGCCTTCGGTCATAGCTAACCCAGGAGTAAAACATCCACCTAAAGTATGGGAACCACCAGCATCACTAGGGAGATTACTCCCCCAGTATTCAAAATTAACCTGGTGGGCAAGTTCATGCTGAGTCACACCATTTCGTCCAGCATGGCTAGGAATCAACCAAATCGTTCCGCTCCTGTTGGCACAACTCCAGGGTACGCCATTGCCGCTGCCACAATCGTAAGCAGTGTTGGGAAAAACTAATTTAATCGAATCCTTACGTAGAGGACTTATACCACCATTCCAATACAGACTGCTCCATAGATCCATACCTTCTTTGTATACTTCCCCCAATCCTCTAACTGCGCCACCTGATGTATCGGCAAACCAGTCGCCTTCATTATGATTGGGGCTAATACCGTTATGTTCTGGCCCAACCCATCGATAGGTATCTCCTGCCGAATTTTGAGGAGTAAAAAACCGATTGTAAGCAAGATATTGAAATTTAACCTTGCCGCCTTCTTGAGGTAAATTTAATCGCCAAGAACCAGAAGATTGAATCCAATCTTCTGCAACTTTTGTCCAGCTTCCCCCGCGCTGTCTCCAGGCAATTACTCGCCAGCCAAAGGCAGAATGAAGTTGATTATCCATTCCTTTCCACCGAAAAAAGCCTTGGGCTTGGGCAGTTCCCTGAGCCAATAAAGTCTTGGTCTTTATTTCACTTTTGGGTCGAGGAATTACCAACAGTGGTCTACGTGGTAATACAAATTTTCTTTTGAGGATTAATCCTGGTTTGCTCCCATCACCAATACCACCAGATTCGGTTGGAATACGTTCCACCGATTGCCGATCCATTTTCTCCAGTTCTTCCATCTCGGGATACTTCCGATCATCTTGGAATCTAGGTATTTGGCCATCATCTTTGGTTATTTTAAAGGAGTTACCTAATTCACCGTCCCTTTCCTCAACTTGTAAAAACAACTTTTCATAGCTAGAAACCTGATACTTACCATTTTCTACTAAAAAATACAGATCTTGAGTATGTTTACCAGCTAATTCTCCCGACTCACTCAAGATGCGCATTTCTAAATTTATTTGCCATTTCCCATCTTCAAATATGCCACCAGAATAGCCAATTGACTTCCTCTCTTTAGGCTGCAAGATGACTTTTTCATTGTCTATTTGAAAGCTATAGGAATTGCTGCGGCTAGGTACGAATTGAACAGCGATTGGATAATCACTGGTATTTTGAATAACGAATCCGCCCTTGATCTCCTTGGCGATTCCTTCTGAATCACCTGCTTTTATTTTAGAGACTAATCCTTGGGGTTGATAGGCATAGGCTACATTGACAATGCCTACTGAAATTCCAGTAAAAATGATTAGATTCGTCAAAAAATTGGCTAATTTCATAGTTTTTTTCCTCTTGGTAATTCCAATGAATTTATTCAGAGATACAACATTTGATATGATTTTTCCCGATTACAGCTAATTTCAGCACGAAAAGGATTAGTTACAACAATTAGCAACTAATCTTTTCAAACTGGACTCAGCTAATCGCTTGCGCCTCTTGAGGTGAAATTTCCTTAAAGTGGATGACATCTTTTCGTGGATCGACGAAGCTGACTTGGACTTGGATTCGATCGCCCGGGCTAATCCATCGATCGAACCGCATGGCAAACTCCAGACCCAATTCTTCTAACAAAATCAACGCCAATTCATCATCTTCGCGCAGCCAGCGCAGCATAATGGCATCCCAAGACTGATGGTGGGCGCGGCTCAAATATTCTAGCGACCAATAGCGATTGGTCTGGCGCTCCATTAAAGTACCTTCATAGCTAGTGCTAACGATCGACTGCATGATTTCTTGCAACTTATCGTAGTCAAAAGGCAATGGGTCGCCGCGCAAGTGCGCCTTAATTTGAAAATGGACGATCGTATCGGTATAGCGACGAATCGGTGAAGTTGCCTGACAATAAGTATTCAACCCCAAACTAGCGTGACGCAAGGGCGATAGCCCCATTTCACTGCGGGGCATACAGCGGCGAATTGCACAGAACCTGACTGGTCCTGGTGGGAGCAAATTCAGCTCTTCGTCCGACGGTAATTCTGGCTGAGGCTGACCGCGATAAGGCAAAGGCAAATCATTATCTTGACCATAGCGAGCGGCGACTTCCCCAGTCATAATCATCATTTCGGCAACTAGCTGACGAGCAGGGGAATCTTCGATGATTGAAATATCGATTTCTTCGTCGTGAACCTTAATTGATGCCTCGGGCATACTGATATTTACCGAACCCTGAGCCTGTCGCCACTGCTGGCGGAGCTTGCCGAGTTTAGAGATGGCTGCGATTTCGGGTTCGTTGAGAATGCCCAGTTGCAGCATTTCGTCTACATCATCGTAAGTCAGCCGGTAAGTGGGCTTAATCGAAGAAGCGGTGATTTGGTATTCAATTACCGCACCGGCATCATCTAAAATCATCCCAAAGCTCAGGGCACAACAAACTTGCCCCTGAATTAAGCTCATTGGCCCTGTGGCCAATGCTGTGGGAAACATCGGAATCATGCCGGTAGGCAGATAGATGGTGGTCGATCGACGACGGGCTTCGGTATCGATCGCGTCCCCCGGAGAGATAAAGCGAGTGGGGTCGGCGATGTGTACCCACACTTGTTGGCGACCATCAGGGAGAGTTTCTAGACTTACGCCATCATCAATTTCGGTAGTACTTTCGTCATCAATGGTATAGACCTTGATGTGAGTGAGGTCGCGGCGATCAGGGTCTAAATCTGCCGGAAAATCTGCCAGCATATCTTGAACTGCGGCGGTAATTGGATCGGCAAAGTCTATGGGAATTTGGGCACGACGCAGGGCGATATTTTCGTGGGGCGACCAAATACCTAAGCCCACTAACAAATCAAAAACCTGTTGTTCTGATTGACCTTTGCCGATCGCTACCAATAAATCTGCGGTGCCTTTGGGAGGAAAGTCAGGCTGTAAGACAAATTTCTCGAAGCCTTCGAGCTTTAGTCGATCGGCTTCTGTCCAGGCTACTTCGGTGCCGGTGAGTCTGGCTTGAATGCGATCAATGAACTCTTGTAGATCCCGTTCCTTTTGTTCTTTGATGGCAATCTGATGCTGGAGTTCGAGGACTTGGCTGCGGGGACGGGGTTCGTAATTTTGGTCTTTTTTGTTCTTGAAATAAACTTTGTCGCCAGAGAGCAGACAATGAGCCGCGTAGGTATGAGCAGGCGAATCATTGGCATACAACAAGTCTGCCAAGCCAGCCGGATCGGTGGTGCCTTCTTCGTCTACCAGCATTTCCCAGGCTACTGGCAAGTTTTCTGGATCTAAATGAGGCGTAACAGCTACTAAAAATTTATCAATTTCGGCGGGTTGTTTGAAGCTTACGCCCGCCACGGTGTAGGTGATGTCTTTGGTGGGATGAAGCTGGTGTGACTGCTGGCGAGCATCAATTGCCACCCAGAGCTTTTTGCCTTCTGGTCGATCGATAATGCCCAAGCGGCGATCGCCGTTGTGCCAAAATTCTACTAAAGTCCCCTTCTCCACCGGCTTCAATCCTTATATTTATATAGCAAAAGGTGGTGCCCAGGTTCATTCTCGATCCCAGACACAGCCAGATTTCAGCAGTTTTAGCCTTCGGCGTTGATGAAAGGCATCAGGGCGATTTGACGAGAGCGTTTGATGGCTAAGGTCACGTCGCGCTGCTGCTTGGCGGTCAGGCCGCTGATGCGCCGAGGTAAGAGTTTGCCGCGTTCGGTGACAAACTTGCGCAGTAGTTCTACGTCTTTGTAATCGATCGGGTCGCCCGGTTTGATGGGGGAGAGGCGCTTGCGAAAATAAGCCATGGTAATTAAATATCTAGAATATGTGAAATGGATAAAGCGCCGACTACTTGATTTCTTTGTGAGCAGTGTGGCTGTTGCAGTGCGGACAGAATTTTTTAATTTCTAGTCGCGCGGTGGTGTTCCGACGGTTTTTGCTGGTGGTGTAACGTGATACGCCGGGTGAGCGTTTGTTTAGATTGGTCCGACACTCGGTACATTCGAGGGTGATGGTAATCCGTACTCCCTTTTTAGCTGCCATAAGAAGGTTCCTAAGTCCCGCAAGGGATCAAAAATTAAACACAATTTTTTATTATGCCATGGATCGCTAGAAATGAGCAAGGCTGAATAAATCGATCCATGCCGTGGGTCAACAGATAATGATATGGTCTGCGTAAAAACTTCAAAACCTTGCTATGCTAGTAATTTGTCAAATCTATTGAGCCTGAGGTGCTGTATGAACCCAACTCTAATTGCTGAAGCCAAGCAAATTCGCCAAAAAGCAGTAGAAACAGGAAATTTCAAAGGTCTTTACAATAAAAGATATCTGAATTCAAGGCACTGGGGAGCATTGAGATCTGACATGACAAAATTTCGGGGAAAGAAATGTGAGTTCTGCGGGGCTGAAGAAAACTTGGAGTTGCATCACCTTCAATACAAGAATTGGTACGACGTAGAACCGGAGGATCTTATTTGGCTATGTAGTATTCACCATGGCATTGTCCATGAGGTTGGTACGCCTGATGGTCACATCCCAAGTTTCTTAGCCAGAGACACAATTAAACTGCTCTCTGATTATGAAAGAAAAGGCTGGAAAGAGAAGCTTGGTCAGTTAATGCGTTCAAATGCCAGTTTATCAAGTCAGAATAGTGCAAAACCTCGAGTAGAGTATGTTCAAGACCCCAGCTTAACAAAACGGCTTCAGCAAGTAGAAGGATTAAATGTCCGTCTAAACGGCGATTTAAAAAAATTATCTCGGAGTGTACCAAGGTGGTTAGCGGCGCTTGCCATAGCAACTTCATTGGGCGTAGGAGGTTTTATGGGAGTGCTTATTGAGCAACCTGTTAAAGAGGCTATCAAGTCAATATTACCTAGTACTCGTCTAAACTAAAGGCGAATACTAATCTGTTGGTGTTCTAGCGGGCAAAGACAACTCACCGCTTCACTTTCAATCATTACGGGAACGAGATGGATGACCTTCGATCCACTTGGCGATTTCGACAGTCGAGGCTATCTCCGTAATTTATTTAGAAATGTCCGGTTACAGCTCAAGGCTACGAGCAAGGTTTGCGTGCAATATCCATGGATTTTGATTAATCAGGATTGTTTCACAAGCTATTGCCAAATCTTGCTTTGCCTTGGATGCAAGTAATGAAAGAGCTGGATCTTGAACTAGCTTGCTTGCTGTACTAGTCGCAATAGCATCAGAAAAAGCTAAGAAAGCATCTTTTTTGTGGCTTGCTAGTGATCCGTTTGTGCGAATTCCCGCTGATTTGTAAGCATCAATAATGGTATTTCGACTGTCTCCGTCTATATCAACCGGTTCGGCGACACACCACATGAAGAAAAGCAAAAAAAGGTTAGCACTCCACTGGTGAGTGCATGAAAAGGTTTTTAGAATATTAATAGAACTAATATCGACGGTGGCGCTAATGCTAGTAGCTAGATCTGTTGCCCCCATGATACATATCTCAGGTTTGACAACTTTTTTAGACACTTGATCAATTTTTTTGACCTCTAAAAAATTAAATATTCCGGCATAGCACTGGCCTAAAACAACCAATCCATAAGTCAGACCTGCAATATTTTTTAGAGATTCAATGAGAGCAAATGGCGAAATGGGGGTAAGGCATCAATACCAAGATCACTACCATGTCCTGTCACCACAACTACCAGCTTATCAGGATTCTTTTGTAAAATCTTATCTGAAACTTCACTGGTCTTGAAAATCTCCATTTTACCAAGATACTGGTGTGATGAAATTATATTCAACGGGCTTCGTTGATCAACAGACAAGATGATGTTACTAGCTAGTACGCCCCTGTAAGTCAAACATTGAATTCCGAAGGATATGTCATCAAGAAATCTCTCTTCATCTGAGCCGCTTAAAAACGGCCAGGTAGTATCAGGCTTTAGTAAATTCAAAATTGAAGTGACCTGATGTTATCAATATCTATAGCGATTCCAGAAATAAAATTCTGATAAGATAGAATAACAGTACCTTCGAAACTTTCTAAAATTAGTAAATCTCGATCATCGATAGTTAGATATTCTGCTTTAATGTTTTTAGCTAAAGCCAATAAATAATCATTTTTAGGATCACGATGAAACAACATGATTGATCGAATCTTTTTGTTTGGCATATAGTTCAGCTCTCACCGCCTCAACTTCTGCATCAATAGTTTCCAAAGAAAGCTCATCAGTTTTAAAGCTTTCAAGTAGCTGGGCAATAATGCGGCTACGATCTTTTGCAGTCAATTTAGCAAGCATGGCAAATCCCCTAATCACACAGTAAAATATAGCAAGTAAGAACCCCTCGATTGAGTATAGCCTGTCACTAAAAGGATAACTATTTTTTGGATTAGATGAATTCAACATATTTTCTCGCTGATAGGGAATCGTGCCCCGATCAATGATGCCTGGATTTAGGCCGTCCTGTTAGCCCAATGGATACAATGCCGGAAACACCCGCTCCACTACCCGCAAAGGCAACCCAATTCGCACCGCTCCCTATGGCGTATCCGAAACCAGCACTCCGGCCTTTGCCAAAGCAGCCAACACCGATCGACCTAGCCGAGATTGATACCCGGTAATGATACCAGCCTGTCCGCGCTCCACCTCGTCGCGCAAAATTACCTCGCGCACCAACAGAAAAGATCCTTCCGGCAACCGACCCAAGGCCACTTCCTCGGAAATATACAACTCCCAGCGGCGCAGCATTTGCTCTGGTTCCAATAGCGATCGCATAAATTGCACTTGGTCTATGGCGGTCTCCAAAAAAAACTCCGAAAATCGATATAAAGCCCGCAAACTCAAGTTGCCACGGCCATCCCAATCGTTATCTCGCTGCTGATCTGCGGCCATTAACAGTGCTTTGTATTGTGCCACATTCCTAGCCAGACCTCGGGATACCGACCATAAACTACTGCCTACGCCAATATCGCGCAGGTAAGCATGAGCAAACAGCCTTGCCACCCGACCATTGCCATCATAAAACGGATGAATCCACAGCAGCCGATGGTGTGCTGTTGCCACAGCCAGTACCTGAGCTACTTTAGATAATTTGCTGGGATGATAGACCTGGACAAAGCGGTCTAAAAATCGGGCGATTTTGTCGGGGCCTGGTGGGATATGTTGCCCTACTTGCACCCGCCCACTCCGAAATTCGCCTGGTATGAGGGGCTGACGCTGATCGCCGGTGCCAACCCATTGCAGGTCTGCGGGTAGGCGAGTGCAAAACTGTCGATGGATGTCACAAATTGCGCCTACGGAAACGATATCTGGGTATGCTCCTTGGTCAATTAAGCGCTGGACTTCGATGTGAGCTTTGGCTTCTAGTTGCAGGTTGCGCTGTTCGATGTTTTCAGATAAGTCGTCGGCTAGTGCCCGATCGATATCCCGAGGATGGGTGTTATGACCTTCAATTAAGTTGCTGTAGTAGCAGTTTATCGATCGGAGTACGTCGCCCACAGTTTCGGCAGTGCGTGGTTTAAGGACGGCGTTTAATTCGCTGGCCTGTTGAATCAAAGTAAATATCAGGTCTTCGACCGCGCGGGTGGCGGTAGGCAGCATTGGCTCCATCAATTCAATGGTTTCATCACGGTACATTGCCGATCTTTAAAATCCTTGTGATTCTTCTACAGTAAGTATTATGACATGTAGAAGAAAGATATTTTGCCGATCTTTTTGCCGATCTAGATGTGAAAGGTTTCGTAAATCTAATCCATTTTCTCGTTGATGGGGAATCGATCAATCAACAGCACCGCTTGTCTAGCAGTCGTCTTCAGAGTGTCCGAGATATGGGGCACATGGGGAATCTGCGATAGCAAATCTACCGTGCGACGCAGCATTCGCACCACATCACCCTCATCGAGGCTGCTGCCCGCACAGAGTTCTGGCCAAGTGGTATCCAGCGCCCATTTTTGGACAATGCCCACCATCTCGCACTCCATCCAGACCGGCAAAGCCACCTGTTGACGGCGTTGGGCTTGGAAGAGCTGGCGACGAGTGTTTCGTAGCTCGCTCAAGGTGGCCATCATGTCTTCTGGTGGATCGTAGTTTGTCCAGCTATCATTGCGGGGTGGCTCCGAAACCAGGGCACAGAGAGTCGCGGCTAGGTCTTGAGGTTCCAGGCCGTCTAAATACCCAGAATTTAGGCAGAGTGCCAGCCATAGCTCGTTGTCACCGCGCATGGCGGCGGCAATTTCGCCCAGGTGAGTCGGTTGCACGTCATCGAGTCCACCCATTTGCCGCAGAACTTCAATGAGTCCTAAAAATTCTTGCCAATGGCGAGCCAGCATCTGTTGCAGACGTTCTTGGCGGGCAGTAATTTCTTGTTGGACGATCGACTTTCTGCGATATTTCTTCAGCAAAGATCCAGGATTGCCATGTTCCCAAAGTGGATGAGTCGAAAGAGTTTTCTTGAGTTTATCGATTTTATCTAGTTGGCTAACTAACTCCGCTGAAATTGGTAAATCCATGTGGGGAATGAGGGCAGCGATCACCGCTGATGCTTCGTCGCCTCGGCGGACTTGACCGGCGCGCAAGGGCATCTCGGGTGGGGATTCTAGGCTTTCGACGTTGGGAAGCTGTTGACCCGGTAGATATTTCTGCCAATTTTGATGGATGGCGGCTATTTCTTGAGAATTTACCACGTACCAACGATTATCTTTGCCCAGGCAGAGCAACAGACGGCTGCGGTTGACTACGTTAGATTTGGCAATCAGTAAAGCGGTAAGCGGGTTGGCCACCGAGACATGTTTGCCCTTAAGGCTAACTAACGCTCCTGGCTCCACATCTGGTATTAGGCGAGTGACTTGGTTGGCACGTACTTGGTCGAAATAGAGCTGAAGATTTTTTAGTTGGGCTTGCTCTAGTTTGAGTTGGGAGTTATGGCTTTCGTATTCCTCCAGGTCTGCTGGTTGGATTTTTCCTAGGACTTCATCCAAAATATGTAGTTCTTTAGTTGTTTCTTCGATCGCCTGCAACTGCGGTTGTAAGTGAGAAGTGGCCGTAAACTGACCAAAACTCCGCTCCACTAATTCTCTAGCTTCATCCAAAGTATGGGTTTGTAACAGGTTCAGCACCATGCCATAGGTGGGAGTGAACTGGCTAATCAGTGGGTCAGCCTGGGATGTGGCTAAAAAAGCAGCTTCAGCGGCTCCCTCAAACCGGGATTGCACCGTAATCACGTTACCCAATACATCTTTGCCCCGCCGTCCGGCGCGTCCCGACATTTGCAGGAACTCGGAGGCGGTTAACAGGCGATGCCCTCGATCGGTTCTCTTCGACAAACTAGAAACCACCGTAGTCCGAGCAGGCATGTTAATTCCAGCAGCCAATGTCTCGGTAGCAAACACCACTTTGATCAGACCTTCAGTAAACAGTTCCTCTACCAAAACCTTCCAAGCTGGCAAAATCCCGGCGTGGTGCGAAGCAATCCCTCGATACAGTGCAGAAAGCTGTGCCTGCCTCACAGCTTCAGGATTATCAATCACCCACTGGTCAATTTTCACCTTCAGCCGTAATTCTTCTTCTGGCGACACCAAGTTCAAGATATTCATCTCGGCCACGGCTTGATCGCAGCCCTTGCGACTGAAAATGAAGAAGATGGCGGGCAGCATCTCCCGCTCGGCCATCCTGCTCACAATAAAAGCATTACTAGGCACTTCTTCCCGTTTGCGGCTGCCCTTGGGCTGGTGCGATTTAAGTTTGGGGTTGAGGTCTTTGGTGCCGTTGTTTAACAGCGGAAATAGTCCTTTAGGGTTGGCAAAGTGGAACTGCAAAGGCACAGGTCGAAAATCGGAGTAAATCAGCTCGGTTGCCCCATGCACATGGCTAATCCATTCTGTAAGCTGCTGACTGTTGGCTACCGTAGCTGAGAGCGCCACAATTTGCACGCCGGTAGGGCAGTAAATAATCGATTCTTCCCAGACGGTGCCCCGCTGCTTATCATTCATATAATGGCATTCGTCCAACACCACTGCTTCTACACCTACTAATGAAGTCCCCACTTCGCCAATGCGGGTGCCGTAGAGCATGTTCCGAAAAATCTCGGTGGTCATCACCACGATCGGGGCATCCCGGTTTATCGACACATCGCCGGTTAACAAACCCACCTGATCACGACCAAACTCTGCGCGAAAATCTCGAAACTTCTGGTTAGACAGAGCTTTTAATGGCGTGGTGTAAAAGACTCGGCCAGTGCCCTTACGCGATCGATGAATAGCATACTCACCCACCAAGGTCTTGCCCGAGCCAGTAGGGGCACAGACTACCACCGATCGACCTTCATTGAGGGCGGTGATAGCCTGCATCTGAAAGGGGTCTAGTTCAAAGGGAAAGACTTGTTGAAGTTCAGCGGGCGTAAGGGCAGATGACATAAAAAGGGAGAGCGATATGCGGGGAGCTTTTGTACCATTGTTGCACTATCGATCAAGTATTGGCACTTCTACTTTGCTCAATGGTTGGTAAGTATCAAAAAAATCAGCGATCGATCAGGTTATGGAGTGGTCTAGGTAGGTTGAGTTTGTCCGTGATTGCAAGGTAAGATCCGAAAGTATACAATAGCTGCACAATCGACCCAAAATAGATAATGCATATCATCAGTTATCGTGCGCTGCGGGAATATGCAGCAAAACATGCCGATGTCCGTGATGCTTTAGACAATTGGTATAAGATTGTATCAAAGGCTGCCTGGAAAAGTTTAATTGAAGCTCAAGAGGTTTTCCCGAAAGCAGAGGCGGTTGGAAATTTTACTGTGTATTAGAAATTGATATCACCAGCAGCTCCCTCGATCGCATGAGTATTTATGCCAAGTTGGGTGTGGGTGAACTATGGCGATATGACGGCATAGCATTAGTTTTTTATCATTTACAAGTTGATCAGTATGTAAAGGTTGCTCGATCGCCCACTTTTCCCATGCTATCTCCTGCCAGAATCCTAGAATTTATTACTGACTGCCAAACCCAAGGAATTTTGGGAGCTGTCAAAAACTTGCGTACCTGGATGCAAAATCAGCCATGATTGTCCCCAATACTTCAACTTGGTCTACTGAGATAGCCCCTGATCTCACGATCGATACCAGTAAACTGCTCCAGCAGCAGCGGGACTTTTTTGCGACAGGTCAAACTCGGTTGATCGAGTTTCGGCTGACTCAGCTTCGCAAGCTCCAAACAGCGGTAATCGCCCATCAAGATCAGATCATTGCTGCTGTTCAGAAAGACCTGGGCAGAGCGCCTTACGAAGCTTACTTTGAGCTGAACATGCTGGAGGAACTCAAAACTGCACTGAAGCATCTGCGCCAATGGGTCAAACCCCAACGAGTTGCCACTGCGATTACCGTGTTTCCAGCCAGTGCTTGGATGCAGCCCCAGCCCTTGGGAGTGGTGTTAATCATCAGCCCTTGGAACTATCCGTTTCAAAGTGCTTTGTCGCCTTTGGTGGGGGCGATCGCGGCGGGGAACTGTGCAATTATCAAGCCTTCTGAGCATTCTGTTCATACCTCGGCAGTGATGGCAAAACTGATTGCCGAGGTCTTTGATCCTAGTTATATTGCTGTGGTGGAAGGTGATGTGGCTGTGGGGCAACAGCTTTTAACTGAGAAATTTGACCATATATTTTTTACTGGCAGCACTACTGTTGGCAGATTGGTGATGCAGGCGGCTGCCCAGAATTTGACCCCAGTGACCTTAGAGCTAGGTGGTAAAAGTCCCTGCATTGTCGATCGATCGGTGCCCATAGAACTAGCGGCTAAGCGGATTGCCTGGGGCAAATTTATCAATACTGGCCAGACCTGCGTTGCCCCCGATTATTTATTGGTCGATCGAGCCATCAAAGATCAGTTTGTAGTGGCCTTGCTGAGAGCGATCCGGGAACTGTATGGAGCAGACCCGGCCAAGAGTCCAGACTATGGGCGGGTGATCAACCGGTTTCATCTCGATCGGCTCACTGCTCTTTTGACAGATCAAAAAATCTTAGTGGGTGGTCAGGCTGATCTGAGTGCTAAATATTTGGCTCCAACGGTGGTGGATGAGGTGAGTTGGGATAATCCTTTGATGGTAGCGGAAATTTTTGGACCGATTTTGCCGATTTTGACTTACGACAGTTTAGATGAAGTGATTGCTGAAATTAATCAGCGACCGAAGCCTCTGGCTCTGTATATTTTTGCGACCGATCGAGCTGTTCAAAATAAAATTGTGGCATCGACATCTTCGGGTGGTGTCGTTATTAATGAGGTAATTATGCAGGCTAACCTGCCCAGCTTACCTTTTGGGGGAGTTGGTGCCAGTGGCATGGGTAAATATCATGGCAGAGCTAGCTTCGATACTTTTTCTCATGCTCGTAGTTATTTAAAGCGATCGACTTTAATTGATATTGATGTGCGATCGGCTCCATATACAGCCATGAAGTTGAGACTAATCAAATGGTTGTTTACTGGTAGCTAATAAAACAACCTCGATTGTCTATGTTTCAAGTGTCTAGGTTCGGCAGATTCTTAGCGACGAAAAACACTAGATACCACCGTAATCACGGTAGCTGAGGCAATTAGGCTAAAAGCCAGATTCACAACCCACTGGGTAGCTTTTTGGTAGTTGTCAAACTTGGTATTGGAATTCTCCATATCAGTTTTAAGACCACCAACATCAGCTTTGAGGCCGTTAACATCAGTCTTGAGTTCGGTGATGTCAGTTTTTAAATCAGTGAGAGAGGAGAGCTGGACAGTACGAAGTTTTTAGTCGAACCTTCGTACTATTAATGAAATTATTAAGGCGCTAGTGGCTGTTGTTCATTGCTTTGAGATTGTTGAAATTT
>JAYSRP010000137.1:0-6194 GCA_043721015.1 Synechococcales cyanobacterium | reverse complement strand
GCGCAAGGAATTTTTTTTATGACTTACGTATTCCCCACGCCTGTGGGGGTGAACCGCCAATGCTACTGCCATTGCTGCTATGGCAGCCGCGTATTCCCCACGCCTGTGGGGGTGAACCCCTAAGCAGTTCGCCATGCTTAAAACAATAGCAGTATTCCCCACGCCTGTGGGGGTGAACCGCTTCAGACTTATTGGGTTGACTCGGTGCTTTTTGTATTCCCCACGCCGGTGGGGTTAAATTAATAACGTGAAAGAGCATTGGGAAAAATACTCCATACACCTAGAAATAGTGGTTAAACCTTCAAAGTCCCAAAAATCACCAGCTTCCATGCAGCCAGTAACAGCCCACCAGCAACAGTTACAGTCAGGCCAGAAACCACCGCTCTTTTCACAAACTCCCAGAACTCGATCGGTTGCCTTACTATTTTGAGTTCGCCCTTCATCTCAATAAACTCGATAGTCAATTCCCTTTGATTAGCATCTATTTGGATCAACTTAGTATCTTGGCTCTTGAGCCGATCGTCTATACCAGTGGCCTTCTGGTCAAGCGTCTTGATCTCACCCGAAAGTTTTTGATCAAGTGTCTGAATCTCACCGGAAAGTTTTTGGTCAAGCGCCTTGATCTCACCGGAAAGTTTTTGGTCAAGTGACTTGATCTCGCCCGAAAGTTTTTGGTCAAGCGATTTGATCTCACTCGAAAGTTTTTGGTCAAGCGATTGAATAGTCCCATTCATCTCAGCAAGTTTGGTATCTACTCCAGCAAGTTTGGTATCCACCTGAGCAAATTTGGTATCCACCTGAGCAAAGCCCACTTCTACCCGCTGGCTAAGTGCTGCTATCTGCTGGTTAGTAGCTGCTATTTGCTGGTTAGTAACTGCTATCTGTTGGGTAATGACGGCATGGTTAGCAGTCAATAAATCCCTCAGTTCCTTCAGGTCTGTTTCAGTAGTAGGTGGCATGACGGCGAGAATGGTGGAATATGTCCTAATTTTACCCTAACAGACTTGAATCCGTGCCTGTAAAGTTGAACTGCGATGATATTGACAGTTTCGATATTTGCTATAGTGTTACCGCTCACTAGAATCTATCGGATGTATTACCCATTCCTGTAGAGGTGAACCGAAATCAAATTCCTCAGCATCCATCACCACTATGAAATTCGTTGCGATCGATTTTGAAACAGCCAATTACAGCCCCACCAGCGCCTGTGCGATCGGACTAGTCACCGTCGAAAACGGCACCATCCTTCAGCAACAGCACTTTTTAATTCGCCCGCCCTCCCGCGAATTCATTTTCACCTACGTTCACGGCATTACCTGGAAAGACGTGGCCAGCGAGCCTACTTTTGACCAACTGTGGCCAGAAATCAGTGAAATTTTACGGGATGCTGATTTTTTCGCCGCCCACAATTCGTCCTTCGATCGCAAAGTCTTACAAGCCTGCTGCGACCATTATCAAATTATCAATTTGCCCCAGCCTTTTACCTGCACCGTTCAGCTAGCTCGGCGCACCTGGGGCATTCGACCAACCAATCTGCCGAATGTTTGCGTGCATTTGGATATTGAACTAGAACACCATCAGGCACTCTCCGATGCTCATGCCTGCGCTCAAATAGTGATCAAGGCGAGCAGCTAGAAAATTTGATTCAATACGGCTTCGAGGTTTGCTACAGTTCGATCGACATTCTTTAATTTATCTAAACCAAATAATCCAATCCGAAAAGTCTGGAAAGGCTCTGGCTCACCGCAGCGCAGCGGCACCCCACCAGCAATCTGCACCCCCGCCAACATAAACTTCTTGCCAGACTGGATCTCGGCGTTATCGGTATAGCTCACGATCACCCCCGGTGCTTCAAAGCCTGCTGCTGCCACGCTTTTTATATCCTTGCTGCGCAAGATAGCCCGCACTCGATCGCCCAGATCTTGCTGCATCTGATGAGCCTTCTCAAACCCAAAAGCCCCAGTTTCATTAATCAAATCCCGAAAAACAGTCAGCGCATCAGTTGGCATCGTCGCATGGTAAGCATGGCCGCCATTTTCGTAAGCCTGCATAATTTGCCACCACTTTTTCAAATCACAGGCAAAGCTCGTACTATTGGTTGTTTGCAGCCGCTCCAAAGCTCGATCGCTTAACATCACTAAACCACAGCAAGGCGAACCACTCCAGCCTTTCTGGGGCGCACTGATTAACACATCTACCCCACAAGCTTTCATATCCACCCAAATGGTGCCGGAAGCAATACAGTCCAACACAAAAATCCCGCCTACTTCATGTACTGCCGCAGTCACTGCCTTAATGTAATCATCTGGCAAAATCAGTCCTGCTGATGTCTCGACGTGGGGCGCAAACACCACATCTGGTTTCTCGGCTTTGATGGCTGCGACTACTTGGTCGATCGGCATCGGGGCAAACGCTGGCTGAGGACTATCATCTACTGGTCGTGCCATCAGCACCGTGGACTTTGCCGGAATATTGCCCATTTCAAAAATCTGTGTCCAGCGGAAGCTAAACCAACCATTCCGAATCACCAGACAGTTCTTGCCTGTGGCAAACTGCCGCGCCACTGCTTCCATCCCAAATGTGCCGCTACCGGGGACAATCACCGTAGCCTGGGCGTTATAGACCTGCTTCAAAGACCCAGAAATATCTTGCATCGTCTGTTGAAACGACTGAGACATATGGTTCAATGCCCGATCGGTATACACCACCGAGTATTCTAAAAGTCCATCAGGATCGATATTGGGAAGTAAGCCAGCCATAATTGCCTCTTGTCTAAAACCATTTGATGTTGCCTATATTGCCAAAATACAGACAAAACAACGCAATTTCTCACGTCTTTGTTGGCTAGATTATCGCATTTACTCGTCAGAGTGTGGCTATCCACTCCAGATCTTATTATGTAGTAGTTCAGTACCAAGTTACTTTTTGTTCTACAGTAGGGTTCTAGCTCCAGAGATTTTGCCCTAGGATTATTTTGTCATCTCAGCCATCTACCACTCCCACTACTGATCCCCGATCGGTTGCCCTCTCTGCCCTGCGCCAAGTAGTTCGGGGGGTACATGCCGATAATGCCTTAGATAAAGCCGGAAACCGCGCTACCTTGTCTAACCTAGATCGTCAATTAGCCACTGAATTGGTCTATGGAGCCGTGCGCCAGCAGCGGACTTTGAATGTGTTGATCGATCGACTCCTGCGCAAACCCGAAAAACCCACCAGCGATCTGCGCCTGTTATTACAGCTAGGCATTTATCAACTGCGCTATATGGATCGCATCCCTCCTTCGGCGGCAGTGAATACTACCGTGAATTTAGCCAAGACCCATGGTTTAGCCGGGTTGGCAGCTTTGACCAATGGAGTTTTACGAGAATATCAGCGCCAGCAAGAATCCTTGGTGAGCAATTGGCATCAGAGCGAGTCTTTGGTAGAGCGAATCGGCGTAGAGTATAGTTTCCCGGACTGGTTGGTGGAGCATTGGTTAGAGGTGCTGGGCGAAACTGGCACGATCAAACTCTGTAATTATTTCAACCAATCTCCCTCGATCGACCTACGAGTCAATAAGCTGAAGACCGATCGAGCAACAGTCTTAGCCGCTTTAACCGAGGCCGGGATTAACGCGGTGCCGATCGATTACCTAGGTCAGGGTATCCGGCTCACCGGCAAAGTTGGCGCTATCCCCCGCTTGCCGGGATACAGCGAAGCTTGGTGGTCGGTGCAAGACAGCAGTGCCCAGTTAGTCGCTGAATTACTAGATCCTCAGCCCGGAGAAGTGGTGGTGGATGCCTGTGCGGCTCCTGGCGGCAAGACTACTCACATCGCGGAGCTGATGAACGATCAAGGGGTGATTTGGTCGATCGATTCCAGCACATCGCGGTTAAAACAGGTGATGCAGAACTGTGAGCGGCTGGGTTTGCAGTCAGTGCAAATTAGCACCGGCGACGGGCGACAGCAAGATGATTTGGTGGGTAAAGTCGATCGAGTGCTGTTAGATGCCCCTTGTTCGGGGTTGGGCACCCTGCATCGGCGCGCCGATGCCCGCTGGCAAAAGACTTTGGCCAATGTCCAAGAGCTAGGCAAACTGCAAGCAGAATTGTTAGAGAGCTGTGCTAGCTGGGTGAAACCTGGTGGGACAATGGTTTATGCGACCTGTACCGTGCATCCGATCGAAAATGCTCAGGTAATTCAGCCATTCTTGGCGGCTCATCCAGAATGGTCGATTAGTCCAGCCTCAGATTTTTTGGGAACCTTAACTAATACTGATGGCCACATCGAAATTTGGCCTCACCAACAGCAGATGGATGGCTTCTTTATGGTGCGCTTAAACAAAGCTTCTGACTAAGCGGTAGAATTGATGCAGCTTGAAAATAATTATTTATTGTCAATAATCATGAGAAATAAATTTGTTGCCGCATTTCTAGCATTTTTCTTTGGTTATTTTGGTGCGCACAAGTTTTACCTGGGGAGCTTTTTGGTAGGTATACTCTATCTGTGTTTTAGCTGGACACTTATTCCAGCAATTCTTTCTTTATTTGATTTTATTAAGCTGATTATCACTCCAGATAAAACCTTTGAAGCCACATATAATCAAGCGATTGCCTCTATAGATAACAATAATTTTGTTATTCAAGAATCTGCTAGTGAGCGAATGGCAGCACTGCGTGAGCTGAAAAAACTTTATGACAATAATATAATTACTGCCGAAGAATTTGAAGGCAAGCGTCGCAATGCCTTAGATTTGATCTATCCTCAAGAATCTTCCTTGAAAAATATTTTGAGTAAGCGAGAGCTGCGCGCAGCTAATCATAAATTAGATATTAATAATTGCTCTAAAGATGAATTAGTAAGAGATTTAGATATTCCGATTGTTTATGCTAATGATATCGATTCGTTGAAAAACGAAGGATATATCTTTACCTATGTAGAAGAATTGTCAGAAATCGCTGGTTTGCCAGAATCTTACGTCAGCAAGTTAGCTGGCAAAGTGATTTTTACCTACAATACCAACAAAGAAATGGAGTGCTCTTGGCAGCGTTTAAATGTCATGTCGATCGATGAGCTAGTCATGGCTGGCCTGGGTGGCACTGTGGCCGAAAAAATTGTGGCCGAACGAGAAAGCAACGGTGAATATCGATCGGTCATAGATATCAAGCGGCGCACCAGTATTCCATTCCATAGCTATAAGATTGTGGTTCAGCACTTTCCTTATTCTTAAATCCGAGACCAAAAAGCAGATTAAAGCTGTGTAGATCCCTTCAGGATAGATAACTATTCTCCTAATTGAGCTAACAAAGCATTACCCCTGGCCGTCAAGCGATATTTTTGTAACCGGCTATTGGGCTTATCAGGAATTGTGTACTCAATGAGTTGCTTGCCCAATAGCTCCTTAATTGATCGATTAATAGCCCCTGATACACCTTCATGCCCCAGCGCCCGCGCAACTTCCGCCCGCTGCAATGGTTGCCTAAGCAGCGCCGACAAAACACCTTTAGACGTTTCTGACTCTAGCCCCGACTCTAGCCCCACTACATCGACTTGTGCCTTAGTCCGACTCACCACCACATGTTCCGCCAGAAAAATCGTCACCCTGACCCTTAAGCCCAACTCCACAATCTGCGGAACAGGCAAACCCAAAACCTCCGCCTCATGAAAGATTCGACGCACACCACTACCCCATTGCTCAATCAGCTCCAGTTCCCGAAACACCCGCGCAATCACCGGGTTCCGAATCTTAGAAATACCCTGCTTCATATCCTCGATCGTCATACCGGGCAACAAAATTCCTGGATTCTCAATATCAATTCGATCGTCAAAAAAAGCCACCCGAATCGGCGCACCCCGCTGGGAATAATCAGTATGCACCAAGGCATTGATCACCGCCTCCCGTAAAATCACCAACGGAATACTCCAAACATCCCGGCGGCGAATCTCCGAAAAATCAGCACCACGCATCGCATGTTTTTTGAGCTTTTTCCAGCAGCAGCCCCGTGCTCTGGCGTAGCCGAGCGTCGGGAAGAATGCGTAGCAAAATGAAGATTCCGCCTAGAGCGAAACTTTTGTGGAACCAAGCAGTGGGAAGGCGGATGATGAATTGAGCCATAGTGCAATATTTCTGGTAATATTGTCTCATTGGTGCAGTCGCCAACCAGCTTTTTACATAAGAACAAAAGATCTTGGAAATGACTAGTCGGACTGCTGTT
>JAYSRP010000136.1:0-15927 GCA_043721015.1 Synechococcales cyanobacterium | reverse complement strand
TTTGAGTTTCTTGGGTGTCTAATTTATACTCGGGAAGAACCTCTTGCAGTCTTTGCAGGCCAAATTCGGGAGCTGGCAACTTGCGTTCCAAGTAAGTCCAATCTTTTAAAGATCTCATTCCCAACAAACTGACTTCTACCGCAGTAACACTCATGCCAGTCATTTCTGGTTTGATCTGTGATACCGATGCTCGATCGTCGAAGTGAAACTTGGCATTAGACAGCTTAAATAAAGCACAAACTGCTTGTAATACCTGAGCATGAAATAAAATGCGCAGTTGTTCTACATCTACCAAATTGATCGATTTGAGATGTAGACCCAAGGGTGAGGTTAAGGTTTTAGATTGCGCTCGGAGACTAGCAGAAGTTTCTGCGCCCACCCAGTTGCGTTTTTCTAACATCGAAATTAGCCCAAAAGAACTAAGATCTTTGGCATGAGCTACTACTCGACCACTTTGAAACCAAGTGTATTCATAAACCCCAGCAATGTTTTCTGCCGGATTTGGTTCGATGCTGATTGAAAGTAGGCCAGTCTTACTGCCTTGCTGAATAAATTGTAAGATTTCAGCCAAAGAATAATCTGCTAAATATCCGGTGAGCGCCATTGTATTTCCTGTGAGCTAATTCCGACCCATATCCCATAAAATTTAGTGGGACTGGGTTTTATTTTCTAAAACCCAGTTAATTGCAAACTAATTTAAAGCAGCTTTCAATTCACTTACAGCCTTTTTGATGTCGAGCATCAATAAGCCCTGCTTAGCAGTTTGGCTGGCTAAAACCAATAAAACTGCTTCTTCGCCGCAGCCCATCAAAATACCGTAGCCGTTGTTGCCTTCCACCAAAATCCGATCGACTTCGCCGCGTGCCAATTCTTTACCAATCCGTTCGCCCAAAGAAAGCATTGCTGCCGACATCGCCGAAGTACGTTCTTCGTCCATACCGCTAGGTAGAGTAGAAGCCAATGGCAAGCCATCAGGAGAGACCAAAGCAGCACCCTGGATATCGGCAGTGCTTGCTACGAAGTTCTGTAAGATTGCACCAATTGCGTTAGCCATGATTATTTATTCCTGTTTTTTGTTAGTAGTTATATTTTGAGAAATTAAGGACTAGTCCATTTTGGTGAATTCAAAAACGTCGTGAGAACCACCACGCAATACTGATTCAGTGTGGGTGCCACGCAATTTTTTGCCAGTAACTTCTTCTAAGGCACCCCAAATTGCGCCCATCGAGAAAGTACATTTGCGAGGAGAACCAATTTCTTCACCGGCAGAACAAACAGTTTCAGAGCAATATACTTTGATCAGGTTGCCTTCTTCGTTGATGCTGTCAACAGCAGTCAAACGAGTACCATTTTGGCCAACAGCTTCGTTGAGCAATGCGGCAACTTTAGCTAAGTCGGTGCTAGTGCCCGAAAGACCCAAAGACTTCGCTAAAGCTTTACCGCGAGCGCGACCGGCGGATATCAAAGCAATAGCAGTGGCTTTTTCGCCTAAAGCGTCTTCCATGCCAGTAATTACAGACTTAAAGCAAATAATGCTGCTAAATTCGCCGAGGTTGGCACGGGTGGAAGTAGGCATGTTTTATCCTCTATTTATAATCGAATAGTGTGTGTTTGAAAGCGAAGTCTTTAGACAAAACAAGAGGTTTTGAATTGCTGGCAGATGGCCTCGATAAATTAATAGTTCCCGAGCAGGACTATCAAGTAACATTTTGTAGCTAGTAATTTCTGAAAAGTAACTGAGCTGCTGTAACATTTATAAACAAACAATCTGCGCAATCAAATCCGTGAAATTACTGGGGTTTTCAGGAATTCTGATGCTAGCAAATATCTATGTATTTTGTATTTTTCGATACACAAATTATTTGTTGAACACCATTTAAATCAATTGATTCAATCGTCAAAATCTTGATCTAAATCACCGACGTTTAAATCGGTAGTAAACTCAGTTAAATCTTGATTTTGACTGCGACGAGAAGGGCGACGGAATTGCTTGGCAGCCAAGCGCGGCTCTAAAGTAGCGGCAGTACCCGCTTGGTGCCGTTGCTTCCACTGGTTTTCGGGCTGGCGCTGCTGGGTTTGCTGCTGTTCCCACTGCTGAGTGATCAGCAAAAAACTGCGATAGTGTTCATAGCGTTCCCAGGTACGATCGAGGCCACAGCCCGGTTCATCTTCATGGCGGCAGTCCGAAAACTGACAGTTAACGTGCTGATTGCGCAGCTCCGGAAAATAGCCCGCCAGCTCGATCGGGGTACAAGTTAAGTCTGGCTGATTAAAACCGGGCGTATCGGCAATCAATCCACCGGTAGGTAGCTCAAATAGTTCCACATGACGAGTAGTATGGCGACCCCGGTTCAGTTTGCCCGATACCGCCGCTACCCGCAAATGCAAATCGGGAATCAAAGCCGCAATCAGACTCGATTTACCCACCCCAGAATGTCCGGCTAACACCGTAATTTGATTTTGAAGCTGCTGGCGTAGAGTCTCCATGCCATCGCTGGTGTGAGTGCTCACCAACAGTGGCGGATAACCCCAGGCCGTTAATCGATCGACCCAAACCTGTTGTTCGGCCACCGCCATCAGATCGCTCTTATTTAAACAGAGCTGTACATTCACCCCTACACCTTCAGCTTTGACCAAAAATTTGCTGAGAGTCAGAGGTTCGATCGCTGGTTCGGCCAAAGCAAAGACTAGTAAGACCGCATCTACATTGGCGATCGGTGGCCTATCCAACTCGCTTCGGCGATCGGCGACAGAGACAATAGCCCCTCGTTCACCTTGCCAATCGCTGACGGTAACTGCATCACCCGCAATTACCGTAGTACCAATTTTTTTCAGTTTTTCTCGCTTGGTACAGAGCAGCCTGCGTCCAGTGACTAGCTGCACCATATAAAAGTTGGCCTGCACCGCAACTACAGTGCCGGTTAAGAGTTCAGTCACCAGGTCACTCAAGAGGTTTAGCGCTACTAACTTGCAGAGCGCAAAACTCGGGGTGTTCGATAGTTTGTAAAATCTGGTAGCCAGACATTTGCAGGCTGTTGGGGACTTGCTCGATCGGTTCGCCTTTGTCTAACCAGACTTCTAAAATCTGATTAGGAGGCATTTTTTCTAGGCGCAGCTTAGTGCGCACAAAGTTTAGGGGGCAGGGAGTGCCGCGCAAGTCGAGCTGTTCGTGGGGTGTTGAATTCATAAGCTATTTAAACAAGCCGCCTAAAAAGTTTTCGATGCCGCCTTTGCCCGCTTTTTCGCCGCGAATTTTTACCAGTTTTTCTAGTAACTCGCGCTCTTCAGCACTAACTTTGCCCGGAATTTCGACTTTGAGCGTCACTAAATGATCGCCGCGACTAACGTCGTTGCCCAAACGAGGCACGCCTTTACTGATCAATGTCATTACCGTGTTGGGTTGAGTGCCCGGCTCGATCGTCGCTTCCAGTAATCCATCTACAGTATCAATTTCAATATGGCTGCCCAAAATAGCTTGTAAATAACTAATTTGCACTACCGATAAGATGTTGATGCCTTCCCGGCGGAACTGGCGGTCTTCGGCCACCATTAGGTAAACATACAGGTCGCCCGGTGGGCCACCGCGCATTCCGGCATCTCCTTCGCGGGAGACCCGTAAACGAGTGCCGTTATCTACGCCTTTGGGAATGGTGATTTCTAATTTCTTAGTTTCTTGCTTACGACCAGCACCATTGCACGATTCGCACTTGTCTTCGATCACTTGGCCTTCACCGTTACAGGTAGGACAGGCTGCTACTTGGTTAAAGGTGCCAAAAGGAGTTTTAGTTGATCGACGAACCTGACCCACACCATTACAGGTAATACAAGTCTTAGGCTGGCTACCTGGTTTACCGCCTGTACCGGTACAAACACCGCAGGTTTCTAAGTGGGGAATCCGAATTTCTTTGCGTCCACCAAACACCGCCTCCCGAAAATCTAGCTTTAGATCCAAGCGCAGATCTTCACCCCGCACCGGGCCATTCCGGCGACGGCCACCGCCACTCTGACCTTGGGCACCGCCAAAGCCACCAAAAAATGTCTCAAAGATGTCAGCCAAGCCGCCCATATCACCAAAATCACCGTAGCCCTGACCGCCAGCACCAGCATTTATGCCAGCTTCACCAAACTGGTCAAAGCGTGCCCGAATCTCTGGATCAGAAAGTACTTCGTTAGCGCGAGAAACTTCCTTAAACATATCTTCCGCACCAGGCTCTTGGTTCACATCTGGGTGATACTTGCGAGCCAAACGACGATAAGCGCGTTTGATTTCTTCTTGATCGGCGTTACGGCTGATGCCCAAAGTTTCGTAATAGTCGCGTGCCATAAATAAGTTCTGTCACAAGTGGAAAGTTGGCCAGCAGTCACAGCGAAACTGCCAGCTTCACTCTACCGCAAATACTGATGGACTGAAAAGGTCGTGTTTCCCGCACAAATTTTTTGAACTAGTGTTATTCCACGACTTCATAGTCGGTGGCGGCGGTTTCATCGTCATCAAAATCTACTGTGAGAGTACTGGCTACTTTCCGATGACCATTGGCAACTCCAGCCATTGGGGGAGCTGGTGGTGGCGGTGGTGAGTTGCGCCGAATATTGGGATTGGTCTTGAGTTCGTTTGGTTCTGAGAAGCTCTGACCATCGGCTTGTTGGTACACAGCACTACCTAGCTGTAGAATTCTCTGCTGGAGCCGATCGATCATCCCTTGGATGTTATCAATATTAGCGCTGGGTTCTAGCATCGCCATTTGCAGCTCAGAGACGGCCTCATCTACCGATGTCTGCAAGTTAGGTGCAATTAGGTGGCCATTGTCGCGCAGGGTACTCTCGTAGCTGTAGATCATGCTCTGAGATTGGTTGTTTAGCTCGACCAGTTGCAGTCTACGCCAGTCTTCTTGAGCGTTAGATTCGGCTTCACGCTTCATTCGATCGATATCCAATGGCGTTAAACCACCAGTATTGCTGATCGAAATAGTTTGTTCGCGGCCAGTACCCCGGTCTTGAGCCGAGACTTTTAAAATGCCGTTTACATCAATCTCAAAAGTTACTTCGATTTTAGGTACGCCCCGAGGTGCCGGGGGAATACCTTGCAGCAAGAACTTACCTAAGCTCTTGTTATCTCGTGCCATAGCGCGTTCGCCTTGCAACACATGAATTTCTACTGAGGTTTGACCATCGATCGCCGTCGAAAATTCCTGTGATTTACTGGTGGGAATGGTGGTGTTGCGTTCAATGACCTTGGTACAGACTTCGCCCAGGGTTTCGATGCCCATCGATAAAGGCGTAACGTCTAATAACAAAACATCTTTGACATCGCCACCCACTACTCCGGCCTGAATGGCTGCGCCCATGGCGATCGCTTCGTCGGGGTTGATCGATCGATCTAGTTCTTTACCACCAAAGAAGCCCTGGAGAGCTTTTTGGACAGCGGGAATACGGGTGGAACCGCCGACTAGCAGAATTCGATCGATCTCGTTGATGCTCATGTCGGCATCTTTGAGAGCGCGCGTCACTGGATCGAGGGTGGCATCGATCAGATGCTGCACCATTTCTTCAAATTGACTGCGGCTTAGCTCTACTTCTAAGTGCTTCGGCCCGGTAGCATCAGCGGCAATAAAGGGCAAGTTAATGGAGGTATTCGCTCTGGTCGAAAGCTCAACTTTGGCTTTCTCGGCAGCCTCTCGTAACCGCTGCAAGGCCATTTTGTCTCTTTGCAGGTCAATACCTTCTTTAGTCCGAAAGTCTTTGCTTAACCAGCGCACAATTTCGTTATCAAAGTCATCACCTCCTAAATGGTTGTTACCACAGGTGGCTTTAACTTCAAATACCCCATCGCCCAAGTACAAAATAGATACATCAAACGTCCCACCACCCAGATCAAAAACCAAGATGCACTGCTGTTTATCCATTTTGTCTAACCCATAGGCTAGAGCAGCGGCAGTCGGCTCATTGATGATCCGTAAGACCTCTAGACCGGCGATCGTGCCAGCATCTTTGGTAGCTTGGCGCTGGGCATCAGTAAAATACGCTGGGACAGTAATTACGGCTTGGTCTACCGGAATACCTAAAAAGTCTTCGGCATCGCGCTTCAGCTTCTGCAAAATCATCGCCGACACTTCTTGCGGCGTGTAACTGCGACCTCGGATCTGCACATCCACGGTGTTTTCACGACCTTTAGTACAGTTATAGGGCACGCGGCTACGCTCGGTTTCGGTGTCATCCCAGCGTCTGCCAATAAAGCGTTTAATGCTGTAAACAGTGTTTTCAGCATTGGTTACGCCTTGGCGCTTGGCCAATTGACCAATCAGGTTTTCACCACCTTTGGCAAATCCCACCACGCTGGGTGTAGTCCGCGCGCCTTCGCTATTGGCGATTACCACCGGTAAGCCGCCTTCGAGAATTGCTAGGCAACTGTTGGTAGTGCCGAGGTCGATGCCAATTACTTTTGCCATAAACTTGCCTTAAAAATAGGGCAGTCGAAATGTAAACAATAAAAAATCACAAGCTGATCTGATGGGCTAATTTAAGGCTCGAAGTTTTCGAGTCCGGTAGCAGCATCTTCTGCCGAGAGCTGTTCGATCGGAGCGGCGACTTTCACCAAAGCATGGCGCAGGATTTTGTCTCCGAGGAAATATCCCCGCTGTAATTCTTCAATGACCGTGCCTTCCGGGTGCTCTTCGGTAGGCTGGCGCATAACTGCTTCATGCAGGTTTGGGTCAAACATTTGTCCTTCAGGACGCATCGGTGAAACCCCAGACTTCTTCAGGGTATCTACTAACTGTTTGTAGACTCCTTGATAACTTTTATGGATTTCTAACTCCCCATCATTTTGGGGCTTGATTTGGGTGCGCGCCCGTTCAAAGTTGTCTACTACCGACAATACGTCGGTGATCGTGTTGCATTTAATTCGCTGTTCCAGCTCTTCTTTTTCTTTGGCTGTCCGTTTACGAAAATTATCAAAATCGGCAGCAATGCGCACATACTGGTTTTGAGCAGTATCTTTTTGCTCAGTCAGCTCGGCTAAACGACTGGTTAGGGTCATGACTTCGGCCTCTGGGCTTTGAACTTGAGCTTCGGTGGCTTCTGGCTCATTGCCAGCGTCAAGTGCTTCTGAGTTTTCTGGGTTTTCAGAAATATTTTCAGAGACGTTTTCAGTAACAGGGGATTGGGGGTCGATTTCACTCATCATAGATATTCCGATTAACAACTTGCTAGCGGGGATGCATTAGCCACTGTAAAACATTTTTGGTTCAGTTGACATGTGAATACCCGTCAGCTAAGGGGTGGTGATTAAAGATGGAATATAACAAACTTCAATTGAATTTCAACGCAATCAGTCTGAATTGGCGAAATGGGCGAAATTGTGGAGTTCTATTCTCTAAAGTATTATTCCCAGCCACTAGGTCAGAGTATCACCAACATTTGTTATTCCTTCACTAGCTGGAGGTGATGCAGGTTCGGATCGCTGCAACCGACCACATCACCGCCGCTACCTAAAATGTCTTTTAAGTAGTTGATCGATTGCTTTGTCACAATTTCGCCAGGAATCAGTACCGGAATGCCGGGTGGGTATGGGCAAACTAGTTCGGCAGAGATCCGATCAACCGCCTGATCGACCGGCAGGGTTTCTAAGGTGGCAAAAAAAGCCGATCGAGGAGTAATCGCTGGGGTAGTAATTAAAAGAGATGGCCAATCAATAGTCGGAATTTCTAAGGGTGGATTAGCCTGCTGTGCCAGACCTCGCATTCCGGCTACCAACATTTCGATGTCCCATTCTCGGTTGCCAATGCTGATAATAAAGGTGAGGTGTCGCTGAGAGGGCATTTCGGCAACCACCTTGTATTGGTCACACAGAACTTCGTCGGCTTCGTAGCCGCTGTACCCCAAGTCAGTGGTGGTGATGGTCAGACGGGTGGGGTCAAAGTAGCGACAGCCCGGTTGGGTTCTGGTCAGATCTAAGACCAACAGACCGGGAATGTTGCTGAGTTCTGATCGAGCTTTTTGGGTTAATGCTAAGGTTCGATCGAGTAATTCTCGCCCGTAGGTAGCCATTTGGGCTTGGGCACTGTCCAGCGAAGCTAATAGTAAGTAGCTGGGGCTGCTGGTCTGGATAATTTGGAGACAGCGATCGACTCGACTGATATCGATCAAACTACCCTGCACATGGAGCATGGCGGCTTGAGTGAGGGCACCGAGGGTTTTGTGGGTGGATTGAATGACTAAATCAGCGCCCAGAGACAGCGCAGATGGCGGCAGATCGGGATGAAAACCCAAATGTGCGCCGTGGGCGGCATCTACTAACAACGGAATGCCATGCTGATGGGCGATCTCGGCCATGGCGGCTAAATCTCCACAGACTCCGTAGTAGGTGGGGGCGACGACCATGATCGCTTTAATCTGGGGGTATTGTGCTAGGGCAAGAGCGATCGACTCAGGAGTAATACTATGGGCAATATCAAGTTCAGGGAGATACTCTGGCTGCACAAAAATTGGCACTGCGCCGCTGTGAATCAGTCCAGCAATAATCGATCGATGGATATTGCGAGGCAGCAGAATTTGATCACCCGGTTGACAGGTGGCTAAGATGGCGGCCATTACTCCGCCGCTGGTGCCGTTTACGAGGTATCGGGTATAGGTGGCTCCGAAGGTTTGGGCGGCTAGATTTTGCGATTCGGCGATCGCTCCATTGGGAGCTGCCAAGTTATCGAGTCCAGGAATTTCTGGCAGATCAAACTTTAGTCCGGCAGTCTGTAATAGCTCAGTAAACTCTGCTCCCATCCCCCAGCCGTGCTTATGGCCGGGGGTGTAAAAAGGAGCATGTTCTTTAGCTGTCCACTTTTGCAGCGATTTGATGATGGGGGTAGTCATATCGAAAGTGCGGGATGTGGGAAACTCAGCGGCTTTAGCCCTGAGAGGGAAGCGACTCGGGGGACGACCTGCGTACACGTTTGGTCTGAGGTGGCCTCAGACCCGTGCGTGGCAGGTTTAGTCCCCGTCTGCCGATAGGCAAAAAGGAAAAACTAGGATTGCACCATTTTTGCTATGCTAGTGTGAATTGCAGATAGCAAATTCAACTACGTGTTGAACCATTCCTAGTAAGGTGAAATCCCCGCTAACTTAGTACGGCTATAGAGAGCCAACACAAAAAGGGCAAGTAAACGGCAGGGTGGTGAGCGTACCGTACTGGCTAGCGTTGAACCTTTGAAGCAATCAGGAAAAAGTAAGCGCAATTGCAATACCTCTTGTATGGGTAGTTGTTTTGAGCGTGTAGAGGCACCCTTGACAGTCGCCTTTAGTAGCGTTGATGGCTATCAAGCCGGAGTTATTAAGAATCTCTGTGGATTTAGCCCTGAGAGTGTCAAAGACCCAGCTTCGATCGCATGTCAGCGTCTTTGCCGCGCATTCCACTAATCACGGCTATGCCGTCTTTAACAAACAAAGGGCGCTTAATCAGCATGGCATCTTTGGCAAAAGCCGCTGCCCACTGTTCATCAGTCCAGGTTTGCTTTTCGTCACCCAGGGCGCGATAAGACATGCCCGAGGTGTTCCGTAAGGGCTTGGAACCAAGAGCTGTCACCCAGGCCGTGGTTTCGGCTAAGCTGGGGGACTGCTCTTTGGTGTTAATAAATTCGTAGGTG
Source organism: Synechococcales cyanobacterium (assembly GCA_043721015.1). Classification (GTDB taxonomy): domain Bacteria; phylum Cyanobacteriota; class Cyanobacteriia; order Cyanobacteriales; family Chamaesiphonaceae; genus JAAFHZ01. The sequence continues at coordinate 6,295 of JAYSRP010000136.1, read as the reverse complement.
GCATCGGCACCATCTAGCCACTGAATCGCTTTTTTGCAGGTGCCGCAGTTGGGAATGCCGTAGACTTTGATGCTCATAAGTAAATTTTAACAGGCTGGAAAATCATCTCACTTGAGCGTAACAGCAGAGAAAAAAATTAGCCGAAAAATGTAAAGATCTGTCGCAGTTTTGGAAACACGGAACTCGAAAACCTGATCGATAGACTAATGTGATAGCAAAGTTCGGTTTTCCGAAATCGGGACTTTGTCTCTTGTCTCTCACCTGTACCCACAATTTCGTGCTATTGCCATGATCAAGTCTCTTGACCCCCGCGTTTATCAAATCGGCTTTCTCGGCTTATTTTTGTTAGTGGGCATTGGTGCCCGCGATTGGTCACTGCAACCCGTGGTGGTGGCCACAGCAATTACAGGCTGTGCGGTAAACCAGCTTATTGCTAAATCTATTTTTCAACCCAAAGAAAATCCTTGGCCTTCGCTACAGAGTTCCTTAATTACTAGTCTTGGTTTGGCTTTACTCTTGCGCACCAATCATCCCACCACAATGCTGCTGGCGGCGACGGTAGCAATTTGGAGTAAGTTTTTGTTCCATTGGGACGATAAGCATTTCTTTAACCCGGCCAACATTGGCATTGTGGCGGCAGTTACTCTCACCGGCGATGCTTGGGTGTCTCCGGGTCAATGGGGCGAAGACTGGCTGTATTTTTTGATGTTTTTGGCGGCGGGCAGCCTGGTGCTCAAAAAAGTCGGGCGCTGGGATACCAGCGTGGCTTTTTTGGCTGCTTATGCGGCTATGGAAGCGGCTCGATCGATCTATCTCGGCTGGACTTGGGATGTGTGGGCGCACAAAATGATGAGTGGCTCACTGCTGATGTTTGCCCTGTTTATGGTGACTGATCCTCGATCGATTCCCAATGCTAAGTCGGCAAGATTGGTGTGGTCGGTGGCGATCGCTGGTGCTACTTTTATCTTACGCAATTACTATTACGTGCCCAGCGCGGTCTTCTATGCCCTGTTTATTATGTCGCCGTTGACTCTAATTCTAGATGCGATTTGGTCGGCTCCGCAGTTTTCTTGGGAAAAACTGCGTTCGTCATTCACCTTTAACAAAACTAAATTAGAGGCTTAGGCTGTTGTGAAAATATTAATTAGAACTTTAACCAGCTTGTTTTTAGCAGTGGTTTTACTGCTGACGTTTGCCGTACCAGCTTGGGCTTTTTGTGGCTTTTATGTGGGCGGAGCCGATACCAAGATTTTTAATGAATCCTCTCAGGTGATTATTGCTCATCAAGATGACAAAACCATTTTGACCATGGCTAACGATTTTCAGGGTGCAGTCAAAGATTTTGCTTTGGTTGTTCCTGTCCCAGTGGCCATCAAACGCGAACAGGTAAATATTGGCGATAAGGAAATTATTAAAAAGCTGGATGCTTTTAGTCAGCCGCGATTGGTGGAATACAACGACCCCAATCCCTGCGAGCCAGTGAGGAGATATCGATCAAATAGTCCTGCTATCAATTCCTTAGGTGGGGTATTAGAAAGTGCCGGAAGTGCTGATCAGGCCAGGAGTTTGGGTGTAACGATCGAAGATAAATTTAAGGTCAATGAATACGAAATCTTGATTTTGAGTGCCAAAGAATCTGATGGCTTAGAAACTTGGCTGCGCACCAATGGCTATCAAATTCCTAAAGGAGCCAGCGAAGTTCTTAAACCATACATTCGCCAGAATATGAAGTTTTTTGTGGCTAAAGTGGATCTGAAAGAATTCGATCGCACTGGTCAGAGCTTTTTACGCCCGATTCAGATTGCCTATCAGTCCCCAAAATTCATGCTGCCCATTCGGTTAGGAATGCTGAATTCCAAAGGCGAACAAGATTTGGTGGCTTACATTCTTTCTGCTAAAGGCCAGGTAGAAGTATCAAATTATCGAACTGTCAAAGTTCCTACTGGTAATGAGATACCGGAGTTTGTCAAAGAAGATTTTGGCAAGTTCTACAAATCCACCTTCCAACGCGCCTATGAGCAAGAAAACAAAAAAGTAGCTTTCTTGGAATATGCCTGGGACGTGAGCAACTGCGATCCTTGCTCTACCACGCCACCTACACCAGAAGAACTGCGCAAAGCCGGGGTCTTTTGGAGCAATGAAAACAACGATGTTAATGCTTTGCCGCAGCGCGGTCGTTTTTCTCAAAACACTTTTATTACTCGCTTACATGTGCGCTACTCTCGCGCCCAGTTTGCCGAAGATTTGGTGTTTCAAGAAACTAGCAATCGTGACAACTTTCAGGGGCGCTATGTGATGAATCACCCCTACCGAGGCACTTTGGCCTGCTCAGCAGCGCAAGATTATCGGCGCAGAGTAACCGATCGACAGCAGCTAGAAGCCCAAAACTTAGCTAAGTTAACTGGCTGGAATATCGCTGATATCAAAAAACGCATTCAGCCTTTAGTAGCCATTGCTCCTACTAATAATAACAACCAACCATTCTGGCCTTGGAAATAATCGCAACAACTATGAACATTATTAGATCAATTCTTAAGACCTTTATCGGGACAATGATTGCCCTGGTTTTCACTTTTACCACAACCAGCGCAGCGTGGGCTTTTTGTGGTTTTTACGTGGGTGGAGCCGATGCAAAATTGTTTAATGAAGCCTCTCAGGTGATCATTGCCCACAAAGACGACAAAACTATCTTGACAATGGCTAATGACTTCCAAGGAGCGGTCAAAGACTTTGCCTTGGTGGTGCCAGTCCCTGTAGCTATCAAGCGCGAACAGGTAAATATTGGCAGCACCGAAATCATTAAAAAGCTAGATACCTTTAGTCAGCCCCGCCTAGTGGAATACAATGATCCTGACCCCTGTGAGCCACCTCGTCACTTGTTTGAAAGCAGTGCAAGATTTCCTGGCGCGATTCCGCCTCCTGCACCTACGGTGAGAAGACCTAGGGGCAATCTGGGGGTGACGATCGAAGACCAATTCAAGGTCAAAGAATACGAAATCTTGATCTTGAGTGCCAAAGAATCTGACGGCCTAGAAACTTGGCTGCGCATCAATGGCTACCAGATTCCGAAAGGAGCCAGCGAAGTACTCAAACCATACATTCGCCAAAAAATGAAGTTCTTTGTGGCCAAAATTGACCTGAAAGAATTCAAAAAAACCGGCCTGACCGCTTTACGTCCGCTGCAAATTGCCTACCAATCACCCAAATTCATGCTGCCCATCCGGCTGGGAATGCTGAATGCCAAAGGCGATCAAGATTTAGTAGCCTATATTTTGTCCCCCAAAGGTCAGGTGGAAGTAGCTAACTACCGCACCGTCAAAGTCCCCACTGGCCAAGAGATCCCAGAATTCGTCAAAGAAGACTTTGGCAAGTTTTATAAAACCACTTTTCAGCGCTCCTACGAAAAAGAAAACAAAAAAGTGGCCTTTTTGGAATACGCCTGGGATGTGAGCAACTGCGACCCCTGCTCCACCACTCCACCAGACAGTGAGGAGCTAAAAAAAGCCGGGGTATTTTGGCAAGAGAGCGCTGACCGCACCTTCATCACCCGCCTCCATGTGCGCTACTCTCGCAGTAAATTTGCCGAAGACTTGGTATTTCAAGAAACCAGCAACCAAGATAACTTCCAAGGTCGCTATGTCATGACCCACCCCTTCCGAGGTAACATAACCTGCTCTGCCGCCAATCAATATCGTCAGCAGGTGAGCAAGCGTCAAGAAAAAGAGGTACAAAATCTGAGTCAGCTCACTGGCTGGTCAGCCGCCGATCTGCGCAAGCGAGTCCAACCTTTAATTGCTTCCAACCCCATCAAAAAAGTTGATTACAAACCTTTCTGGCCTTGGGCAAAGCCTTGAAAACAGCGGCGACAAGAGTGGATAATGATAACTTCACTAGTTCTTGGTGGCCTTGGTAAAGTATCTTTGGATATTAGACCAGACGAGATCGAACAACACCCAAAATTTTGAGGCCAAGCAGCTTGTCCCCCCATGTATTTTACAACCCGGAGAACTGCCGCAATGAAGCCGAAGTAGAAAGCAAATTTATTGTCTACTATCTGTTACCTGCTTTGGGCTATGGCCCGAGCAACTGGTATCAAGAAGTGACAGTGGGGCGACTGCGCCTAGATTTTTTGGCTAGTGCCAATGCCCAAAATCAACAGAGCAACCATCGACAGATCGTGATCGAGGCTAAGCACCCCAAGCAAAACCTCGATCGGCATCTGCGGAAGTTTCGGCAATACATCGAAACTGTTCAAGCCCAATATGGCCTGTTAATCAATGGGCGCGAGATTCGCGTTTATGAACGCTGTGGTAATACTATTGAGTTGCGCTTAAACTTAGCAGGGTATGAAGTGGTCGATCGACTCTCCGAACTCCAGCAGTTAGTAGGCCGCCAGGTATTGCAGCACCATTTACCACCAATTTCACTGCCCGCATCTATCCCCGAAACCAAATCTGCCATGAAAGTAATTGCTGTCTATCACAACAAGGGCGGGGTGGGTAAAACTACCACCGTCATCAACTTAGCTGCTGCTCTGAGCAAGCGCGGCAAAAGGGTCTTGGTCATTGACTTAGACAGTCAGGCTAATACCACTTACGCTCTTGGTCTAGTTAAGTTCCAAGATGAAAGCGCCGATGACATCCGCGATCGATATGTCTATCACGTCATCGTAGAAAAAAACAAGTTTCCGATTGCTGAAGTAGTGCGTAAATCAGATTTCTGTGACCCATCGATCGATGTGATACCAAGCCACATAGGATTGATGGAGATGGAGATGGAGCTGAGTCAGACAGAGGCTAACCGAACTCGCCTAGTGAAAAAATTAGAGGCGGTAGAAAATCAATATGATATTGTCCTAATCGATACTCCACCTTCCTTAAACTTGTATGCTCGAATGGCTTTAATTGCTGCTGACTACATTTTGATTCCCTCTGATTTGAAGCCTTTTGCCAATGAAGGGTTACGCAATGTCCAAAGATTTATTACAGAAATTGATGAATTTCGAGATCTCTTAGGGCGCAAACCACTAGAAATACTGGGAGTACTAGCCTCGAAAGTAGCGACCCATGCTAAGTTCGTGGAACATACTCTACCAAAAATGGAAGCAATCATCGAAGAGCGCTATGGTTTTCGGATGCTGCGCACCCGTATTTTTGAACGGCGAGATGTATCAACAGCGATCGAAAACTCGATCGAAGTGGGCGATTTAGACATCCCTAACCCAAAGTCAGTGTTAGACTTCAAACCAAATTCTCCATCGGCTCAAGAATTTGAAGATCTAGCCAAAGAAGTTTTAGTATTAATCCGGGAGCTATAAACCTTGAGTATCAGAGTAGTAATTGTTGATCTAGAAAGCATTCAGCCACCAAAATACCCGGCGGGCAGTGAAAGCTCGATCGAAACCTTAGCCAACACCGTCGTGAACCTACGTGGCCTATTACATTTACCGGTGCTATATAGCTTGGGCATTGAAGAATATGAGCTGATATCTGGTCACACCGAATTTTATGCCTATCTCAAAGCCCGTGAATTTGATGACTCATTGCCCGATCGGATCACTGTGTTGGTAGCCGATAAAAAGAATGAAGCAGATGTTCAGAAACAACTACAAACCGCCGCTCCAGTGTCTAAACCTGTTACCAGTGGTTCAAATGAAGCTATTGATTTCAGTAATTTAGAGGCCAAGTTAGATCGATTATTTGGCAGTCAGCAAAAGTCAATTGATTCTCTGAAAAACACCTTACTTACTAAGCTAGATGAAGCTTTGCCTCAGCCCTTGCCCATTTTGGTGGCTTTCGATCGAGTTATGGAACCATCGAGCGTTCAACAAATCTCTAATAAATTGGCTTATTTAGGTGATGCCAAAGTTAAAAAGATTCTAGCTCTGTTACAAGCTGCCAAAAAAAGTGGTCAGAGTCTGACTACCGTTGCCAATGTCCAGGCAGCTCTCATCGAAACTCGCGGTAGCAAACAGACCAAAGTGATTGGGGATAAAAAAATGCTGGAGATGTTTGATCGATGGCAGCAGTGATATTGGGTTGGGAACTTCTGTGAATTTTGGAAGGTCAAAGACTAACAGCCAGCTAGATGCAGCTTTTTGACACATTTGCTTTCGCTTGGCTGCTCATTAAATATCTACCGATCGCCTTCGGTATCAGCGGAGTTATTACCATGAAACGTTTACTGCTCATTGGTCTCACCACTATCTTAGGTCTTGGCTCACTAGCAACCGGAGCCAGCGCTGACCAAGATTGGTCTCGAAACAGAGAAAGTTATCACCAATCAGAAACTTCTA
>JAYSRP010000135.1:0-6207 GCA_043721015.1 Synechococcales cyanobacterium | reverse complement strand
GCTTGGCAGCTTATTTAGTACAGCATAGCTATGAGAGTCAAAAATCTATTGACCTACGAGTGGAGCAGGGCTATGAAATCGATCGACCTTCGCTGCTCTATTTACAGGCAGATGCTAATTCCGTCTCTGTTGGTGGCCAGGTAGAGCTAGTTGCCAAAGGTCAATGGTACTGTTAATTGAAACCATATATATCGATTGACATAGTTATTTATGGTTTTTTGCTGCCATTAATAGCAGCAGCTTCATCGTCTTAGCAAGTCTTAGTAATCTCTCATGAAATCAGCATCAATCCAGCAGCCCACCATTGCCGCCATTGCCACTGCCATGGTTTCTCAGCAAGGCAGCATCGGCATTGTTCGGTTATCGGGGGCAACAGCGATCGATATTGCCAAACAGCTCTTTGTGGCTGCCGGTAAACAGATCTGGGAAAGCCATCGAGTGCTCTATGGTCACATTTGTCATCCCCAAACCGGTGTGGTTGTGGATGAAGCACTGCTGTTAATGATGTTGGCACCCCGTTCTTACACCCGCGAAGACGTAGTGGAATTTCATTGCCATGGGGGCACCATCTGCGTCCAGCAAGTTCTCCAGCTCTGCCTCGCCGCCGGAGCTAATCTTGCTCAACCGGGCGATTTTACCCTGCGCGCTTTCTTAAATGGTCGGATCGACCTCACCCAAGCTGAAAGCATCAGTGAGCTAGTGGGTGCTCGTTCTCCTGCTGCTGCTTCAGCGGCTTTAGCTGGGTTGCAGGGTAAGCTGCGCAAACCTATCCAGCAAGTACGCGATCGAGCTTTAGATATTTTGGCAGAAATTGAAGCTCAGATTGATTTTGCTGATGATTTACCCCCAATGGATGTGCCCAGTATCTGTAGCCAGATTGATGAGCTGAGCCAGACTCTGATCACCATTTTGGCCACTGCTGATCGAGGTGAATTGCTGCGCACTGGGTTAAAAATTGCCATTGTGGGTCATCCTAACGTGGGTAAATCGAGCTTGTTGAATGCTCTGAGCCGCACCGATCGAGCGATTGTCACCGATCTACCCGGCACTACTCGGGATGTAGTGGAGTCCAACTTGGTAATTGGCGGTATCCCCATTCAGGTGCTAGATACTGCGGGCATCCGAGAAACAGCCGATCGGGTGGAACAAATTGGGGTGGCTCGATCGAAGACGGCAGCTCAGCAGGCTGATTTGGTGATTTTGACGATCGATGGTCAGCGCGGATGGACAGAGGCTGAAATGGAGATTTATCAGCAGGTACAAGAGAAGCCGCTGATTTTAGTGATCAATAAAATGGATTTGATTACAGAGTTACCAAAGCTACCCGCAGATTTACAGCAGCCAGTGGTGGCGCTATCGGCTCTTAGTCAGGAGGGGATCGATCGGCTAGAAGCTAAAATTGTGGAGGTTGCCCAGGCGGGGGCGATCGGTGCAGCCAATTTAGACTTGGCGATCAATCAGCGACAGGCGGCGGCGCTGACTCAGGCCACCTCGGCGCTACAACGAGTGCAGGAAACCATTGCTGGCGATTTACCTTGGGATTTTTGGACGATCGATTTACGAGAAGCTATTAAATCTTTGGGCGAAGTTACCGGAGAAGAGTTAGTTGAATCTGTTTTAGATAGAATCTTTAGCCGTTTTTGTATTGGAAAATGAAATTCATTATTAATTTTCTGCTGTTGGCGATCGTCGGGGCTGTTATTGCAGTCAGTGCGGCGGTGCTGCTTGGCACTGCGGCTTTTACGCCTTTTTGTGGCAATAGCTGTCAATCACAAGTTAAGTCTACTGTTTCGACTGTGCGCGCTTCAGCCCAATCTTCAGTAAAATCTTCGGCGACGATTCAAGATTTGTTGAAATCTTCGGAGCCTGGGGAGGCGTGGGGCAATAGTGGCATTGTGATGTTTAATGTAGCTTCTAAGCTGACAGCTACTCGCAATCTGGCAGGTCAGCCTTTGACGGTGGCTCAAAAGAAGTCTTTGCGGCCATTGTTTGGAAATTTGGTCGATCGGGTGCAGGTTAACTACAATTCTCTGCTGATGGATCGCTGGTCGAATGGAGAGCAGCAGGTGCATGTGGGCGATGTAGATTCGGCAGCACAGACTTATTGCGATCGGGTATATGTGAAAGATGCTTATCAGCCTACTAACCGAGGTCAGCTTTTTTTGTTGGCTCATGAGTTGACCCATGCTGCTCAATGTGAACGCTTAGGCGGCTCTAATAAGTTTGGCTATAAATATTTTAGGTCTTACTATGAGGCCGGACAGCAGTATGCTAAAAATCCGCTGGAGAAAGAGGCTCGATCGATCGCAGCAAAGTTAGTGATTAAAACTTAGGACATGGCTTGTAATGTTTGTGCTGCCGTTAAATTCAACTCTGGAAAAACAGTTGATATCACACGATCGGCATCTTTGAATTCTTGTTCTTCATAAAATCCATCGACTAATTCTAAAATTGTGACCTGTGCAGCTACAGGATCAACAATCCAGTATTCAGCAACTCCTCTGGCAGCATACTCTGATCTTTTATAGCGATAATCTCTTTTTTCTTGCCCTTTACTCACTACTTCCACTAGTAGCAAAGGCGCTGGCATATCCATTAAAACTATCGATCTTGTTGCTCCAGATAGTTCTTGAGCACCTTCTTCGGATAACACCGATAAATCTGGTATTCTCACCCCAACACGGGAGCTGCTTACTACAATCTCCAAACCAATTCTTAAGCAGTAGCTGGGCACACCCATGCTGGCAAACAACAATAGTAAGTATGTAGCAACACGTTGATTTATATCACTCTCGGCAGGCATGAGAATCATTTCTCCATTTTCGAGTTCATAGCGCTGGTCAGATCCATCATCGTAGGCCAAAAAACCAGCTAAGGTCATCCTGGATGTTATAACAGTCATAAATGCCTCGGTTTTTATGTGCTTAAAATATTAGCATTTTTTATGGGCATCAAGTGTCTGATGCCAGATATCCTTGCACCAAAAGATCTTGGCCGATCGACCTAAAACTCACTCGCTCCAAATCTAAAGCTCCAGTCATCTGCTGAATCCCTAAATCCCCTACTGGCTGCGGAGCATGGATACCACCGACTATTTTAGGTGCGACAAAAGCCAATATTTTTTGAACGGCTCCTTGCTGAATTGCCGCCGCCGCCAAAGTGCCGCCACATTCCCATAACACCGAGAGACAGCCCCGATCGAATAATTTTTGCATCACCACAGCGGGGCTAGGATTCTCAGTTAACAAAACTTCTACACCCTGTAATCGGAGCTTTTTTTGTAGTTCCTGATCAGCCTGTAACCCCGTCACCACCATAGTCTTAGCCACAGATACATCCCAGAGATTCGCAGTTACAGGCAAGTTAAAACTAGGACTAAGTATTACCCGCAACGGATTGGGTCGATCGGCCTGATGACTAGTTAAGAATGGATTATCTTGACGCAAAGTATTGCCACCAGTCACGATCGCATCACAGGTTGATCGCAGATGATGCACATATTCTCGAGATTCTGCACTGCTCACCCAGGCACTATGACCAGTATCTGTAGCTATTTTGCCATCTAGCGTCATGGCATATTTCAAAATACCAAAGGGCTTTTGCTGTAGCATTCGATGAGCAAAAGCCTCATTTAATTCCTCACAAGCAGCAGATTCAACGCCTGTCACCACCTCAATCCCCGCCCGTCGCAGCTTCTCTAAACCACTGCCAGCCACCAATGGATTGGGGTCTACCATGCCTACAACTACACGCCGGATACCCGCAGCAATTACTGCATCACTACAAGGCGGAGTTCGACCATAGTGATTACAGGGTTCTAAGCTCACATAAATAGTTGCACCTTTGGCCAGTTCACCGGCTTGACGCAAAGCAAAAACTTCGGCATGGGGTTGACCAGCGCCGGGATGAAAACCTTCCCCCACGATCACCCCATCTCTAACCACCACCGCACCCACCATTGGGTTGGGGGCAGTGCGACCCTCGCCGCGTCGAGCTAGAGCGATACAGCGCTGCATCATCTCTTGATCTAGGAGAAGGTCGTTCACAAAAAATTGTCCCGAATTGAAATAAAGGCAGCACCCGGATTTGAACCGGGGGTGGAGGTTTTGCAGACCTCTGCCTTACCACTTGGCGATGCTGCCGCCGAGGACTCAGTATAACAAGTTTTGGTAGATTTGGCTAACTTTTGGTAAGGAATTTTGTGCAGGGGGCAATTGCGGCTAAAATTTGATCGCACTTCATAGAGCTTAAATAAACCATTATGACCAGAGAAATCATTACTACCAGACAAGCTCCTGCTCCGGTTGGGCCTTATAACCAGGCGATCGCCGCCAGCGGCAAAATGCTGTTTGTTTCGGGGCAAATTGCGATCGATCCCAGCACCAATCAATTAGTTCACACCGGAGACGTGGTGCAGCAGACCGAGCTAGTGATGGCTAATTTGGCGGCGATTCTGAAGCAGGCAGGAGCCTCTTGGGATGACGTGGTCAAAACTGGGGTGTTTTTAAAAGACATGAATGATTTTGCGGCCATGAACGAAATCTATGGTAAGTATTTCAATGCAGATACTGCACCGGCTAGAGCCTGCGTAGAAGTGGCTCGGCTGCCCAAAGACGTATTGGTAGAAATCGATTGCATTGCTGTAATTTCCCATGCCTGATTATTCACTAGTAATTCCGGTCTATAACGAAACCGCCAATATCCCGGAGTTGTATCGGCGGTTGAGTGCGGTGATGGATCGGTTGGATGTGCCGGGGGAAATGATTTTGGTGAACGATGGTAGTAGCGATCGAACTATTGATTTGCTGCGGGATCTCCATCAACAAGATCGACGGGTGGGCTATGTGAGCCTTGCCCGCAATTTTGGTCATCAAATTGCGGTGACTGCGGGATTACAGCAGACTAAAGGCAGGGCGGTGATTGTGTTAGATGCCGACCTTCAGGATCCGCCAGAGTTAATTCCCGAGATGTTGCGATTGTGGCAGGAGGGTTTTCAGGTGGTCTATGCCCAACGTACTCGTCGCCAACAAGAGAAGAAGTTGAAGAAGCTGATGGCTTTTGTTTTTTATCGGTTACTTAAGATTTTGGCTGATGTGGATATTCCGACCGATACCGGGGATTTTTGTTTGATGGATCGGCAGGTGGTGGATTTGTTGAATGCTATGCCCGAACGGAATCGCTATTTGCGAGGGCTGCGATCGTGGGTGGGTTTTCGGCAGACTGCTCTATTGTTCGATCGAGAGCCTCGGTTTGCCGGAGAGGTAAAGTATACCTTTGCCAAATCTTTGGCCTTGGCGCTAAATGGGCTGGCTTCTTTTTCTCAGGTGCCATTGCGGTTGTCGATTTATTTGGGGCTATTTTCGGCGGTTCTGTCGATCGGGATGGCTGGGTTAGTGTTGTATTGGCGGTTGGTGACTCCTCGATCGCCTTTGAACGGTACTGCTACCATTGCGATCGCCATATTTTTCCTAGGGGCAGTGCAGCTATTTAGCATTGGTATTTTGGGTGAATATATTGGCAGGATTTATGAGGAAGTTAAAGGGCGACCGTTGTATACAGTATCTGAAGTACGACACTCTGAAGATATTTAAGCTTTAAGATGCGGAGCTAGCAATAATATTATGTAGTTAATTCCCGCTGGATTATCAGCATCACTAAGATCACTAAAAACGGTAAAATCAAAATCCACATCAAAAATTACCCGACCTCATGAAAAGAGAAAACTTTGCTACTGGCTCTAAATGGGAACCAATTATCGGCTATTCCCGCGCTGTTAAAATCGGCAACCAAATCTCGGTGTCTGGCACTACCGGCAGCGATGCTGATGGAAACTTGGCCGACAACGTTTATGAGCAAACTCGTCAGACCTTGCAAAATATTGAAGCTGCTTTGGCTAAAGCCGGAGCCAGCATGAAAGATGTCGTGCGCACTCGCATGTATATGGCCAACATCAGTGAATGGGAGCAAGCAGGCAAAGCTCATGGTGAATTTTTCGGCGAAATCCGTCCGGCTACTACGATGGTAGAAGTCAGTCGGCTGATTGACCCTAAAATGCTGATCGAAATCGAAGTCGATGCCGTGATTACTGAAGGTTAGTGGCAAACGATCGGCAGACCCCGGTAGCTGTCACTTTAAAACCATGTAGCGGCGACTCTTCGTTGAGACAACGCTGACCGCGTAGATAGCGACAGTTACCACAGCAATGCA